>CAOKQK010000026.1 GCA_948470905.1 uncultured Lachnospiraceae bacterium | reverse complement strand
CCTGGCTGTCCTTACCTGCCCTGCCTGTATCCGCCTTACCTGTTTCCTGGCTGTCCTTACCTGCCTTACCCGCATCCGGCCTGTCTTTATCCTTTTTTGCAAAAGCGCTTCTCACAAGCTGTGCGGCAGTTTCTTCCACAGAACTCTGTGCGGCCTTTGCCTCAATGCCTTTTTCCTGCAGGAAGCTCAAAATCACTTTGCTTTGCACTTCCAATTCCTTAGCAAGTTCATGTATCTTTATTTTCGCCATGCTTTCCTCCATTTCTGCCTTTACGGGCGTCCTACTCCTCTTTCAGTTGTTTGATGATCGCATCCGCTAATCCCGCATCGCATACGCCGACCGCCGACCGCTGCTCTTTTCCGATCGCATGCCCCAGGCTTTCCTTCGTCCCAAAGCTTGCTACCGGCACCCCGTAAAAGGTGCTCTTATCAGTAAAAAGTTTTCTGGTATTGTCCGACGCATCCTCCGCTATGATCACCAGCATGGCGGAGCCTTTTTTTATTGCTTCCAAAGTCTGGAATTCTCCACTGACCAGATTGCGTCCCTTCATGGCAATTCCCAAGAGCGATAAAACCTTATTCTGTCTCAAGCTTCTCAAACTCCTTCTCCAGCGCATCATATATTTCACTCTGGATATTCATTTTGAAAGAGCGCTCCAAACCTTTGTTTTTGCGTGCCATCCTCAGACATTCCCCGCTCTTACAAACATATGCGCCTCTCCCGTTCTTCTTTCCTGTCACATCCAGACAAATCTCATCCTCCGGTGTTTTCAGGATCCTGACCATCTCTTTTTTCCCTTTCATCAAACCGCAGCCCACACACTGCCTCAAAGGAACCTTTTTTGCCATATCCTCTCACTGCTCCCTGTCATCTTCGTCCCCGTCTTCCACACCGTCATCGTATTCTTCGTCACCGTACCCGCCGTCGCTTTCATCGGCATGCTCTTTTTCTTCGCCGTCCCTGTACTCCTCAGCGCCGTCGTATTCTTCCTCGTCCCCGTATTCGCTGGCGGCTCCTCCGGCATACTCTTTTTCTTCGCCGTCTCCGTACTCCTCAGCGCCGTCGTATTCTTCGTCTCCATATTCGCCGTCGTATTCTCCGGCATACTCTTTTTCTTCGCCGTCCCCGTACTCCTCAGCGCCGTCGTATTCTTCCTCGTCCTCATATTCCTCATCCATATAATCTTCATAGCGGAAGCCGGGTGCATCCTTTGCCTGAGTCTCGGACTTGATGTCGATCTTGTAGCCGGTCAGCCTTGCGGCAAGCCTTGCGTTCTGCCCTTCCTTGCCGATCGCCAGGGACAGCTGATAATCCGGAACCACGACCTTTGCGGTCTTCTCATCCGGATCGGCGAAAACCGCCACGATCTTCGCCGGGGAAAGGGCATTCTGTATCAGATTGCCAGGATTGTCGTCCCAGTTCACAATGTCAATCTTCTCTCCTCGCAGCTCCTCCACAATGGCGTTCACCCTGGCGCCGTTCATACCCACACAGGCACCCACCGCGTCCACGTTTGGATTGTTGCTCCACACGGCAATCTTGGTACGGCTACCAGCCTCACGGGCAATGCTCCTGATCTCCACAGTGCCGTCCTTAATCTCCGTCACCTCGGACTCAAACAGCCTTTTTACCAGCTCCGGATGTGTCCGGCTCACATTGATGCGGGGCCCCTTTGGCGTATTTTTGACCTCCAGGATGTACACCTTGATGCGCTCTGTAGGCCGGAACACCTCTCCCTTTACCATTTCGCCCTCACTGAGCATGGCGTCCGCCTTGCCCAGGTTGATGCTGATATTTTTGCCGACATATCGCTGCACGACACCGGTTACTACATCCTTCTCCTTCTCAAAATACTGATTGTAGATGACACTCCTCTCCTCCTCACGGATCTTCTGCAGGATCACGTTCTTGGCGTTCTGTGTGGCGATGCGCCCAAACTCCCTGGACTTTATCTCCACATGGATGATGTCTCCCACGGAAGCCTTTGTCGAAATCTGTCTTGCGTCCTCCAGAGAAATCTGCAGGCAGTCGTCCTCCACATCCTCCTTGTCGGGGACCACTTCCTTCTCCGCATAGACCAGGAAATCGCAGGTTTCACGGTCTATCTCCACCTTCACGTTGTCCGCCTTGCCAAAATGGCTCTTGCACGCCGTGAGCAGTGAGTTTTCAATCGCCTCAAACAGAGTCTCCTTGCTGATCTCCTTCTCCTTCTCCAAAATATCAAAAGCTTCCATCAATTCCTTGTTCATTTCTTTTCCTTTTCCTCCATTCCGGCGCTCCCGCCTCATTCATTTACTGTATCTTCCATCATCCTCAGAACTCAGAAGTCAAACGCCAGCCGGATCAGCGCGATATCGCTGCGCGGAAAGCTCCTGGCGCCTTCCTCCTGAAGGATTGTAACACTCTCCCTGTCAAAGCCTGTGAGTTTCCCCTCAAACTCCCGGCACTTGTCTATGGGCTTAAAAAGCCTGATCTCCACCTGCTGCCCGATGCTGGCCTGGAGATGCTTATCTTTCTTCAATGTGCGCCCAAGCCCCGGGCTGCTCACCTCCAAAATATAAGAATCCGGTATGAAATCCTCTCTGTCCAGCGCATCCGAGAGGGCGCGGCTCACATTCTCACAATCCTTGATATTCACCCCCTGGGGCTTGTCGATAAAAGCGCGCAGATAATAGTCACTGCCTTCTTTCACATACTCCACATCATAGATGGACACGCCGTTCGCCTCTGCGATGGGCTTAAGCAGCGCCTCCGTTTTTGCCTCGTAATCTTCCCTCCTGGACATGTATGCCTCCTTCCCGCATCCGCTCCCACTATGCATCAATCGAACAGGGAATTTTCTCCCTGCTCCCCGCGCCGCCCGCATGCTGCGTCAGCAGCAAACTTCCCTGTGCGACCTGTGTACAAGCAAGTGAGAGTGGCTTTGCAGCCACTCTCACATTGATAATCATTAACCATTGTTCATGACGTAAGTATAGTCCTGAATTCACGAAATGTCAACACTTCGTTGTAAAAATATCCTGTATCATCTTCCATATGGCCTGGACCGACTGGAAATTGTCCGGATCGATTTGGTCAGGGGGTATCTCGATCCCAAATTCCTTCTCAATCTCCATTATGACCTCCACTATGTCAAGGGAGTCCAAAATCCCATCCTCCACCAGAGCCTTACTCCCCTCAAAGTCAGCCTCCGGCTTGACCTTCTTCAATATCTTCATCAATCTGTCCATGTGGTTTCCTCCGCGTATTCCTGTTTTAACCTCGCCCTGTCAATCTTCCCGTTCAGGTTCATGGGCATGGCATCCAGCCTGACATATCTGCCCGGGAGCATGTACTGGGGCAGTCTGGCCCCCAGCCTTCCGTTTACCTCATCCGTCCCGATCCTGCCGGTATAGACAGCGATGATCTCCTCCCGGGCATCATGAAAGATGCAGCACGCATTCTCTATCTCGGCGACTGCAAGCATGGCGTTCTCTATCTCGCCCAGTTCGATCCTGTGACCCAGACGCTTGATCTGGAAATCCTTCCTGCCGGCAAATACCATATTCCCGGCGGCGTCCCTGTACGCCAGGTCGCCGGTCCTGTAGAGATATTCCGTCCACCTGGTATTCACAGGATTCTGCACAAAGACCGCCCTGGTCCTGTCAGCGGCATTATAATATCCGTTGGAAAGGCACTGCCCCAGGATACAGATCTCCCCGATCTCGCCGTCCTCCACTGCCCTGTCATCCTCCCCCAGAAGCAGGATCCCACTGTTTTCACACGCCCTCCCCAGGGGCAGTTTCTCATCATCTGCAAATTCCCTGTCTATATTATAGTACATACAGGCGTAAGTAGCCTCCGTAGGTCCGTACATATTGACAAATAAAGCCTTGGGTATATTTTTTCTCCAGACATTGAGATGCCTGCAGGGCATTACTTCCCCACAGAAGATCACCAGCCTGACCGTCCCGGGGACGCACACATCAAACGCCCTGCAGTTCACCACGTTACATAGTGCGGAGGGAACCCAGATCAGGGTGTTGATCTCTTTCTGTTCGATGAACTGAAGCACCTTTTTGGGAAATGTATAATAGCTCTTGGGCGGTATGTATACCGTAGCCCCCGTCTTTAAGGGAATGTACAGGTCCGGCACGGACGCATCAAAGTAAAACGGTGCCTGATTGCACAGGGCCGCAGTTTCATCCAGCCGGTATTTGTCACAGATCCACTCCATGAAGTCGATCACCGCCCCATGTGAGATCGTCACCCCCTTGGGAACACCTGTGGAGCCGCTTGTGAACAACACATACAGCAGATCCGTATTTTTCGCATTTTGGCGGATGGCATGCAGCCTCGCTTCGTCAATCTCCGCCTGGAACGCTTCTTTATAATGCATCCTGCCGACCTGGCCACCGATCTCCTCCAGCCTGCCCTCAGCAGCGTCGTCATAGATGATCAGTCCCGGCTGCAGTGTATCCAGGATCAGCTTCACCCGCTCCGCCGGCATCTGATCATCCACAGGCACATAGAAGCATCCAGCATAGGCAGCTCCGAGAAAGACAGGGACATTATAAGCCTTTTTATCCATATAGACCATAACCGGTTCCCGGGGACCAACCCTCTTAGCTATGGCGCTGCCCGCCTTCCCCGCCAGGTCAGCCAGTTCCCTGAAAGTATAGGTTTCCGCCATATCCGCAAAAGCTGCCTTATCCGGAAACCTCTCTGCAGTTTCCTCCAGATATTGTAAAACAGTGGCATACATCGCCGTTCCCTCCCTCGTCATTTGCTGCCGTTCATCCAAAGACCTGTTCCCTTGGAATGTTGAAATCATATATATTTTCACATTTATTTTCAATGATATCCCTGCATATGACAGGATAGCTCCCTGCCAGATCTACGATATAGCAGGCCAGCCCGTCCATATCAATCTTTTCCGCCAATCCCTTTTGCTCCAGGATTCCTCCCATCCTGTTAAACTGCTCCGTGGGCTCTATCTCCAGCTTCCTTGCCGCATAATCATAAGTCCGCTGCCCACCGACCCCCTGTTCGTCCACATAGGTGCCTGTAAAGCTCTTGGCAAACCGATAAGGCACACCACAGGCAGTCTCGGCATAATGAATAAAAGTCATGGCATGGACATAATCCGTCCCCAGCATAACCTGCTTTACGCGGCTGCCAATACAGTACGCAAAAGGGGAATCCACCCCAAAGGAATGCCTGTTTTCCATGGCGGCAAGCCGTTCCCTGTCCTTCCCCCACACGGCAAAAGAATGCATCGGATGCCTGGTCCTTAAGAAATCCTGCCTGTCCAGCGCCATATTGCCCAGAGCACCCGTGGTCCCTCTGGTCTTTATAATATCATAATATTGATTATTGCTGAACTCAAAAGAAAACACAGGAAGCATAAGAGTCCCCTCGCTGCCTATGGCCTCCTGAAACGCATCCAGAAGCGCCGAACCGTCAAATCTAATTCCCTTTTTCCTGAAAGCCAGTGCCAGCTGGATCAATTCCGACGACAGCCAGACCCTGTCACCTCTTTTTAATCCAAACCTGCCGACTATTTCCTCATAAACCATGTCCTGCCCCCCCTATGATATTTTTGCAGCCGCCCCCAATGACTGCCCCACCCCTTAGGAACCGCTCCTCTGCTGCCCAGCCTGCGCCTGAAGCACTGCAACCATATCACGCAGCTCCTGGATCATGGCGCTCTGTGCCTTATTAGTATCCTGCAGCGCCTGAATTGTAGCGTTCTGCTCCTGCATATAGTGCTCAACCGAACGCTGCCTGAGGTAGTAGTCCTCCCGGGCTTCGCACTGCAGGCGTATCATTTCATCCTGGCTGAGCTGGTAGATGGTGTTGGCAGCATCGTGGATATATTCGTCCTTCTGCGCGAGCATTTTGATCTCCTCCCATGTGGTGGCCTTGAAGAATGACGCCCAGCTGTCTGTATGGTATCGCCTGTCCTCATCGGTCGCCATTTCTATATGGTTTAAGTCTACCACAGAAAGGCGCAGTTTGTCACTATATAACATGTGGTTTTTCTCATTCAGCATCCGATAGGTTGCATAGAATTCGGGATGCTCCGGAAACAGTGTGAAATCCAACAGACCGATCTGGACAGCGGACAGTACCTGGTGGTAGTCCCTGCCCCGAGCCAGGTTGTCAAAGGCACGGCAGAGGTAAACCAGGGAGCGTTCCGTCCAGTTGTGTTCATTGATGACCTGCAGTTCCAGGTTGATAATGCTGCTGTTGTTGAGGAGCGTATGCACATCCAGGAAAAAGGTCTTGTCATCGATAGAGGTCCCCAGCAGGATCGGGTTAGTGACGCTCACGGAGCGGACCTCTTGGGGAGACATATGGAGGAGCGAGCAGATAAGCCCCTTCAGGGCATTATTGTTCTGCTGGAGCAGCGCTCTGAACAAGTAGTCATTGTTCATTCGGATTGTTACGGGACCGGAGGCGGAGCTGAGATTGGCAGCAATAAAAACAATGAAAGCAGCAAAAAGCAATAAACGCATTAAAAGATATGGAAACATAAGAAAAGTCAGCTAAGAAACATAATGAGATAACTGAATATTTTAGTTAAACTTATGTGGAGCAAATTAATTTATCTCATGTAAGCATACCTTTTCTGCGGTAGAATGTCAAGAAAATTTAAGAATATTCGCCCTCCTGCCCGCCAGCTCTTTCGGCACAGGCTAAAATATGGCTAAAAAAATCCAAAAAACCGCTATTCCTCTTGACAGTCCGCTTTCCAATGGATTACAATAATCATAACTATATTAACAGGGCAGCTCTAGCAGCCCTGGGGTGAAAAATGTTATAAACAGGGGTATCCCTGCAATCAGGAAAGGGGGGAATAAAATTGAATTCTTACGAAACACCAAAGGTGCTCAAAGACCTTGACGCGTCAGAGGGCGTTTATATGGCGAGCGGCGCCGCCAGTGACGGCGGAACGGCGGATGGTTCCGGAAACGGTCCAAAATGCGACAGTATATACATGCAAGGCGTATGGCAGGCTCCCGATTATTCGGATTGGGCAGGCGGGACCAGAGGCTACAAGCAGCAGTTCGCATGCCTCGGCTGTCCGGCGAATACACACAATGGGTGCGGACTGCAGACACACTATGTGGATTCCGATTACGCCGCGAGTTATGATACGGACAATGGCAACCGCAAGCCTTCCTGGGAAAAGAAAGGCTATGGTCCCGACGATCCGGTAACAGACTGGGCGATGTAATATTTGAATGATCAAGACTTCCTCGGCAGGCAATGGGGATTAAGCCTGTCACGCTGCGGGACAGAATGTGATCCGCTCCACCGCATGGATATTGCGGTCCTCACGGCAACAGATCATATCCGGCAGCGAATAACAAAAGCATTTAAAAGGAAAAATGATACAGGAAAGTGGGGAAAAAAAATGAATCATTACGAAAAACCTATAGTATTGGCAAACGAAGATATTGCGGAAGGCGTATACGCCGCCAGCGGGTCGGCAGATTGCTGGTCTGTGGCAGCTTATTCTGTGCAAGACTGGAACGGTTCACATAACGTTTTTGAAGTAGATATAACGCATTCTGATAGTGTAGAGCACATATCCACTGCTTCCACAGTCACGCTTGCATTTAACAATGCACTTACGGATGCTTATACCGAAAATAACTGGGATTGCAGCTATAGCGGCAACACAGTGACCGTTACCCGTGAATCACACGCAAACGCTTATCAGTCCGGCGATCATGCCACCTACAAGGTATGGGTTAAAGCTGCAGACGAAGCGACCACTAAAGCTCTCTCCTGCACAGGCGCAACAATATCCTGCACCAAGACAGTGAATGTCCAGGGCAAAGGCGGCGACGGTAACTGATGAGCAGAAGCAGACATCAAAAGAATTAAGAACCTTAAGACAGCATTGCCCCCTGAAACGGGGTAATGCTGTTTTTGGCAGTGAGGGAGAACCGACATGAACTATCTCAGGGAGAGACTGCAATTTTACATAGAACGCATCAAAGCAGGCCGCATCCAGGAAATGCTGCGGCAGACCAGGTGGATCTACCAATATGCCCGCCACTATTGGATGCCAATGATATTTTATACCCTGCTGGGGCTTATCGGGACCCTCGTCTCTCTGCTCTCCGGCTTCGTCTCCAGGGATCTGGTAAATATCATCACCGGATACCAGGCGGGAGAGGTGGTCAGGACCTTTGCCGCCATGATCGGGCTGGGGGTAGGCTCCACATTGGTGAACCAGCTCGCCAATTACGCCTCCAGCCGGATCAGCATGAACGTGGACGCGGAGATCAAGTCCGACATTTTCTCCAAGATCCTGGTGACGGACTGGGAATCCCTGACCAAATATCACACGGGAGATCTGCTGACCCGCTGGGGCTCCGACACCTCCAATATCTCAAACGGCGTGCTGAACTTCATCCCCAACATGGTGGTCTATATCTTCCGCTTTGTCAGCGCCTTCGCGGTGGTTGCCAGCAATGATATCTCCTTTGCCGTCTTTGCCTTTCTGGGCATGCCGGTCAGCCTGCTGCTGTCCAGAACCCTGATGAGGCGCATGGTGAACAACAACAAGCGCAGTGCCGCCATGTCCGCCGCCATGTCCGGCTTCAATCAGGAGGCTTTCTCCAATATCCAGACCATCAAAGCCTTTGACCTGGTGCCCTTTTATACAGGCAGGCTAAAGCGCCTGCAGAAGGATTACATCGCCATGAAGCTGGATTTCCAGAAAATATCCATGGGTACCTCGCTGCTTCTGTCCACTGTGTCCATCCTGGTTTCCTATGCCGCCTACGGCTGGGGCATCTACCGGGTCTGGAGCGGCGCCATCGACTACGGCACCATGACCATGTTCCTGGGACTCTCCGGCACATTGACCGGCGCGCTGCACAACCTGACCTCCCTGGTCCCCTCCGTCATCAGCCTGACCACCTCGGCGGGACGGCTGATGGATATCGTGGAAATGCCTCAGGAGGATCACAGCGGCGACATTGCGGCGGCAGCTTTCTTAAATCAGCACAAAAACGACGGCATTTCCATCCTGCTGCAGGATATCACATACTCCTACCAGGACGGAAATAACGTGTTTGCAGGCGCTTCCCTGGAGGCGCACCCCCATGAGATCGTAGCGCTGGTAGGGCCCTCCGGCGAGGGCAAGACTACCATGCTGCGGCTGCTTCTGTCCCTGATTTCCCCCTGCGGAGGCGAGAGCTTCGTGGCAAGCAAAGGCGATCGGCTGAGGATGTCCCCCTCCACCAGAAGGCTTTTCTCCTATGTGCCTCAGGGCAACACCATGTTCTCCGGGACGATCGCCGAAAATATGAGAAATGTCAAACCGGACGCCACCGACGATGAGATCATGGAAGCCCTGAAAACCGCCTGCGCCTGGGACTTTGTGAGCAGGCTTCCCGACGGCATAGACAGCAGGGTAGGCGAACGGGGGACAGGCTTTTCCGAAGGGCAGGCCCAGCGCCTCTCCATCGCCCGCTCCCTGCTGCGCAGGTCCCCCATCCTGCTGATGGATGAGGCTACCTCCGCCCTGGATGTAGCCACGGAACGCCGGCTCCTGCACAACATCATGCAGGACACCTACCCGCGCACCTGTATTGTCACCACCCACCGCCCCACTGTCCTGAACCTATGCACCCGGGTCTACGCCATCCGGGACAGGCAATGCACCAGCCTGGAGGAAGCAGAGATCAGCCGCTTGATCGAAGACTTTTAGATAAAGCTCATCTCTCCTCTCTTTTCATCCGAGCCTTTATAAAGCCTAATGCCTTATTTACCGTATACTTAAAGTCCGCCGTACCGCCATAGAGGAGCAAAAACAGCACGTTTGGCACCACAACGCACAGGGCCAGCCGGATCAGTAGCTCTGCAAAAAGGCTGCCTGCCCATGACGCCGCGGCATTACAGGCAGCGTCTGTCACCAGCCACACCGCCGTCATCAGGGCGATGTAAAGCCCCTGGCGCAAAAAGAAGCCCTTACTGGAGCATTTAAATCCATGCTTGTAAAGGATATAGGGCTCTATCCAGCAGGAGGTCAGAAGCATGCTGAAAAGCGTCCCCAGGAACACGCCGATAACTCCCATATAATATACCAGGATCAGGGAAAACACAATGTTAAGCCCCGCCTCCAGGACCGACTTATAGCGGTCATGCCAGAACAGTCCCATGGAATCCCGGAAGGTCAATGCCGCATTCCGCAATCCGTTCAGATAGAAATTCAGACAGAGGACAAACACAATCTCTTTTGAAAAGAGGAATTTTTCCCCAAAGCTGAGCTCCACAAAGGGATTCAGCAGCTCGTACAGACAGATGAACGCCACGCCGTACAGCCACTGTCCGATAAAGACAGCTGCCTTAAAAACCCGCTTCACACGGCTCTCGTCCTCCATCACCCCAAGGTTTCCCACGCTTGCCGTGATCCCCTGATACACCTGGTTCAGGATCTGGCGCACAGACCCCAGCAGCAGATAATAGTTGGAATAGCTGCCCACGCTCAGGAGCCCCACACAGGCAGACAGCACCAGGTTATCCGTATTATTTACGATCACTGCCCCCACCTTGTGCATCATCATGGCGCGGATATTTGCAAAAATTTCCTTTTTTTCCTCCGCAGGCAAAGGTACTGCATCCCTGTCCCGCAGATAGGGATTTCTCCTGTCGGCCGCCCTGGAAATACAGAGGTTGCAGAGCAGCGTAGTCACAATCCCAATGACCAAAAACAGGATAAAATCCTGCCATACCAGCAGCACGGCAATTTTCAGCACATCCTGTACCACCCAGAAAAAAGTCTGATAAAAAACTCCTATGTACATTTTCTGCTGGGCGTCCAGCAGGGTTTTTTTGTAGATCAGAAGGTACGAACATATGGTATTGGCAAGATACAGAAGATAGATCAGGATCAGGTTGTCCACATCCTTATAGTCCCTGATCAGTATCCTCATAAAAGGAATCAGTACACAGCCCAGCACTGCCACCACCGCCACCACGATCCTGTAAAACCTGCGGTACAGCATCATCAGGGATTTCTGTTTCTCAATATCTCCCTCCGCGATGGGACGGTACAGCGCAAATGTGACAGCAGTCCCAATCCCCATCTCCGAGAGAGACAGCACATTGATAATGTCAATAAACAGGCCGTTCAGACCCACATAGCTCTCGCTTAAGGTACGCGTAAAGACCACCCTCAGCAGATACCCCATGATGATCGCCGTGACCCTCGATACCAGCGCCACAGAAGTGTTGCGCATGGAATATTCCGTTCTGGTGATCTTCTCTGATCCTGCTTTGTCCTCTTTCCCTTTTCTGCCCGGCGCCTGTTCCGGCTTTGACACCTTCCCCGGCTCTGGCATCTGCCCTTTATGCGCCATCTTTTTTTCGCCTTTTTCATATTTCATAGGAACTCATTTCCGGAAGGATGGCTTTCAAGGCGTCGTTGATCTCCGCCTTCGCTCCTTCAAAATCTATCTTCCTGTTGGCATCGTTGATACAGATCATATCCGCCTTCTGCCTCCTGATCGTTTTAAGCAGCGCCGGATTGTGGTCCTCCACATTGAAATAGCGGAATCTCCCCGTTATATTCCTGGGCCGGAACTTCCCCGAGAGCTTCTGCCATTCCCGGATGAGATACTGGCTTACATCCTCCTCGCTGCGGAAACGGTGGCTGCAGGTCCGCATTAACAGCTCCCCCTCCCGCTCCCAGACCTCCTCAAAGGTGCTTTTTAAAAAAGGGGAGGGACCATGCACAGTATAAAAGCCCGTAAAAAGCGGAAAGGCAAGCTCCAGCAGGTTATAAAAAAAATACAGCGGCGGATAGCCCGCCTTAAAATACTTTCCGGGCTGTGCCTTCACATTTGCCCTTTTGTCAAAATGCCTGGACAGCGCCAGGGAATTATTCAGATAAATATGGGACATTACCGGATTGGCTGGATTGGCGACCACCGGCTGGAAGGCAAGCATGTCGCAGGGCAGCCCGTCCTGAAAAAAAAAGCTCTCCGGCACCTTATCTATCAAAAAGAAATCGTCGTTAAAATAGACAAACCTCTCTGAAAGCCCTTCTATCCTGTGCATGAGCAGCTCTATGGGATGGCTGCTGAAGACAGGCAAGATCTCCTCCGGCATATAATCCTCATGCCTTACGATATGAATCCTGGAGTTGGCAGTGTTAAGCCACGCAGGCACATGCCCCCATGTGACAAAGTGGATCCTTCCCACCCAGGGCGCAAATTTCTCCACTCCCCGGAACCAGTACCTTAAGTTGTCCCAATCCCGGAAGCGCTCCTCCTTGGCATCCTCCCCGCAGCCCGTCTCATACTGTCTTTTCTGTTCCAGCCATGCCGGATCTGCGCCGTCAACCCACGGCAGTACAAAATCAATCCTGTCAGCTTCCATCTTCTTGATCCCCTCTCCCGTCGGCTCTTTCCCGCCCGGCTTCTCCATTTCCTCCCACGTCAGCGCTTTCTTGCCCGGCTTCTCTATCTCCTCCCACGTCAGCGCTTTCTTGCCCGGCTTCTTTATCTCCTCCCACGTCAGCGCTTCCCCGCCCGGCTTCTCCATCCCCTCCTACGTCGGCGCTTTCCCACCCGGCTTCTCCATGCCTTCCCACGTCGGCGCTTCCCCGCCCGGCATCACAACGCTCGTCAATATACCCCCGCATTACCTCCGCCGCCTCCGGCTCCCTGGTGCAGCAGAGCCTTGCAGCCATGCAATGTCGGAGGATCTGCTCTGACATCTCAAGATTCTTCTTCAGCCGTACCCCAGTCCAGGCAGGCGTGATCATACGCATTGCAAGCAGACAGACCTTCTCCGCCTCTGCCAGCTCCTGCACCTGATTTTCCCTCCACTGTTTCAGGAAGACCACGCCTCCCAGGGGATATGTCTCCGGCGTCGAAATCCCCGACGTGCCGCACCAGGGCAGCCCGTAGACCCACACCCTGCCTTTCGCCTCGCCCAGGCAGTTTAAGTCCCCGTTTAACAACGTTACCCCCCATGCATCTCTCCACAGGCTCGTGTGGGTGGATTTGCCCGTGCCTGATTTCCCCGCAAAAAGCCATGCCCTCTCCCTGTACAGCAGGGAGGCGGAATGGACCACTGCCAGCCCCCTCTCCTGCGCCAGGACCAGGAACCCGAAACGCATGGCATGAAAAATATGTTCCTGTTCTTCTTCCGACATTTCCGGACGGCAGTAGATACGGCACAGACTTCCGTCCCTGCTCACATGCAGCTCATAAATTTCCGGGAAAACAGGCAGCAGCATCACATACCACGCCTCTCCCTCCATCAGCAGGAATTCGCTGCTGCGCACCAGAACCCTGCCGTTTACAGTGTCCAGGGGACGGCTGGCCAGGACCTCCACTCTCTGATCCGCCTTCCCCGCCTCGCAGCCAAAACCTTTTAAGAATTTCTGCCAGACTGCCTCCGGTCCCCTGTAAGCGATTTTTAAAGAGCCTGCCCGGAAAAAGAATGCCTCCCCGGAATGCCCCTCTGCACAGTCCTGGTCCGCCTCCCTGGTCACGGCGCCTTTTGCCTCCAGCCGCAGCAGAAATTCTTCCAGATCTCGCCTCAGCAGCAGGATCTCCTCCCCCTGTGCCTGAAAGCGCCTGCACAGCAGCATGAGAAGTTCTTCCTCATCTGCGCCTTCACCAAGGGCATTCCAGAGCAGCACCCCGGATTCATTGATCTGCAAACCCACATGGAAATCCACTATCTTCTGCCCCCAGGGCAGCAGATAGCTCTGTCCCCCCAGCCTCACATGCACATATTCCCCTGCGGCACGCCATCTCATAACCCGCTCCTCCCTGTACTGCGGCATTTCTGCCGTATCTTCCTCACAATCCCCCTCAGGGGTCTTGCCAGCATCCACAGCCTGCTTCCTGCTATATAACAGGGATTTTTCACAGATATTTTTTTGCCCTTCCTGACAAAGGAAACCAGCACTCCCCTGATCTGTTCCGGCTTCAGGGGGCCCTCCGCCTCCATCTGGTTGTCTCCTATCATGTAAAATCCCTCCGGCTTCTTCGCCAGGATCCGGTGCAGTACCAGGATGCTCCCCTCCCGGCGGTACAATACCACATCCCCCCGACGCAGTCTGTCCGCATCCGCCCTTCCGATAACCGCCTCATCCCTTCCCGGGATGAACATGGGATACATGCTCCACCCCCGGGGATGGAGCTGTATGGTCTTTCCCTGTTTTAACAGGGCTTCTATATCAATCTTCCCTTTACCTGCCGCACCTATGTCTGTCTTATCTTTGCCTGCGCCTGTTCTGTCTGTGTCCGCCTTAGCTTTGTCTGCCCCTGTCCGAAACAGCCCCAAAAGCTCCATCCGCCTGCTTCGCCTGTCCGCCGTCCGCAGCACCTGCCTGATCGACACCCCCCTCACTTTCCGATTGTTCCGCAGGAAACGCACCAGCGTTACCAGCCACAGCCCCGGAAACAGCAGATAACACCTGCCGGCCCTGGGAAAGTTCAGGTGCATCTGGTGATGGAACTCCCGAAGATACCCCTTCAG
Source organism: uncultured Lachnospiraceae bacterium (assembly GCA_948470905.1). Taxonomy (GTDB): domain Bacteria; phylum Bacillota; class Clostridia; order Lachnospirales; family Lachnospiraceae; genus Acetatifactor. Next base: position 25,544 of record CAOKQK010000026.1, on the reverse strand, counting down.
TCCCCTCTCCCTGAGAACCACCATGCGCTCCGCTTCTCCCCTGCCAAACTCACCAGCCTCCAGGATACCCTTCCAGAAGCCTTCCTCATCCGCCTCCGAAAAGAGCCTCTGACAAAGCCAGCCGTTCACCTCTCTCTGCAGCCCTAAATGATACACACAGACAGATGTCACCATCCGGGAGAAATTCTCCAGCCCCGTGTCCGCTATCAGCCTCCTGTACAGGGCACACTCTTCCTCGTCCACTTCCCTGTTCCAGAACACCACCCAGTCACAGAGAAGCTTTATGCCAAAGCCTGCGCGCAGGAAATGCTGCAACATATGCAGCAGAAGCTGGTACGCCTGCACCCCTTCAGAGAGGACCGGCAGGCAGACGCCCATGATCTCCCTCTCCTGCACATGCTGCCCAAGCTCCCGTACCAGCCCCGCAAGATAGCGGTTGACCTCCGCGCTGTCAAAGGGCTCGACCAGCATGGTATGAAGCTCTATTTCAATGCCCTCCGGGCTGAACATGGCGAAATGATGGTTGGCATCCTGAACCGGATTTGTCCGGAAGCCCCTCTGCTGCAGCGCCTCCACAGCCTCATCTATCCGGGAGGGATCCAGCAGCTGCAGATCCACATCCCCGGACTTGCGAAGCTCCGGCTCCCTGTAATAAAAGGCAGCGCTCACGCCTTTTAAGACAACCGTCTCAATGCCCCGCTCCCCCAGGACACCCACCACATACTTTGTCAAAAAGAGCAGATGATAGCTCCTCAACACGGTCCGCCTGCAGACCTCTCTGGCCCTCTGCTCCAGGACCGGACAGGCGAAAAATCTCTCCGCCACCATGGAGAGCACGGCATGGCTGTCCGCCAGCTGATATACCTGCTCCGCAGCTGCCTGGGAAACACCCTCTCCGTTCCAGGGCTGCCCCTGCAGGGCAGCGGCTAACATCTCCGTCAGGATACGGTTTTTCATCTTCATTTCCGTTCCGGCACGTCCGCCTTTTCTCTCTGCCATTCCCACACCCCCATGCTCGCTCCAAGAGTTTTTTCGTCAGCCCCTTTCTTTATGATTCCTGCGGACAATGAGCCAAAGTCCGTAAAAACCTGCCTTTCAGAGTCCCATATCCGCCGACAACTGATACAAAAGGAAATATGCTTCGAGTGTATTATAGCATCCTGTTATAAAATGTTCAATTGTTTTTGGCTCCACAATAAACCCTTATGCCTTTTTCAAATATACGGTTGTGCGGCAAAAAGGTTCAGGGTATAATAATATAAAAAGTGAACGGGCGGACAGGTAAAACGGAGGCGTGAGGATGAAAAAGGCATTGCCGATCGGAGTAGAAAATTTCAGAGATATGATAGAAAGCGGATATTATTATGTGGATAAAACAATGCTTATAAAAGAATTGTTGGATTTAAAGGGGAAAGTGAATCTGTTTACCAGACCCCGGCGTTTTGGTAAGACGCTGAACCTGAGCATGCTCCGTTGCTTTTTCGAGGATACCGGGGACGATGAAAAGAATGCGCAGAACAGAGAACTTTTCCATGGTTTGAAGATAATGGAAGCCGGCGAAGGATATGTGGATCAAATGGGAAGCTGCCCGGTGATCAACCTGACACTAAAATCAGCAAAGCAGCCAACGTTTGCTTCTGCGTATGAGAAATTAAAAATTGAGATCGCTGAGGAATTCAAGCGGCACCGTTATGTGCTGGAGCTTGAGGGGACAGCGGAGGATGACAGGCAGAAATTTCGGGAAATCGCAGGCGGGAAGGCGGGATATGACGATTATTCCGGATCGCTTAAATTTTTGAGCAGATGCCTGTGCCAGGCCACGGGGAAAAAAACGATCATTTTGATTGACGAATATGATGTGCCGCTGGAAAATGCATATTTCAGGGGCTTTTACGGGGAGATGGCGGACTTTATACGTTCGCTTTTGGAATCTGCCCTGAAAACCAATGACAATCTGCACTTTGCAGTGATCACAGGATGCCTGAGGATTTCAAAGGAGAGTATTTTTACAGGGCTGAACCATTTGAACATCATTTCCGTCCTTGACAAAAAGTACAGTGAACATTTTGGCTTCACGGAATCGGAAGTGTTGGAGGCAATGCGGCATTATGGTGTTGAAAACCGTTTCCCGACAATGAAAAAATGGTATGACGGATACAAGTTTGGAAATATAGATGTTTACAATCCCTGGAGCGTCGTTAAATTTTTGTATGATTTATATTCGGATGCGGATGCCTTCCCTCGTCCCTACTGGATCAACACCAGCTCTAATGATATCATAAAGGATATGATAGCCCGGGCCGACCGGGAGACGAAGGGGCAGATTGAGACGCTGTTGAGCGGAGGAACACTGGATATACAGGTGCATGAGGAAGTCACTTACGAGGACGTGCATTCCAAAGGCGAGAATCTGTGGAATTTTCTTTATTTCACCGGGTATCTGACGAAAGCGGAAGAATATTTCCAGGGAAAATATATTTTCCTGAAGGTCCGCATCCCTGATACGGAAGTGATGACGATTTACGAAAATACAATCATGGACTGGATGAAGGCAAAGATAGAAAAGCAGGATTTCCGGGATCTGTACCGTGCCATAGAGGATGGCAGCGCGGAGAAAATAAAGGAGATCCTGAATGAACAGCTGTTTTCAACCATCAGCTTTTATGACAGCGCAGAAAACTTTTATCACGGTTTCCTTACAGGGATACTGAGCCAGAGTGAGGATTATCTGGTGAAATCCAATCGGGAATCAGGTGCGGGACGCTCGGATATCATGATAAAGAGCCCGTCTTTACGCGGCAGGTCGTTCGTCCTGGAACTGAAAGTCTCGGAAAAGATAGATGATCTGGAAACCGATGCAAAGAAAGCATTGCAGCAGATATATGGGAAAAAGTATATGGAGGAGCTGCACAGGGAAGGATACCGGAAGATCGACTGCTATGGAATCGCTTTCTATCGGAAGGACTGTGAAGTCCGGTTTGGGAAAGGATGCGGATGAATTTCAGGCGGGCTTTTGAGAAATATGGTTGGTACCTTGGCGCCTAAACTATTGCCATGAAAATTTCCACGCCTGCAAGTGCTTGTACTTTCCTGCCATTTTTGTTATACTGAAAGTGTTGTCAGGTATTGGCAAGAGGGGGCTTAAGCGAGGGGATCAATATGGAAAATATGTATTGGTTTTTTGAATACGCAAAGGTATTTACAGCCTATATTTTTCTGATGTTTGTATGGCCTTTTGTGGTCTTCCGCAGGCAGCTTCGTGGGAAATCCCTGACCTTTCAGGTCTGTTTCTGCCCTGTCTGTTCCATCGTGCTCATCAATACTGTTGTATTGTTTTTGGGACTGTTCCATATTTTAAATAAATGGACAATGTGGCTGTTTTTTTATGGTATTTTTGCCTTCTCCCTGCTGCGGCATATTTCTTTCGACCCAAAATACCTGCTCACCCTGCAGCGGCTGTACAACGGGCAATACGGGCCGAAAATGTTCTTCTTCCGCGCAGGACACAGGCTTAAGGGTATGATCGTCCGCTTTTTCCGAAAGATATGGGAAAGGATCAAGCCCCACCCGGTGGAATATCTGTTCTTGTCCATCCTGATCCTGTACGGCATGATTTATTTTTCATGGGGCTCCTTTCAGGATCATTCCTATGGCTTCGGCGATATGTATACTCATCACTCATGGATTTACAACCTTACCCTGGGGAATATTTTTTCCAGCGGTGTCTATCCTGAGGCAATGCACTGTTTTATCTACACCGTGCATACCTTGTTTGGCATTCAGATTTACAGCTGCAATCTTTTTCTGGAGGGGATTCATACAATCGTATACATAGTCTCCGCCTACTGTATGCTCAAGGAGGTCTTCAGATACAGGGGCAGCATACTGATTGCCCTGACTCTTTTTCTGATCGTGCGCATGGACTGTATAGACGGTGTATTCAGCATGTCCCGCCTGCAGTGGACCCTGCCTCAGGAATTCGGGCTGTTCACCCAGTATCTGTGTGCGGCTTTCTTTGTCCGCTATTTAAAAAGCGATCACCACCCCAAGCGGGGCAGAAAGACCTTACGTCACGTCTGGGACGAGAACCTTTTGGCATTTTCCCTGGCGCTCTCCGCTTCAATTTCCATCCATTTTTATACTACCATTATGGCATTTTTCCTGTGCCTGAGCTTCCTGGCCTTCTCTCTGCGGAAGGTTTTCCGGAAGACTCACTTTCTGCCACTTGTGACAGCCGCAGTCCTGAGTGTCTTTATCTCCGTGGTCCCCATGGCAGGGGCACTGGTTTCCGGCATTCCCTTTCAGGGGTCCATAGGCTGGGCACTGAACGTGATAAACGGTACCGACACCAATGAGGGCCGCGGACATAATAACACTGCCCAGACCCCCTCGCCGGCTCCTGATGTGGGACATACAGAATCCCAGACAGGCAGCTCTCCCACAGACGGTGCATCTTCGGATCCCCAGATATCTTCCGGCACAGAAAATACTGGAGGCAGCCTTACAGGAGGTGAGACTGCTGCAGACACCGCCCCAAAGGAGAGTATTGTCAATAAATGTGTCCGCATCCTGAAACGTATCGGCAATAAGCTCACAAAGGGAGTTCTGTCCAACGGCTACTATACCCTGTATCCCGTTCAGGGGAAAATATACGTACTTTTGACAATTGCATCGGTTATAATGCTGGCAGCATACAAATGCCTTGTGTTTTTTTTGAAAAAGAAAGTGCCTGACTTTGAGCTTGATTCCCGCAGCCTGGACAGCCATGCCCCCATATTGCTGGCATCTTACCTGTTTTTGTTCTTGTATGCTGCCCCTCTGATCGGCCTTCCCGAGTTGGTTGCCGGATCAAGGCTCAGCTCCACCATACATCTGTTGTTGATGGCTGTGGCTGTCCTGCCCTTAGACCTGCTGTTTTCCATACTGACAGTATATTTTTCTGCACGGCTGGTACAGGCTCTGTCATTACAAGCCCTTACGCTCGTATGCTTCCTTGTAATAAAGACAGGTTATTACCACGGCTACCTGTATTTTGAACTGACCCGCTATAACAGCGCTGTAACCGTCACCAAACAGATTATTGACGCGTACCCGGAAAATACTTATACTATCGTCTCACCTACCGACGAGCTCTACCAGGTCATCCAGTACGGACGTCATGTGGATCTGTATGACTTCATGACCCATGTAAAATATGATAAGGAGTACTATATTCCCACCGAATATATCTTTCTCTTTGTAGAAAAGAAACCACTGCAATATGCACAAAGCCATTTCTTCAACGGCCCCCCATGGCTGGGACAGAAAATATATCCCGCACTGTATACCTCCTATGTAAGCCAGTGTCCCAACATTAACTGCACCGAGATATCCGCTGAAAGCGCCGGCAGTTTATACCGCACTACCAAGTTATGGGCGATATACACACGTTTGGAAAATCGTGTCATCCTGGAATCGCGCGCCTACTTCTGGTGTCAGGATATTGACAGGCTCTATACCTATGAAACGGAAATTTATTACGAAGATGATGACTTTATCTGCTACCGCATCCACCAGAACCCTCTAAGGCTCCTTAACCTGACAATGAACTAATTATTATGATCAATGTCCGCCAGGGCGGACAAAAGGAGTGTAAGAATGAAATCCACACACAAAACATTACACAGGATCTTCGTCTTTATCAGAATATGCATTATCCTTACTGTCTGCTTTGTCCTGGCGGCGGGCATAGTGCTGTGCGTTGACTATATGCGCAGATTTATGGATGTATACTATCAAAACCTCTACAAGAGCAGCAGGCATTGGGAAGCTGTCGGCTCCGCGAACAGCTTCACGGAATCCGCCGCCCCCCTGTCCAACCCGGACCGGGGGACTTATCTCATCTACGGCTTCACCATTGCGGACCAGACGGTGAATTATCCTTCTCTTGTGGCAGACAGATTCAAAAACGACCGCTCCAACACTCTTGCCATGATACAGATCAATCTGCGCAATTACAGGGATGGGGAGATTTCCGAGACGGGCCTGGCGAACATTGCCGAGCTTTTTGACGCCCTGCGCTCTGTCACCGGCAAGCGCCTCCTGGTCCGCTTCCTCTACGACTGGGACGGCAAAAACCTGGAAACAGAGCCGGAGAGCCTTGACATTATCCTGGCCCACATCAGGCAGCTGGAACCTGTCCTGCGGGACAACAGCGACCAGATCTTCGTCCTGCAGGGGCTTTTTCTCGGAAACTGGGGCGAAATGAACGGCTCTAAATTCTTAAGCAATGACAATTTTAAATTATTGGCAGGTACACTGAGCGCTGTCACGGATGACAGCACCTTCCTCGCCGTGCGCATGCCTGCGCAGTGGCGCGCTGTCACAGGGCTTGCCGATATCACCGCCGACTCCCTCTCCGGTCATCCCTTTGCACAGAGGCTTAGCCTGTATAACGACGGCATCATGGGAAACCAGGGGGATTACGGAACCTACGGCACCAGAAGCCGCGCCCAGGCAGGAGATTTCACTCTCTGGAACCGGGACGAGGAACTGGCGTTTCAAAATCAGCTCTGCTGTTATGTGCCCAACGGCGGGGAAGTGATCATAGACAATGTATTCAATGATTTTGAGAATGCCCTGCCCACCCTGCGGCAGATGCACCTTACTTATTTCAACGAGGACTACGACAGAAATGTCTTTCAGAAATGGGAACAGACCGTCATAAACGATGGTTCCGTCTATGACGGCATGGACGGCTATACCTATATCAAAAGGCATCTGGGAAGCCGGCTCCTGATCGACTCCGCAGACATGGCTTACCAGGTGGAGGATGATTCCATGACCTTCCGGGTCAATATACGCAATGCAGGCTTTGCTCCCCTCTACGGCGATAAGGAATGCAGGCTGATCCTGCAGTACACAGATAACGGGCATACCGGCAGTACCCACGAGGCTTCGCATCCTGACGCCAAAAGCAGCGCCTATTACGTATATCCCTTTGAGGAAGATATCACCTCGCTGTCCCGAACGGCTGACGAAACAGACAGTTTTACCCTGCTGCTGAAACTGCCGCTGACGAAGCTGCCCGCCGGAGCTTACACCGTAAGCTTCCAGCTCTGGGACAACGACACGGAGCGTCAGCTGCAGCTGGCGATAGAGACGCCTCAGACCTCCCTGGGCTATGGGCTCGGCACCTTTACCATTGCGGAGCCTGACGAACCGTCAGCGTACCCAGAACTGCCAGACCTTCCTTTTGACCTTGATTCGCGAATTGAAGAACTCTTGCGTCCAGCCTCCGGCGGAGGGACAAATAAACTGTGGCAGTGGCTGGATCGTCTATATCCACAGAGATAACAGACGTTTCCCCAGCCTCCCAGCGGCGCGGATCCACCGTCAGAGGCAGCTCGCGCCGCTGCCCGTCCTGCCCCTCCAGGATCAGGCTTATGTCCGCTTCCTGACAGAGGTTCCCAAACCCTGTATTTTCCACCTGTATCTCCAGACGGAGTCCCCCGCCCGGGCGCAGGCTCTTTGCCGCCCGCCTGATCACAAACCGATATCCCATGTGATCTTCTATGTAATCATATAGATTCTGCTTTTTGTAGGTCAATTTCCTGAAATGCTCCAGCATCCTCACATCATGGGCATGATTTAAATAGGCAATGTGCAGCCTCTTCATCCTGTCCACAACCTCGTCCGCCCCCGGAAGGTCTTTTCCCCACACTGCCTCTCCCCCGTTTATGCTGTGCCTGCACTTATCCTGCAGGTATGCCAGATCCCCTTCCCTGTCCTCATAGGTCCCCAGGTCCGTCTCCGAGCCAAAGAGCCCGTCGTTGTACAGGGCAATCTGTCTGGCAGATTGCCCGGCAATTTGCCCGGCAAACCGCCCTGTAATTTGTCCGGCAGACTGCCCTGGAGATCGTCCCGCGGCACGCCCCTCCGCCCCGTATCCGCTCAGTATGCGGTGGAAGGCAGGGGTTCGGACGGCAATATTTTGGTCTGTCTCCTGCAGCCACACCTCCGCCAGCTGCCTTATGGATGCGGGCTGCAGGAACTTGGAGGCATGCATCTCCCCCCAGCTTCCCACGAGCAGTCCCTGGAGCAGCAGAATGTGCTCTCTATGCGCCTGTATCACCGGCGCCAGCTGCCGCATATGCTCCCGGACCCGGGAAAGCAGCGCAGGTTCATTCTGCATGCCCCTGCCCTCCCTGTCATATACGGGACGAAACAGCACATCCGTCCCCAGGCTGCCGAAAGCCCCCAGCATGGCGTCTATATCCGACAGCTCCTCCGCCGTCAGCTCCCGCTCCCTGGCTGCCCTGATATCCAGGATCACAAGCGCAAGGGTATGCTCCTGCCTGATGCACCATCTTAAGTTTTCCAGATCCCACTCCTGGCCCAGGACAAAGGTGTGTATCTCGTAAAAGCCCCTTCCCGGATTCTTTATTTTTTCCCTTGTTTCCGCAAAAGGTGCCGGCTGGAAACCGACACCCTTTTTTTGAAAAAACATCTTCCTTACCCCTTTCGCTCCACATCCGTCTTCAGTATCTTGATCCTGATCAGTACCGCCAGAATCGAAAAGAACATCCGGAACATGTAGACCACCGGCTTCAGCCCGGAATGCATGCTGACGCCTGCCGTCCGATAGTGCATGACTGCGGGTATCTCCTGCAGGCGATAGCCCAGGAGGGTCATCTGCATGATCATGTTCGCATCCGGATATCTGTCATCGAAATTTCCATAATGGGAGTAATACTTCACTGCCCTCCTGCTCAGCCCCTGCAGGCCGGAGGTGGGATCCGTGTATTTTTTCCCGGTTCCCATACAGATCATCCATCTAAACAGGCAGATGGCAAACTTTTTCACCGCAGAGACTTTATAGGGCGTACTTCCCTCCATAAACCGGGAACCTATGACAATATCCGGTCTTTCCATCTCATCACCGGAGGTCAGCGCCCCGTACAGCACAGGCACATTGCAGGCATCGTGCTGCCCGTCCGCATCCATCTGGATCACATAGCGGTATCCCTTGCGGACTGCGTATTTGTACCCGGACTGCAGCCCGCTCCCATAGCCCAGGTTATACACATGGCTCACCACCGAAGCCCCATACCTTCTGGCGACATCCTTTGTGGCATCCATGGAGGCGTCATCCACCACAAGCACATCCGCAAGAGAAGATATCTCCGGCTCAAAAAGCTGCTCCAGAAGGGGCGCAATATTCTTTTCTTCATTGTATGCGGGAATAATGATCAACAGCTCTTTTTCTCTCGTCATCTCTCCTGAACCCCACCCATAAGCGACAACAACTTATCTATCTCCATTTTCATTTCTTCCTCATTTTCCAGCTTCTTTTCCGCGGCTCCCGCCTTCAGCCGCTCCCGCAGCCCCGGCTCCCGCAGCAGCTTCAAGATGCCTTCTTTCACGGAGGCTTCCGTAAATTCACACAGCAGCCCGTCCACGCCGTCCTCCACCTGCTCCCTGTTGCCGCTGCAGTCGGAGACAAGGACGGCACAGCCCAGGGTCTGCGCCTCCTGTATGGCGATGCTCTTGCCCTCATAGCGGGTGGCATGTACATAGAGATCCGCCTGGATAAAATAGGGATAAGGATTAGTCACGGTTCCGGGCAGCAGGAAATCTTCCTCCAGCCCCTGTTCCCTGATATATGCCTCCAGATGCTCTCTCTCGTCCCCTTCACCCAGCACATACCACCTCGCCCTGATCCCTTCCTCCTTCAAAAGCTTCATCGCCCCTATGGATACCTCAAACGCCTTCTGCACATTGAGCCTGCCCACAGTGAGTATCCTGACCCCCTGATAATCGTCCCCAAAGCCACCCTGCTCCCTGGCCATCTCCCGAATCTTATCCTGAGAGACCAGATTGTGCATTACGCCGCAGGCTGCCTCAGGGTAGACGGACTCAAAGACCTCCCTTACCTCATGGGATACACAGAATACCTTCTGAAACTTCGTATAACAATCCCTGTCAAGGCTCCTGGTATAGCCTGCCTTCACATAATCAATATGGATAAAGCCTGCCTTCACATCCGCATCCACAAAATCCGCCACATAATAGGCGGAACCGCCTTCCAGGTATGCCACCGCCATATCAAAATGCTCCCTTACGGAAGGTGCCCCTATGGCTGCCGCCCTCCACAGAAGCTTATCCGCCAGCAGCCTCCCCTTTTTCATCATAAGGAAAGATTGTTTTACCAAATAGGGAAATGCCCGAAAAAGCGCTCCCCTGCCAAGCAGGATCCTCAGCATATGCTTCCTCAGGTGCTTCCTCCCCTCCGCCGTCAGGACAGAGGTATTGTCATATTTTTTATTCAAGAGCCTCACATGAGGCGGCAGCCTGTCTATAAGTTCCCCCTGCCCCAGGAGCACCAGCAGGGATATTTCATACTTCTCCGGATCGATCCGGCTCAAAAGCTCCAGAAGCGCCATCTCCGCGCCGCCCTGCCCCATGGTGTTGATCACAAATAAAATCTTCTTTTTCATGACCCGGCTTCCCTCGTCGCGCAGCAGCCTGCTTCTTCTCCTGCCCTGCAGCGTCCTGCTGCTTCTTCCCTTCTGCCGCTGTTCTCTGTTTCTTCCTCTCCTGCCCCGCAGTGTGCTGGATTTTGTTCTGCCCTGCTGTTCCCCACTTCCTCTCCTGCCACACTGCAGCCTGCTTCTCCTGCCCTGCTGCGTCCCGCTTTTTCTCCTGCCCTGCTGCAGCCTGCGCTGTCACCCTCCGTCCTGCAGGGAAACGCCTCCAGCTCCCGGGAGAGCCGCTCTGCCTCCGCATTCAGGATGGACACCTGGACCGCCAGCTCTCTATTCTTCCGGATCAGCACCGACAGAGCCCGGCTCAACGCGTAAGCGCTTATGAGCATACTGTAAAAAAGAAACAAAATCAACAGGATTCCCGTGACACTGATATATCGGTCAAGCTCCGTGGGATGCAGCAGGGAACCTGCCAGAAGCAGAAGCAGGGCAAAAAAGCCCCACGCAAGGCAGAATGGCTCCGTCATCCTCCTCTTTGCCAGAGACATGATCACTATCACAAGAAGGACCAGACCGGTCCCAATCATAAAAATACAAAAAACCTGCCCCGATGTCATATCATTTATATCCCCCCGGTCTTTCTCATCATAGCTTATCCTGCCCGGTTCCCACTCCGGTATACCTGTTAAACACACAGTAGGACGGCTTCCTGCCCTTTCCCTTTTTTAAGATACTGCCCTCACAGAATACATGGATATCAAGATTTTTCTCTATCCACCGCAGCCTGGAATACGCAACACACCAGCCTGCCAGGGCACCCGCCACAACGCCTGCGCCAAACCATATCTGGGGCAGGTGTGTCGCCACCATGCTCCCCAGAAGGATCACAGCAGTAAACGTCGCCGTGGTATACAGCGCTCCCTGCAAGTCGTTAAAATAATACAGGAACAGGATTGTGGCATACACGATGAACAAGATAAAATATCCGGCAGCCAGGCAGGGATAAATCCTCATCACCATTCCGCCAAAGCCCAGCTGCGGCAAAAATATACTGCAGAGCAGGAAGATCACCACCGACAGGATGAACTGAATGCGCACCAGGTTCATGAGCTCCTGAGACAGCTGGCTGAACATCCTTGTCTTTGCGCTTTCGATGTCCATCCGCCTGCCGCCGATGACCGCCTCGGAATAAGCCTTGTACCTGTCGTGGAAATGCATCTCTATCCGCGAGGTGATAATTGCCGTGGAGGAGATATTGGTGAACATGGCAATACAGGTTGCCATATCGTACGGCTGCATACAGACAAAGCTGTCGGCAACCGTCATGCGATAGTCGGTGGTCCAGAAAACAAAATTGTGGATGTACAGCCCCACTGTGTAAAGGGTGTTGATCAGTATGAGCTGCCAGTACTTCTTAAAATACTGCAGCACATCCCCGTAATTCCCGCTGTTCTCCTTAAAATAGGAACGCACCACCGCCATCTGCAGGCTGGCAGTCACCAGAAAGCCCACATCCAGGGCAGCAAGCATGGAATAGATCACTGTCTTGTGGAAAAAATTAATCAACACGTACGCTGTCCCAAATGCCACTGCCATGCCGATGGTGAAAAAAAGCGAAATCTTCTTGTAATCCTTACAGATTGACAGATAGGTCATGGTATAGAACACAAGGATCATGGCAATAAAACCCACAAAAGTCCCGAATACAAAGGTAAGCTCCACCCTTCCCACCAGATGCTCATGGATGCAGAAGGGAATCCCCATCAGACAGCCCAGCGCTATGCTCCCCGCCAGCCCTACATAATAGCAGGACATAATATCCCCGAACTGCTCCTGATAGATAGCATCCGACATATACCTGGACAGCACCGCGTTGAACGGCGCCTCCGCCAGAAGGGAGAACATACAGACATACAGGACCGTACAGGAGAAAAGCTCTCTGGATGCGTATCCCACCTTGTCAAAGCCAAGCAGCTTCTGCATCAGCATAAGGGTTATGATAACGATGAACATGGGCGCCACCGAGATCACCGCACTGTATCCAAAGCCCACCAGACTGGAGAAAATAGTATTTTTACCGTATATTTTATTTAGCCTGACACCTATTCCCGCCATAAAAAACCTCCTGCGCTAATCTATGGAAAACGGTTCCTCCCGCCATCCCAGACCTTTCCATTCTGCGAAATCCTGATAGATCTCCTCATATTTCCGCTGCATTTCTTCGATAGTATAAAACGCCATCACCCTTTTGTAGCCGTTTTCCCCCATCTTCACCCGAAGCTGCTCATTGGAGCCAAGCTCCACCATGGCGTCTGAGATCTCCTCCAGGTTCATGATATGGGTGACGATCCCGGCTCCTCCGAAATGGTCGCGCTCCCCGCCGTAGATCAGCTCCCTACAGTTTCCCACATCCGTGGCGATGGCAGGCTTCTTCGCCGCAAAGCCCTCCAGGATGGTCAGAGGCTGACCCTCGCTGATGCTGGTCAGTATGGTGAAATCCATCCTCCCCAGATACTCGCGCACATCTATCCTCCCTGTAAAGACCACATCCTCCAGAGCAAGCGTCTCCACCATGTCAAAGCATTCCTGGGCATACTCTTTGTCCTCGTCACAGGGGCCCATGATCCAGAGCTTCAGATTAGACACCTTCTTCTTGGCAAAGGAGAACGCCTGTATCATGGTCTTCACATCCTTGATGGGCGACACACGCAGTACCGCGCCTATGTTGACCTTGCCCTCGTCCTCCTCCCTCTTTCCGGGCAGGTCCGCAAAACGCCCTGTATTCACACCGTTGGGGGTTATCTCTATCTTGTCAGGCGGGCAGCCCAGCTCGATCTGCAGCTCCCTTGCATGGGCGTACAGGCAGGTCACTCTGTCCGCCCTGTCATACCCCAGCCTGGACATCTTTTTAAACTGGTCGATCCAGATATTCTTATATATACCTGCTACCCAGTCCGCCTTGATCAGCTCCTCCTCCCGCTCACGGGTATAGATACCGTGCTCCGATATCACGAGATTACAGCCAAAGAAATGCTTTGCCATACTGCCCAGCACACCCGCATAGCCTGTGGCAACACAGTGGTAGACATCCGCCCTGGGGATATCCATCCTCATCACAAAGCACAGCGGCAGGTACATGGAACGCAGCGTCCACAAAAAGTCGGAAAACACAATCTGAGAATACTGCTGTTTATAACACTCCGTGGCTGCATTCAGGAAATCAACTCCCATGATAAAATCATCCACGGAAAAATCCTCCTGATGAAAAAGCTCAAACAAAGTATCCCAGTCAATATGATTGTTCAGCACCAGACTCTGCAGCGCATGATACTGCTGTTTGCTCAGCCTGGTGCGCTTTCCCTTTTTCCTGGTGTGCTTCCAGTCGAAATCCTGGAGATAGACCTCATGCACCTCCGTCACATTGGGCGGAAACTCATATACAAACTTCCCGCTCTGGGATCTGTCCGAGATGATCGCCAGCACTATGAATTCCAGATTGGAAAAAGTACGGATCATACTGTTGATCCAACTGGACACACCGCCCACCACATAGGGGTAACAGCCTTCCGCCACGATACAAACCTTCATACTCATCTCACTCCCGTACCCTTATTCATTCACGCCCTGCCTCTCTGCTCCTTTTCATATACAGAGTCACTTCTGTCCCCTGGGCACAGACCAGCCAGGCATCCTTCTCCATCTTTTTGAAGGTGGCTCCCTGGGCGTCCGCTATCTCCTCGCCGTGGGTCCTTAAGATGAAGTACGTCTCCCCTTCCACGCCGGAAATCTGCACTGTGATCACATCTCCCTGGCGCTCATGGGTATAGTCCATCCTAAGGAACCTTCTCAGCCTGGCGTCGCTCTCCGACATGGTAGTCGCATCAAAGTAGTCATATGCTTTCCAATAGGTATAAAGGTTCCTGGAAATTCTGTCTCCCAGGATCTCCCACTGCTCGTCTAAGGAACCAGGCCACAGGACCATATTCATATCCATCAGCATATTGGAATACCCCAGGGCAGTCTCCGCCGCTTTCAGCTGCAAGTCGTCCATATAGGTATGCCTCTCAGCATGGTTCGTGATTGACTGCAGTGTGACCCCGTCCTCATTAAAGGACAGTACCCTGGCGTTTCCCCTGTCCTCCCCCTTTATGGAGATTGTCCGCATATCCGCCAGAAGGGCATCTTCCATGGAATGCTTTTCCTCCATAGAATGCTTTTCTTCCATGGAATGCTTTTCTTCCATTATCTCTGGCAGCTTCTCAAGATCCTCCTCCAGCATATAGACAGCGCCGAAACGGTACCGAGTCTCCAGTTTTGCCCGGAACTCACTGTCCTCCGCCATTTTTTTCCCAAGCGATGTCCCCGGCTTTGCCTCCAGGGACCAGCCCGCCTCGCCCCTCTGCTCATTTATCTGCTGCATGTAATAGGCGTAATTGTCCGTCACGGGCAGGATATCGTCCTCATAATCATACTGAGGACTTAAGAAATAGGTGGGCCTGGCGCTGGACTGTTCCATCATCGCCAGCAGGTCCGGCAGGATGATGGTCTGCATGAGCCCCGCCTGATCCCTGCTGTATAGGGCGTTGAGCTTCTCCTGGTTCTCCCTGGAGAACCCTCCCATATTCGCAACCGTGATATTCCTGGCATTGACCACCGGGTAGAGCTCATAGGAATTCATGTCCGCCATGATGCCGCTCAAAACCCCCAGCCCAAGCACTCCCTGCGCATAATCCGTATTGATGCAGTAGATCCTGCCCTCTCCTACACTGTTCCTCCAGATGAGCGCAGGAAGGTATTCATTGTCCAGCTCCCTGTCATACAGGATCCCCATCATATAAGTCCTGGTATTGTAAGCGGTGCGGTACCAGGGAACCGTAAAGTTCAGATCCTGTTTCTCCTTCTCCTCCTTTTTCACCTCATAGATAGCTTCCCCTCCCAGGAGCAGCCCGTCAAACAGGTGAATCCCTGCCAGCTCTGTCTCCGCCTCCACCACATCCGCAATGCCCAGAATCTCCATCAAGGGGTCGCTCTGCCTGATCACGCCCGGCCCGGGAAGGTTGGTGAGCACAAAGTTCAGCCCGTCCTTCTGCATATATTTTCTGAACAGGTTCACATCCGGGTACAGGGACAGCCTTCCCGCATCCACAAACACCGCCTCGGGGCATATCCCATCCTCCCTGGAGAAAGCGGACATGCTGTCAAAGGCAACAAGGTTCCGCTTCGTATACTGGCACCACTGGGATACCACACTGTAAAATTCCCCTCCCATATCTCCCACGAACGCCACAAACTCTCCGGAGGCAAAGTGCATCTCCCCGGACTGCCAATAGTCTCCCATTTCTATGTCAATACCGCCCACATATTCATTTGTGTCGTAATCGTTTTCCTGATCCCTCATGATCTGAGAGAACTGGAAAAGGAAAAAGAGTGCCGCCATCATCAGCGTCATACTCAAAAAGTTTCTGCGCGATACCATGCTCACACCCCCAAAACGGACTCTGTAAATTATGTAAATACCCTGATGAGATCCAGCGTTTCCCTGTCTATGACAACATCCGACTTTTTCAGCGAATCAAGAACACTGAAAAACTTATCCCTGTCTCCCCTGGAAAAATAATATTTCAGGCTGCAGGTATAACTGGACAGTGTATTGGGATACAACGCCGCCGAACGGGTACACCATTTCTCACAGTTCATATACTCCTTCGCATCCAGACAGCGCATGCTGACCGCCTCCAGCTGCACAGGCGTCATCCTCATGGGATCAACGGCATACAAGACCTCACTGATCCTGTCCAGCTCCGCCACAAATGACTTCTGTTCCATCTCGGCAAAGACATTCTGCTTGAGCACCTCATTCATGTAATCTATCATGATCCCGCAGCGCACCGCCCTTTCCTCCTCGTCCGTGCCGTTGGTGATCTCATAGACATTTTTCTGGACAGTGGCACGGAAATTGTTCAGGATCTCCTGGAGCACGGACGCCGCATAATGGGAAGTCTCCGTATCCGAGCTGTTCAGCGCCAGCATGATCGACGACAGGGACTTCTGCACATCTCCCTTGACCACGCTCATCATGTACTCCCGCAGGTTATCCTTGTCCGTGACCAGGATTGCCTCCTCCAGAGGCACCATATTGCGCTCCCGTTCCTCATCCGCCTTCATGTAGCTCGTCACCCTCTCCTTGCTGAAGATGACATCTGCCAGATCCACTTCCCTGAAAAAGAACATCCTGTACAACAGCCAGCTGAAGAAAAAATAGCAAGGACCCACCACAGGGCAGAGGAACATTACCGCTGCCTTGACCACAAAACCTCTGTTCCTTTCTTTTTTCCGCAGTAAATTCCAGAGCACATAACCTGCCGCGATCAGCGAATTGACTGCCAGAATCCCCACAAACTGTATTCCTGTCATACCGATACCACTTCCTCCGGTTTTTCATTCTGCCGTATCCTTCTCTCCTGCTGACGACAGTCCTCCGCCCGCAAAAAACAGCCGCATTCAGTCAGCCACGGAAGCCACCATCTCACTGGCATAACCGACCTGTTCAAAACGCTCCATGACGATCCGGGCGTCCGAACTGCTGGTGTTGGACAGAAGCGCGTACAGGCAGCCATCCTTCATGGTGCCTATATAGTCGCTCTGCCTCAGCTTCGACGTCAGCGCCTGCCCGGCCTCGTCCTGATGGGCAGAATCCACCTGCACCTTGATGAGAGTACACACCGTGAGATTTTTCTTCTGCGCCTCCAGATAAGCATGTACCAGTCCGGAGAACGCATCCGTCTCCATGACCTTGGTCCCCTTGATATATCTCTGGTTCTCCAGGGCCTCCAGATAACGGTTTGCCCGCAGCACCGCATTCTGGATCAGGTAGCTCACCACCGTGAGCAGGTTCGCCTGCCCCAGGGTCATGTGCTCCCAGGAAATACCCCACACCATGAGGATCAGCTGCATCTCGTCCTCCTCAAAAAGGGCATTCGCCATCAGAGGATACCTGTCGTCCATGGTGCGGTTTATGTAAACCTTATGCTGCACGATCTCATGATACATATCCTCCATCTCCGCATAACGGATGGAGTTTCCCAGATGCCTCGCCTTCTCCGACGTGGAGGCGGACAACCTGGCATAACCGGCGTTCGCCACGGAGTAGATTGCCACATCCTTGCTCTCCATCAGCTGCGAGAGCATCGCCGCCGCATAGAACAGCACCTCCTCCGGAGTGTACTGGTCCAGCTGCGCGGTGATATTGTAAAGCTTGCCGATACTGCCGTTCTGGTTGACAATCTGCACTTCCAGCGCGTCCTTTACGCGGACGTTGCTTTTGTTAATGTCCTGTATGTCATTAAGCTGGCTGGTGAGGAACTCGCTGTGCTCCCTGGCCTCGCTGCGCATGATGCGGATCTGGTCCCGCATGTAACCTACCACCAGCCCCAGGATAAATAACTGTGCTACCCAGACATAGGTATTGTAATCCAACATAATCTCAAAACCGCTCCGGTCATACATCTGCCGGAAACAATACCCTGCCGTGGCAAGGAAGGCGGAAACCGTCGCCTGCTGCTGCCCATAGACAATGGCAAAGAGCAGTACATACAGCAGGTAGAAATCCATATTTGCAAAGTAACGGCTGTCCACCGCCCTGTTGTTGAGCATAAAGAACGGGATAAAGCAAACAAGGTTCTCCACAAAGGGGAGCAGCGCCTGGATGATCCAGCCCGCCCCTCTCCTGAGGCGCTCCCAGAAGGTGGGTTCCGCTTCATTTTTCATGAGGAAGACATCCCTGTTCCGCTTCATATAAACGGCCATCTTCCTGATATTGTTCTCCAGGTTTCCAAAGCGCGCCATCCCAAATTCGCTGTTATAGAGCTTATTGGACAGGATCCTGCAGCTGTCCGGCTCATTCTTCCTGACGATCCTGATATCTCCTTCGTCCAGATCCTGCTCCCCTTCCAGCTCAATATACTGCAGTTCACTGTCCACGTCCTCATCCGTTTTCAGCTTTTTATCCTTACCCATATACCGCTGTACCATTCGGGCAAGCTCCAGATAAGTCACCGGTTCGGAAGGCGAGATATGGTACAGGCTCTCCCTGTGCTCTGCCCCCGCCACCAGCCGGTAAATATATTCCACCGCATCCGCTTCATACAGAAACGCTGCCCTGTCTTTGGGATTTATGGTGATCACACCGCTGTCCAGAGCGTCCAGGCACAGCTTTGCACAGACATTGTCCACGTCCTTAAGGGTCTGGGGAATGCTGTACAGATGATCCAGCCTGGCCACAATAATATCCAGGTCCCGGGTCCTGCGGTAATTTTCACACAGCTCCTCACCCTGTGCCAGTGCCATGCCCCGCAGGGTCTGGGGGCTTGTGGGCGCCTGCTCCTCCACAGGCTCCGTAAGCCCTCCCCCATAGACCTCCTCCGAAGACAGGAACAGAAATCGTCCCCTTTTCACAGTGGAATATGCCATCAGGATATTGATAAGGCACGAAGCAAAGGTGACAGACTCCCTCTCCGCATTTTCCCAGTGGTAGTTTGAGTCATATGCCCCCAGGCAGATCGTCACATCCGGGTTGATACTCTCAAACACGTCACAGAGAGAAACACTGGAATAAGCGAAATTATATGTCTCAAACACCTTTCCATACCCGTCCTGCTTGTAGGCGCTGCCTGTCAGCAGACATACCCTGTGCCCCTCTTTATTAAGCTTGTTGATCAGGCTGTTCATTAAACTGTTCGCGCCACCGATCAGTACTATCTTCAACTACCCCCCCCCTCTCAAAATCCAGTCAAGCTCTAATCCCACAACATTTTAACTCCAACTCTCAGCCGCAGCCTGCCAGCTGCTTCAAAAACTGCTCCAGGTCAGCCCTCGCCGCCTCGGCGGATATCCCATAAGAAGCCTGCATCGCCTCCACAACCTCCTCCGCCCCCGCTCCATTCTCCAACAGTCCGCAGATCATGGCGCCGGTATGGTTCAGGGCAATGGGCTGCCGGTACGGTACGCCCGGCTGTTCTATATCCAGCAGCCAGTACATATCCGCAACCCTGCGCAGCCGGTATTTTTTCCGAAATCTCTCCGGGAGACTGCCGCTCATGCCCTCCATAGAAATCCTCCCACATATAACCATTTTGACTTGGCTCATTGCCCGCGGGGATCAAATATAATTGTGTGTATTATAGACCAGATCATTCACATGCTCGGAGTGCAGCAGCTCATGGGCCTTTACGCCCAAGGGCGCGCCCAGGAACTCCTCATATGCCTTCTGCACTTCCGGGTTCTCATGAGAGAACCGAAGCTGCCTCTCTCTGTCAAGCTCATACAGCTTGTTACCACGTTCCAAAGCAAATTCAGATCCGTCGTGGATTGGCTGTCCGCCGCCGCCTACACAGCCGCCGGGACATGCCATCACTTCCACGAAATCATAGGAAACCCTGCCGTTCATGATATCCTGCATCAGTTCCTCCGCATTGCCCAGGCCGCTGACCGTACAGGTATGTAAGGTTTTGCCCCCAATCTGGAAATCCGCCTCTCTCCTGCCCTTCTCACCGCGGACTTCCCGAAAGGCATCCGGCTCGCTGTTATGCCCTTCCACCACCGCATATGCCGTGCGCAGCGCCGCCTCCATGACGCCGCCGGTGACACCGAATATGACCCCGGCCCCGGTGCTCTCCCCCAGGGGGGAATCAAAGGGCTGCTCCTTGAGGAATTTCGGGTTGATATGCTCCGCCCGGATCATGCGCACAAATTCCCTTGTGGTCAATACGATATCCACGTCCTGCCCCGCTCCGGCACTCCTCATGTAGGACAGGGACGCCTCACGCTTCTTGGACACACAGGGCATGATGGAGATACTGCAGATATTGTGGGGATCGATCCCTTTCTTTTGTGCAAAATAAGTCTTCGCCATGGCGCCGAACATCTGCTGGGGAGATTTTGCCGTGGACAGGTTCCTGAGATATTTCGGATATCTCCTGGACACAAAGCTCACCCAGCCGGGACAACAGGAAGTAAACATGGGCCACGCGTACTTGCCGGGCTTCTCAAGTCTCTCCAGAAGCTCGCTGCCCTCCTCCATAATAGTCAGATCCGCGGCGAAATTGGTGTCGAACACATAGTCAAAGCCCATGCGCTTCAACGCCGCCACCATCCTGCCCTCGCTGGACTCATTGTCGGTGAGCCCAAGCTCCTCGCCCCATGCCGTGCGCACCGCAGGCGCCACCTGGACCACAGTGATCTTCCCGGGATCCGCAAGCGCATCGAATACCTTGGAAATATCATTCCTCTCCCGAAGCGCCCCCGTAGGGCAGTGAGTGATACACTGCCCGCACAGGGTACAGTCGGAGGCATCAATCTTTTTGTTGCCGGACACATCCACCGTAGTCCTGGAACCGGTATTCTGCACATCCCACACACGCATATCCTGCACCTTGTCACAGATCTGGACGCAGCGCATACACTTGATGCACTTCCCGGAGTCACGGATCAGGGGGAACTTGTCATCCCAGGGGACTTTCGGCACTTCCTCCTTAAAGGGGACCTCCAGAATGCCCAGGTCATTGGATATCTTCTGCAGGTTACAGTTGCCGCTCCTGGCACAGGTAGCGCAGTGGCAGTCATGCTGCGACAGAATCAGCTCCACATTGCTGCGGCGCACGCGCCTTGCCTTGGGGGAGTTGGTATAGATCACCATCCCCTCCTCCACAGCACTGTTGCACGCCGTGATCAGCTTTTCCTTGCCCTCCATCTCCACCACACAGACCTTGCAGGCGCTGATCTCATTGATCCCCTCCAGAAAACAGAGGTGGGGAATCTCGATGCCCAGCTCAAGCGCCGCCTTCATGACCGTGGTACCCTCAGAAACAGTAACATTCAGACCATCTATCGTAAGCTTTACCATATCGCCGCTCTCCCTCCCTTCAGGCTGCCATAACCGTACTTGTCGCACCGCAGGCATCTGCCCGCCTCCTGACAGGCCTCCTGCCTGGTCATGCCGCACTCAAAGGCGTCAAAATTCTTTTTTCTCTCCCCTGCCTCCTCCTCGGACAGTTGGATCCTGCCGCAGGGTTCCTTATCCTCATAGGTGACAGGCGGGATTTCCACATCACAGGGGATCACATGATGATACCCCAGATACTCGTCAATATTCGCAGCAGCCACCTTGCCGGACGCGATGGCACGGATCACGGTAGCCGGACCCGTCACACAGTCGCCTCCCGCGAACACGCCCTTTACGTTTCCCACCTCGCTGTCACTCATTGCCGCAATAGTCCCACGCTTCACCGACAGACCGGATTCTTCAAAATGACGGGTCTCGATACCCTGGCCGATCGCCACGATCACAATATCGCAGGGAATCCTCTGCAGAGGCACATCCGCCTGGATGGGGCGCGCCCTGCCCCAGGCATCAATAGGGCCTATGATCTGAGGCTCTATCCACAGCGCTGCCACACAGCCGTTCTCATCGGCCTCTATCCTGTGGGGAGCCTTCAGGGTATAGAGCTCCGCCCCCTCCGCCACTGCGCCCTCCACCTCCTCCGGCAGTGCCGTCATATCCTCCTGGCGCCTCCTGTAGGCGATGCCCACCTTCTTTGCACCCAGACGGATCGCGGAACGGGTGCAGTCCATCGCCACATTGCCCCCGCCCACGACAATTACGGTTTTATCTCTAAAATCAGGCATATCGTCGTCACCGATACGCCGCAGCATCTCCACCGCGGACATGACGCCCCGGGAGTCCTCGCCCTCGATGCCAATCTTCTTGTCCGTATGGGCACCGATTGCCACATGCACCGCGTCAAACTCCTCCCGAAGCTTCTCAAAGGGGATTTCTCCCTCTCCGTTGCCAATCCTGGTATTCAGGCGCACCTCCACACCTGTGGACAGGATCACGTCGATATCCTCCTGAAGCCGCTCCCTGGGAAAACGATAATTGGGAATGCCGTACCGCAGCATGCCCCCAAGCCTGCCCTTTTCCTCAAAGACCACCGCGTGGTGCCCCATGAGCTCCAGATAGTACGCCGCAGAAAGCCCTCCGGGACCGCCGCCTACGATAGCAACACGCTTTCCCGTGCTCTCCGCCTTCTCTGGCGTGGGCACCGTGTTCGCGCGGGCGCTGTCCACCGCCATGCGCTTTAACCCGCGGATATTTACAGAACTGTCTATCATATTCCTTCGACATCTGGCCTCACAGGGATGCTCGCAGATCAGCGCGCAGGCTGTAGGGAAAGGGTTGTCCTTGCGGATCAGCCTGACCGCATCCGCATACCGTTCCTCCTTCACCAGGGCTATGTAACCGGGAATGTCCACGCCCGCGGGACAGAGCGCCACACAGGGCACAGGCTGGGTGATATGGCAGGAACATTTTCCGTGTTCGATGTGATGCCTGTAATCCTCCATAAATCCTTCCATGCCCGTAAGGACCATGTGTGCCGCCTCGTATCCTATGGCACAGTCCGCGGAATTCATGATATCCTCCGCCGTCTCCCTGATCAGATCCAATGTCTTTAAACTGGCACGGCCCTCCAGCACATCCTCCAGCAGATTCTGCAGCTGTCCAAGACCAATCCTGCAGGGTGAACACTTTCCGCAGGTCTGGGCGTGACAGAGCTTCAGGAAAGACAGCTGCAGATCCACCGGACACAGTCCGGGGGGACTTGCTATGATACGCCTCTCCAGATCCTTGTACAGACGCTCCACTGTGAGCTGCGCCTTGTTGGGCGTGGCTATACTCAAACGGCTCATATTGTAACCTCCTATTCAATTGCCGTAAACGGCAATTTGTTCCCGCTTGCGGGAACTGGCTCCGCTCTCTTCACTTCTACACTCCACCTGGCTGAAAGGAAATTCCATCTGCCAAGGATCTGCTGGAATTTCCTTCGGGTGGCGTCTTTCATTCCGAGACTGTTTTTATCAGTGCAAATTTTCTATCACAAAATCAGAGCTGTTTGGAAAAAAGCTCTGATTTTGCTCATAATGATTTGGCATTAAATTTATTTTAAACGAAACATTGGAAAGTATCAATACTTTTTAATAAGTTATTTTGAAAAAATTAGTAATTTTGCCTTATTTTCCCCGGGTGGCACAGTTAAAATTCGTCAATAATTTCTTGACTGCTTTTAAATATAGCGCACCTGTATAGTCCCAAAACAGGTATCCCCCTTCATATACAGCACATTATCGCCCGCAGGACTGCACTGTCCTTTCTGGCTGACTCCCCCAAACGCGCTTTCCACATTCATGACTACTTTCCAGCCCGCAGGTATATAGATGATCGTGCTGCCGAAAACGTTATCTACGATAACCCCTGCCGTCCCGCCCACAAGCTTCGCGTCCGTGAAATAGACCTGCATGGAGCCAAACGCGTTGTCAAGCTTCACCCTGCTGATCTCACCTGACACATACTTTACGGATTCCCCAAAGCTGTTCTCATAGCGCGCACTGTCACCTTCACGGCTCTCCTCATTAATCCGCCCCGGAAAGATCTCCTTACCGTTTATGGACAGGAACCTCCCATATCCGCTCCTGACCTTGGGAAACATGAGGTGCAGCCCGATCGTCCCCAGAAGTGCCGCCCCCAGCACCGTCCAGGGCGTAAATGCCTCCATGTGAAGCACCTTGTCATTCACAATGATGATGAACGCCACAGAGAACAGAATCTGCCCGAAACTGTGCTTTGCCATACCCTTCACCAGAACCCCCACCAGGAACACCGTTGCAATGATCTGGAAGAAGCTCATCCCGCCCAGGAGAATATTAAGAAAGCCCAGTTTGTTCACCATCAGCGCTATGGCTCCGATCAGAAACAGGGCTCCCCATATTACATTCTTGTTGTCTGTGCCTCTGCCTCTCTTACCATTGACATCAATATTAAAGTCAAAATTTATGTCTTTTTTATCTTTATTTTCTGTTCCCATATCATCTCCATTCCTGCCGCCTGTGCTATTGTCCATATTTATACTGCCATTGTTGCCATGGCACGCATTTCCATTTTCCTGCCCATCTTTTTCAAAATATTCAAACGCATTCATATTTTTCTCCTTTCTTCCCTGTTCGCTCCGTCATCTTCCGCCAGCGTCCTCACACTGCATCCTCAGCCGCCCCTGCTGCCTCGTCCTCAGCCTCTCCACAGGCGTCTTCTGCCAGCCTCCGCTACAGCCCAAGCCGCCTCGCCCTCAGCCTCTCCGCAGGCGTCTTCTGCCAGCCTCCGCTACAGCCCAAGCCGCCTCGCCCTCAGCCTCTCTGTCATGGCCTTATAGTAGGCGCGTGACACAAATGCCTGTTTACAGCTTCCCGCAAACTCCACTATACTTGACGCCGTCAGGTTCCGCGTGACAGAGTAGATACGATCCAGATTCACGATCGTCGACTTGGAAACCCGCATAAAGCATCCCGGCAAAAGCTCCTCCAGCTCATAGAGCTTATAGCCGCAGGTAAATATCTTATCCGCGGTGTGGGCCCGGATCTCCCGCCCCTGCGTTTCAAAAAACAAAATATCACCCATGGGGATAAAGAAATCCGTCTCCCCCTCCGCCAGGGCCAGGCACCTCTTGCCATCATTCTGTTTTGACAGATAGTCCTGGAGACCGACAACAGCATCATCCAAAGCCCCACAGCGGATGATCACCTCTTCCTCCTCCAGCCCCTTCACAATCTCAATCTTAACCTTCATGACAGATCCTCATGCCTTTCTGAAGATTCGTTTGTAAATCTGCCGCCATAGCCTGCGTTTACAATTACAGTATAGCGCAATTTAGGCTGCTGTAAATATGTACCGCGCAAGCGGTAGGCTTTTGGACATGAGAGGTAAGGTTTTACAATCAGATAGGTGAAAAAAATACCCTGGCATCAAAAAAGCGGGCAATTGCCCGCAGTAAAACAGCACTATCCTTTTTTGCCAATAAGCACTTTCTTCCCACAGAAAGCGAAGCCATAGCTTCTGATACGCTCATCCGTTATCCCCTTCGCTGTAAGGGACGCCTTATAGTTTCTTTCTTCAATCTGCCGCAGCGCCTCCTCTACGGTGTCAGAAAGCTCTTTCTCCTCATCCTCCTGCACCTTAAACTCTATGATAATGGC
>CAOKQK010000025.1 GCA_948470905.1 uncultured Lachnospiraceae bacterium | reverse complement strand
CATTGGTGCAAATAGGCGGTGCTGAATTCACTGTTAATTGCGCAACACAGTACTAGCCTGGGAGTAAAGTATAATAGGCACATCAAGACAGGAAAACTATTCTTGGTTTCCTGTCTTGATGTGCCGTTCTATGAAACGATGGTTATTCAGTTTTCAGACAGGGGCAGATTATATTTACCCCGGTGTCATGCTGCCACAATTACCGCAAATAATTTTTTCCCCGGTCTGCAACCTGTAATCCGGCTGATTTACAGGTTGCACATCCTCATTGGTTGGTTATCCCACTTTCACCTTTCAACCTTCCTTTTTCATCACTGATAGCAGCCAATCATAACATCATATCCTCTTTCAACCCTTCAAAATCAAGATAATCCTCAATAAATTGTTTTCTCAGCAGTTCCCGGGGAATAAATTCATTATACTTACCCTGGATTTGTACTTTATCAGGCAGGGGAAACGCATACAGGTCAGGTTCGGAATGAAGGATATCCGCAATAATCCTTTCCAGTTCTTTCCCATCCCTGTCAAATATGACTTCCAGGTAAATACAGGTTCCCCACAGCAGCCTGCTTTTTATTTTCCTGTGGAGCAGTGCGTAATGGAGCGTTACCATCTGTCTGGTCCCAACCCAGGGGAAAACGGCATATTTCTTGTCGGACAGAGCAGTCACAAGATGCTCCAAAATCCCTGTGTTCCTGGCAATATATTGGATTTCCGCCAACCGCTCCCTGCACCGGTCGCTCAAATACGGGTATTCACCGTTTTCTGACAACACGCTGCGGATTTTCCGAACAAGCACGGTGTGGAGCTCCGCCTCAAAATCCATATCCCAATCCACCGCGGAAATGCCCGGTATCTGCTTTACAAAGATAACCTTGGATGCCACATTGATATCCACTGTCTCCCAGGACCTCCCCGCCAGGGCAAACCGCACGCCCACAGGATATGCCTTATCCACAGTACCGATAGCCCTGTTTTCATCCTTTACCAGATAATATTCCGGCGCAAGGAACACGGTCAGGAATTTATGGCTGTTTACCACCTTTTCCCCCGCCCGCCCAATTGCCACGCCCCCTTGCTCTGTGCGTTCCAATTGCTCTATATAAATCAAATGATGCAGCAGCTTCCTATAATCCTCCTGAGAAATTTCCTGAAAACATCCCAGGGTAAGGACAGCCTGGGCAAGCCCGGCAGGCGACATTTCACCATTGCTTTTCAGACAGCTCATAGTCTGATGGTATAACAGATTATAGGCATGCTTCCTGGGCGGTATGGGTTCCAGCCAATGGGCTCTCAGATACAGTTCTATAATGGCAATGGTCCGTATAAATTCCCAGTTAATGGGGCCCAGCATATCCGAAGAATTGATTTTGATGCTTTCCACAAAGGTAAAAAGCAGCTGAGGCACCTGCCCTCTGCGGCCGCACCGCCCAAGGCGCTGGGCAAAACTGGATACATTAAGGGGTGCGCCAATCTGTACCGCCTGGTCAAGTGAACCGATATCAATCCCCAGTTCCAGTGTCACTGTGGCGCCTGTGACAATTTTTTCCTCCCCGGACTTCATTTCGTCCTCTGTAGTCTCCCGCAGCAGTGCGGACACATTTCCATGATGGACACGGTAAATATCCGGAGCCTTATGCTTTAAGGCAATCTGCCTTAGGTTTGCCATGACAAATTCAATTTCTTCCCGGCTGTTGGCAAAGATAATGGTCTTCTTATCCAGGGTCTGTTTGAAAAGATATTCGTAATGCTCCCTGTCGCCCATATCTCCTTCACCGCTGACATTTACCACATTGTCGCTCCCGTTTCTTTCCACAAGGTCATGTTTGTCGGAATAATTCACAAAGCGTTCAATATGCAGCCTGACCCGCTTCTTCCCCTCATTTGCAACAGGGGCGGCGCAAGCCCTGCCGGTTCCGGTATTCAGCCATTCCTGTGCCAGAGACACATCCCCCAGGGTGGCAGACAGGCCAACCCTCCGGGGATTCACGCCGGTAAGCCGTTTCAGCCGCTCAAGGACACACAAAAGCTGCAGCCCCCGCACATCCCTCATAAAAGAATGCACTTCGTCAATGATGATAAAGCGCAGGTCTGAAAACATTTCCAGACACGCACCGCGCTTGTTTGTGATCAGACTTTCCAGGGACTCCGGGGTAATCTGCAAAATGCCCTCGGGGTTTTTCATCAGTTTATTTTTCCTGTCAACGGAGGCATCGCCATGCCATTTTGTAACAGGAATATTAGAATCTATCAGCAATTGTTCCAGACGTTTAAACTGGTCGTTTATCAGCGCCTTTAAAGGTGAAATATACATAACCCCCACCGACCTGGAGGGTTTGTTATAAATTTCTGTAAGCACCGGCAGGAACGCTGCCTCCGTTTTACCGGAAGCCGTGCCGGAGGAAAGCAGCAGGTTGTCATCACTGTCAAAAATCACCTCGCATGCCGCCACCTGATTACCATGCAATTCTTCCCATTTATTCTGATAGATAAAATCCTGTATGAACGGGGCAAGCCTGCCAAATACATCCATCTATGCTCTCCTATCCAATTGCCACAAGGGGCATTTTGTGCCGCCTGTGGAACCCATGACATCTGCAGCAATTTATCCTGCCTGCGGCAAATTATTCCCTCCCTGCCCTTCCAGAACTTTATCAGATTTCAAATTCCTGAAATTCCTCGTGTATTTCTTCCTCCGGCAGGCCTCCCTTTGCCATCTCAAAGCTGTTGCTACCAAGGATTTCCGCCACGCTTTTCTGGGGGGTCTGGTGCAGGATATTGATCAATTCAATAAAATCCCGGATAATCTCCCGGGGCGTAATATGTGTGCTGGCTCCCACCCGGTTATATTCCACCGTAAGGAAATAGACCAAATCCTCCTGTGTCAGGGACGACGTATAGCTGTACAACTGAGTATGTATACTCAACAGCTTTTCCACCAAAACATACATTTCCTCTTGGGTCAGCATCTGGAGCCTGATAACAGGCGCCGAAAAATCCCTGACATCTTCCGTTGCAAAATGCCCCTCTGCCAGCCGGGAACGCAGCGCCTCATAGCTGAACACACCTTTATATTTATCCTCAATACACTGGGGAGTGCCTCCCATGAGGAAACCGATATGCTGTGCCTTGCCCTGCAGCACATCATTGTACATGGTAAGTATCTTTTCATAATTGTTCGCCCTGGTAATGGAATTCGGTATCTTAAATATATTGACCAATTCGTCAATAACCACCAGCATGCCTTTATATCCGGCCCCCACCAGGAAAACAGCAAATACCTTCAGGAAATCATACCATGTCTCGTCCGTCACAATAAAATTAATGCCCAAGTCTTCTTTGGCCTCCTTCCGGGTAGGGTACTCTCCCCGGAACCATCTTAAGACATTGGACTTCAGCGCCGTATCGTCCTCCCGGTAGGCCTTCCAGTAAAGCACCACAGCCCTGGCAAATTCAAACCCATTTACCATTCCTTCCAGGGAGCCCGCCACTGCATAAATCTGCTTTTCCACAAGTGCATCAAATTCCCCGCCCTCTGCCCTGGTTTCCATTTTTATTGTTGTCTGTATGCCTGAAATCCATTTTTCCAATATCAGCGGCAATGCACCGCCGTCGAGCTTTGACTTCGTGGAAAGATTTTTTATCAGTTCCTTATAGGTGGCAAGCCCCTGCCCCTTTGTCCCTGCGAAACGGCGCTCCGGGGAAAGGTCTGCGTCCACAACGACAAACCCCTTTGCCGTGGCATAATTGCGCATTGTCTGGAGCAGGAAACTTTTCCCGCTGCCATATTTCCCCACAATAAACCGGAAGGAAGCGCCCCCTTCTTCAATCATTTCAATGTCATGTAAAATGGCTGAAATCTCCTGTGTGCGCCCGACTGTGATATATTCCAGCCCCGCCCGGGGCACTACGCCGCCTTTTAATGCATTTATCAAAATATTGGCTATCCTTCTGGGTACTTGCTTCGTCATCCTGTCTCCACCATTCCCTTCACTTGTTCTGCATAATCCTCATAAATCTGGAATTCACTGTCCAGAAGGTTATCACCGATAAAGTCCATGGCCTTCTCATTAATCCTGTCCATCAGGACCTCCAGCATGATGCCATGGCTGTCAGCAAAATGTTTTATGTCTGTTTCCCCGTTTAACACAATAAGCAAGGCGCTCTTTTCCGTTTCCTCCAAGGCTGCCTTTAAGCCATCCCACGGTTCTGATGCGGAAGCCGCCAAATCCGTCCTTTCTCCTTGCTGCAGCCCCGTTCCCGTTTTCCTGTCATGCCCAAAACTGCCTTGTGCCAGGCTGTCTTCCTGCTTTGCAATCCTGCCCTGTATTTCGGTATTTTCCTGTTCTGCAAGGCTCCCCTGAGCCGCGGAAGCGGATAGTGCAAACCGAAATTCCTCCTGCTCCGGCACAATCAGCTTCTCCTGTGTAGCCAGCGCTTCTTCCCTGATTCTTTCCAGTGCCCTGGAATCTATACTCACTACCGTTTTGGTGGCTTCCCTGTAATATTCCAGGCTCGCCTCCGTGACTGTCTTCTCAAGAAATATGTTTGCTTTTTGCAATTCAGCCGCCATTACAGGGCTGAGCATGTCAGTACCGGCGGAAAGTCTGTATTTGTACTTTACCGCTTTTCTCAGGGTGGACTCCATTTGTTTCATGCAATAACCAATGAGCCTTTTCCCGCTCTCCGCGGTAATCACCGTATTAAATGTCCAACGGTTTCCGCTGCACAAATAGATTTCCCTCTCCGACAACACCACCTTCCTGTCCTGCTGCCTGGCTGCCGGGTAAAAAAGCGCCCCTTTAAATGGTGTCCATATCACCATATTCTTTGCCGGCTGAAATATAAATTCGTCAAAATTTATCCGGTTTTCCGCAAGCACCTGTTTCAGCCTGTCCAGTACAAAATAGAAACAGCCTTTTATAAAATCCCTGGAACGCACTTTTTCCACAACATTTCCCTGTTCCATGGAATGCTTTTGTTCCATGGAATGCCCTTCTTCCATGGAATGCTTTTGTTCCATGCTGCCTTCACAAAAGAACACCGATTTTCTGATATCATACTTAGAAATGGAACAGAATAAGTCAAATTTATCCTCCGGGCCGGACAATTCCGGATAGTGCGCCTCCAGGCCGTTTTCTTCCAGGAATTCCTTAAATGGCCTGGGTAATTCATAATAAATATGGTAATCTTTCACCCATTGCAGCATATATTTGTCAATACTGCCATCGTATATCCTGTAAGCCTCCCAGAAAAACATCAGCTTCTCCAGACCTTCTTCCGGTCCGTCCACGCCGATATTGTTAAGGAGTTCGTAAATATACAGGAACGCGTAAGACAGGGAGGTGTTTTCAACCTCCTTTTGTCTGACCTTTGTCCTCCATGTAAAATAAGTCCGAAGCTGGTCATACCCCATCATCTGATAACTGGGATAATAGGATGAATAATGAACAGATTTATCATATTCATCCTTAAAATCCTTCATAAACATACCCTGTTTATAAAAGATCTTAGCATTTTCCTGCTGTGCTGCCTTATTATAGAATTTGGAACTGTTAAAATAGGAAGTCCTGTATTTTCTCGCAATATCGCGCATCTGGTTGAAAATATCCCTGGTTTCATCCTTTTTGGGCGCTTCAATTTTACTGGACTTCAATACAAATCTGCCCACCCCGTGCATCGGGCAGGAATCATATTCTATCTCATAATAAGGAGCCTCTGCGT
This sequence comes from uncultured Lachnospiraceae bacterium, assembly GCA_948470905.1. Taxonomy (GTDB): domain Bacteria; phylum Bacillota; class Clostridia; order Lachnospirales; family Lachnospiraceae; genus Acetatifactor. The sequence continues at coordinate 36,556 of CAOKQK010000025.1, read as the reverse complement.
GTTCCGCTTTCCCACCCGCAGGCTGATGCCCAATTCCATTTTCTATTCTTTCTGCCTGCGGCTGTTCAGCCTGTGCCTGTTCAGCCTGCGACTGCTCCAATATTTCCTCAAATATTCGGAACGCTTCGTATTCCTTATCAAATTTTCCCACGCTGCTGTACCCTGCAAATTCAAAAAATTACCAACACATGTTCGCTGTCTACAATCCATAGCTTACCATATTTGCCTGTATATTGCAAGAAGGGCATTTTTATCCGTGCGCCGATCTGTGGCATATTCCTTTGCACGGGTCTGTGCATAAAAAACAGAGGAATAAGCCTGAATCATCCGTTATCCCTCTGCCGCTTCTCCAATATAAAATTTACAATCTTATCCCAATGTCAGGATGCCGGGGGCAAAAGGTTCCTGCCAAGAATTCCCTGAGTTACTGACATTGGGTATCACCCTGCCATCTGTTTTTGATGGTCAGCTGATACCCCATTATCTTCCCGCAGACACCCCGTCCCACAGCCTTACAGGAACGCCAGCACCTCGTCCATGCCTTTCTCCACCGCGATCTGCATGGGAGTCACCTGCTTCTCGTTGGCGACGTTTACATCCGCACCTTTCTTGATAAGGTAGACCGCCACTTCACTGCTGTTGTTTTTCATTGCATAGTGAAGCACCGTATTTCCCGCCTTGTTCCTGGCGTTGACATCATATCCCGCCTTCACCATCGCCTTGAATACATCCTTGTCGCAGTACCACTCCGCATGAAGCATAAGAGCCGTATTTCCGTTGTCATCCACCCGGTTTACATCCGCGCCTTTCTCAATAAACACAGGCGTCAGCGTGTGGGAGCCATGCAGGTCATAGTTCTGTGCAGTCATCAGGGGTGTCCTGCCGTTTTTGCCTGGAATGTCAATGTTTTTCAGGCACTTCAGCATCTCCGCCCTCTCCTCGTTGGTTATTTCCTTATAACGGACCTTTATGGAAACCGCTATATGCGCCGCCGTCTCGTCCGCCACATTCTTCAGGCTGTCATCCGCCCCGGCGTCCATCAGCATCTTCACAGTATCAAGGAAACTGTAGGCACAAGCCGTCATCAGCATTGTAGTTCCCGCCACCTGGGGCTGGTCCTCTGTGACATTCACATCAATGCCCTTTTTCAGCATCGCCGCCAGCATTTCATGATGGTCACGCCTGACCGCCTCATGGGCCGCGGAGGTTCCCTCGGCATTCAGCGCCTCCATGGACTCCACGCTGAAGTATTCCTCCACCATCTTTGCATAGCTCTCCTCAATCTCGTTGGCGCCGCTCCCCCAGGTCTTCACCCTCTCCTTGTGGGCAATAATATACGCGGGCGTCTTTCCCTTGATCAGAGCCTCGTTCAGATCGATGCCCAGCTCCGCCATCTTAACCACTGTCTCAATGCGGACCCTGTAATCCAGAAAGTGGTCCCTAAGATTGGTAAGCTCCCTCTCATAATATCTTGGCTCGGTAAAGCTCACCCCCGCCTCCGCTATCAGCTCCAGCACCCTCTCCACCGGCCCTTCCCAACCGATGATACTGTCCGCCGCCTCGATGACCATCTCCATCTCGTCATCCTCGTCCTGGTCCACCTTTTGCAGCAGCTTTTCAAAAAGCGTAAGGCTTTTGTCCACATACTCCCTGTCATTTTTGGGATCCCGGATCATGACCGTCAGATAGTAGATCAGAGGCCACAACTCCGCCGCCTCCGGATCCAGCTCCCCTGCCAGCACCCTCTCTACGTTTTCCCTGCTCTCCTCGTAATTGATTACCATCTGTATACCTCCTAATTCCAGTCCCGCTTTTTTTATTCCAGTTCCGCCTCTGCTCTCCTTCGCCCCTCTGACTGGAAGTAACTTCTGCCGCTCCCGCGTCTTAAATTCCTTCCGGGGCGTGTCCGTTTCCGAGGCTGTTTTAAGTCCTGTCTGTGTTTTCCACGCCGGAACCTCCGGCTCCGGTGCGGAAATATTTCAGCCCACAGCTCCTGCCTTGATTCCCGCGAGCAATGAGCCAAATCCTGTAAGGCCTTGGCAAATGCCGCGAGGGTCACATCCCCCGCTGCTTGCAACGGGATTGTTGACTTTATGACTCAGCCCCAGCCATCAGCAATATCTCAACGATCTCGTTAAAGCCGCTCTCTGATGCATAATACAGGGCGGTATGTTCGTCCTGATCGGCGCAGGTAACATCCGCCCCCTTCGCTGTCAGCTCGGACACTACATTGTTCATACCCTTCCTGGCTGCGATGATCAGCGCAGTCTCTCCGTATTTATCCCGACAGTTAATATCCGCGCCATGCTTAATCAACACATCGACCATGTGCTCATTCCCATTCATTGCCGCTGCATGGATGGGACAGACCCCCTCGTTTGTCGCCCTGTCAGGCTGAGCCCCCGCCCCCAGCAGAAGCTCAGAGACATAGATATTGTTACTGTCCACCGCCACAAACAGTGGGGTTTCCCCGTCATTATTCACAGCGTTTACATCAGCCTCCCCCTTCGCCAGCATCACCTTCACAACCTCGCTCTGTCCGTTGAAGCTGGCCTGGTGTAGGGGGGTGTTACCGTAAGCATCCGTCTCCCCCAGGGTATCTGTGGAAACCTCCGACACAAAATACGGCAGCCCCAGCGCATTGGCATAATCCAGAGCCGTCCTGTTGTCGTTGTCCTTGACAGCCGCATCGGCTCCCTTGGCGATCAGATACTTCGCCGCCTCTACCTTCTTTGCCAGCACACTGTAGATGAGGACACTCTTGCCCTCCTTATCTGTGGCATTGATATCCGCCCCGGCATCCAACAGGCACTGTATGATCTCCTGATTCCCCAGCTGTGCCGCCAGATGCAAGGGTGTGATGCTGGTATTGGATGCCATGTTCACATCCGCACTGTTCTCAATCAGAAGCTTGACAATATCCCTGGCACCTTTCCTGCACGCGTGGTGCAAAGGGGTGAAACCATTCATGTCTCTCTTGTCAACATTGATGCCACCCTTTTTTAAAAACGTGATGACCACACTTTTCTGCCCGTTCTGACACGCCTTCAAAAACAAATCATCCAACTGCATTTCAAACTCCTCCTAAATTTAGTTCCGTCTCTACACTTCTATGCCCCTTTGGGCTGGAAGGATTTTCCATCTGCACACAAATGCAGCTGGAAATTCCTTCCGGGGGCATCTCCGTTCCGAGACTGTTTTTTAGTCCCGTCTCTACACTTCTACGCCCCCTTGGGCTGGAAGGATTTTCTGCCGCTGACGCGTCTTAAATTCCTTCCGTAGGCTTCCCCGTTCCGAGACTTTTTTTATTACTTGAAAATGTCGCAACCGCACAAAGCCAGCCTTGAAAACACCGCACATTTCCCAATACCTGGCTTATACGGTCAAGATTACCCCGAAAATACACTCCCTTATACGAGAATCCATCGCGCATTCCCGATTCAACCTGTCTTCAGACTTAGGCTCTGTTGCGACAGCTCACCAAACTGTTACCTCCAGACGGCAGCAGACATTAATTTACAGCTCATACACTTTCAGATCCGCGTACTCCGCAATCATGGGTGCCAGCTGGCGGAAACCAATCTTTCCGCCGCCAAGCAGTGGGCCATAAGCCTCCCCGTCATCCTCAAAGCGGAAGACCTCGACCTCCTCCACCAGAAACCGCACCAGATTTCCCTTTTTCTCCAGCGCCAGCTTATACATGCCACTGCACTCATCTGCATCAGGAATCGGATCCCCGCCCTGAGACACCAGATGAAAACCATAGCTTTTTCTTAAGTTGCAGGTGTGCAGCGCTCTCTCATCCGGCTCCTTTCTGCGGAAATATGACACATGGAAAGCATTAATATCACCGTGATGGTACTGCACATACTCTCCTGTCCTCTTTGCCAGTGCCTCGTCAAAGATGTCCTCCCCGTTTCTTCCCTTTGCAGCAAAAAACAGGATCGCCAGCCCCGGCTCCTTGAGGGGCTGGAACTTCCACTCCACCCTCACATCAGAGGGAAAATCCACCGGGCACCACAGCACGTAGTTCGCCTTCTGCCCCTGCTCTGCACTTATGGCATTCTCCATCCGCAACTTCCCCTCCGGGAAAGAAAGCCTGGCGCTGCCCTCTAAAGTAAAATCCCTGATGTCCTCCTCACAGCTCAACGCATTTTCATAGATTAATTTCATTTCTCACATGCCTCCTATTCCAGTTCCGTCTCTACACTTCTATGCCCCTTTGGGCTGGAAGGAATTTCCATCTGCACAGAAATGCAGCTGGAAATTCCTTCCGGGGGCATCTCCGTTCCGAGACTGTTTTCCAGTTCCCACATATGGGAACTTGTTCCGCTCTCTGCACTTCTACGCCCCCTTGGGCTGGAAGGAATTTCCATCTGCCCGGAAATGCAGCTGGAAATTCCTTCCGGGGGCAACTCCGTTCCGAGACTGTTTTCCAGTTCCCGCCTGCGGGAACTTGTTCCGCTCTCTGCACTTCTATGCCCCCCTGGTTTGGGCTCACTCCCCATACACGCACCCCGGATACAGGGTGGAGCGGTAAAGCCTGCCTGTCTGGGGAACTGGCCTGCCGGAAGGCTTCCGGGTCAGGTCATAGGGCAGCCCTGAGTAGATCCATGCCTTTCCGTCAGCGTAAATGACCGCGTCCTCACAGTTCCTCCCAAACAGATCTCCGCTCAGCACATAACCATCCTCAGGGAATGTGACCACAGCCTCCATCTCCCCGTTGTAAAGCGTCGGCTTCACCCCGCCTCCTCTGCGGTAGGCGAGAATATAGTCCCTTCCCTCCCCCGCCCAGTTGCGGTAGGTGTTGACAATGGTGAGCCAGCCTTTTGTCCTGCGGTCCTCTTTCCAAATCTCTCTGCCCTGGCAGTCTAAGAGGAACATGCCATCCTTGCCGTCATGCTGCCCCTTGTGACCGTCGCCTCTGCGTATCCTGTCCAGACCTGCCACCTGCAGTCCCGGGCTGTCCGGCAGAAATTTTCCAAGTGCCACATGCTGGGATTCGATGGAGCCGGTGTATCGCCACAGCTCTTTCCCCTCTGCGTCATAGAGGCAGGTGACACTGCCTCCCACGCACATTTCAGGCTTTCCGTCACCGTTGACGTCCCCCATCCAGAGACAGTCCGCATGATCCTCCAGATCCTTGCAGGACCACATGACTTTCCCCTCTGAGGAAAGCAGGTCGTAGCCCGCCATCACCTCGTCCCGGCCGTCCCCGTTGATATCGCAGGCAAGAGGGAAATGCCCCACATTGCCGCTGTGGGTCCAGAGCAGGTTGAAGTCCCCGTCCAATGCCCACATGTTTTCATAGCGGTCTTTCAATATAATATCCTGAGGCGTATCCTTTCCCCGCAGATTTGCAACAATGATACAGTCGTGAGCATTGGGGCAGCCTTCGCCCTGTGGAAACCTGGGGTCGCTGGAGGCAAGCTGCGGAAGGTTTTTTAATGAAAATGACTTCTTCACCTGTCCGTCTGCGCCGTCCAGCACAAAAAGAGTCTTATCCATAACGGCAAGAACCTCAAGCCTTCCGTCTCCGTCAATGTCAGCTATCTGCACCGGGTAATCTGATCCGGGCCCACCCGGCTGCGCCACAGGCTCGCCTGCCTGCCACAGAAGCTCCCCCGTAAGGGAAAACGCCGTCAGGCAAACCACCATATGGGGCACATAACGGTCGTCGATCCCTCCGTCAGGCTGGGCGCAGACTAACTCCATACGCCCGTCCCCATCAATATCCCCCAGCAATATCTTACAGTTTTTCCCAGCCCTGGAAATGTCAAGACTACTGATCAAAATTGGTTCCATATTCTTCTCCGTTTCCTCCGCGCATCTCATTTACATCCATTTTACCACATTCTCTAAACCCCGCAGGGCAGATTACCGCGCCTCTTCCGTCCAAACAGATTTTTCTGACGGGAATGCCCCCTTCTTTCTACCAATTGATCCGGAACAGGTTCGCCATCTCGTCATACCCGGCGGAAACGCCCTGGATATACGATATGACCGCATTGATCTCCACGATCAGATTGCCTTCCGCATCCTCAAAGGGCTGACCGTTCAACAGGTTTTCCTCCCCGTTTACCAGCATGTGCGTATGCCCTGCTTCCATCTCCACATGATACCCGCCGCTGTCTATGGTCAGCACCTTGTCCTGATAAGAGTAGGAAAATGCCTCCGGCCTTCCTCCATGCATGGACTTCAATATGTATAATATAGGGCTGTAAATACTGCCGTTGTCCACCCTGCTCATGATACCGTGGGTGTCCGGTTCCTGCCCGTTCACCAGCACCTTGCAGTAAAGCCCCTCTCTCTTTGTGTATTTTGCCGCATCCGCAAGGGCATTCGCCGGAAAATCGTCCTGCCTCTGGGTAACGCCTTCCCTTATCACGGCGCTCTGGCGCCCGGGAAGCGCCTCAGTCAGGTCTGATGTATCCGCTGCTACAGTGTGAAGGACAACGCTCTGCCTGATAAAACCATCCTGCCGGGCGGCGTCATCTTTCCCAATATTACCGTCCTGCCGGACAGCACCGTCTGTCCCAAAATTTCCCTCCCCTGGAACTTCGTGTTTCCCCACACTGCCTTCCTGCCCGCATGCTTTCTCCATGACAGCAGTCACCGTGATTTCCCCGGGCACCCTGCCCGCACGCAGGAACACCCTGTTGATGCCGCATTCCGCATAAATATAATCCTTATGGATCACGCTGTCATCCTCTTCGGGTCCTTTGAAGCGCCCGCTGTTATAACCGCCCAGGAACTCCGCCGGACCATCCACCTGAAAGCGGATCCTGCTGTCGCACAGAGGACATACACGCCCGTTTTCGTCCTGAACTTCTATATCTATATAAGCCGCATCCACACCGTCGGCATGGAAGCCATTTTCACTGCATACAGCAGTCAGTTTCAGCTTTGCAGGCCCTCCCGCCGTCTCCAGCGTATCCGTGGCCACAAGATTTCCCTCATAATCGTACGCCTTTGCCTGGATACTGCCCGACTGGGTCACATCCACATGAGGAAACGGGAAAATAAAAGTGCGCACCGGCTTGTCACAGCTTCCCACAAGCCTGCCGTTCACAGACAGCTCCACCCTTGCGATGCTGTAGCTGCCCACTACATAGACCGTCTTGTCCTTTGGGTTCCTGTAATCATACTCCCCTGTCTTGACCCAGGCAGTGCCGTCAAACTTTTTCAGTGCATAACGATAAGTCTCAGGACTCTCCTGGGGATAATTCCAATGCCCCAGTATCGCTACATCCGCACCAGGAGACTGCATCACCTGGAATACCCTGAAGTTCTGTTTCTTGACCCTGGCAGCGTCCACTCTGCCGCTCATCCTGCCGTTCTCACTGTGGGACTGTCTGCCATGCTGGGCGGAATCTGTCCAGCAGAGCGCCGCCGCGGCGGAATACAGGTTATTCCCGGAAGCGCCGCCCACCCTGTCGTGAAAGAATTCCTGATAGCCCGATGCCGCCGCCAGGGCAAAATCCTCCGCCGTCAGATCATAATAATCATAGCCTGTCTGCTTCCTTCCGCCTTTGCCCAGCCACAGGCTGTCATAGTCATAAAAGGGCGGCGTAAAATCATCCCATACACGCCTGGGAGACTCCTCCCGCAGGTACTCCGTCTCCGTGATAGGAACCTGCCTGGCGATAAAGGTCGCCGCGTGACGGTTCAGCATGGTGCCCGCATACTCCGCCTCCTGGATGACCTCCTGGGTATTGATGGTGCGGCAGCCCATGAATCTGCCTCCGTGAGGATCAAGCTCCTGTTTCAAAAGGCGCATCTCACGCATGTGTTCCTTCCCGATGGAATTGTTTCCCGCCTCCCAGAACACAATGCTGGGGCTGTTCCTGAAATAGATAATAATATCCCGCATCAGCTCCACACGCTGTTTCCACTGCCTGCCAAAGACCTCACGCTCCTTGTCACCCGCCGGCTGGGTACACACCACGCCAAACCTGTCATAGGAGCGCACGTCCGCCGGGGCGCCCGCCACATGCATGAATCGGATATGGTTCGCGTTGCTCTCCCTGATCAGCTTCGCGTCCTCATCCTTGAGCCAGTCAGGAGCACAGCCCAGCGCCACCCACTCATTCGTCGCCCTCTGGGCATAGCCTGTGAGCCACACCTTCGCCCCGTTGATCCTAAGCCCGGAATCACTCGCGTACTCCACCTTCCTAAAGCCGGTGTCCACCTCCTGCCAATCCGCAACCTGGCCGTCCACCCACAGCTGCACGCACACATGGTAAAGACAGGGATTGTCAATCTCCCAGAAATTCATGCCGGAAACCTCTGCCTCTGCAGTCAGGACCTCCACCTTATAAGACGCAGTCTCCACTTCGCCCGCCTCCGACTCGTCCACAGGCTCAAAACCGTCCTCCGTCCTGCGATAGGCATTTTGCGGAATGATCGTCCGAAAAGCCTCCACAGCCCCCACAGACTCCAGCTTTTTACCGCTGCCCTCAAAGACAGCCGCCTCACGACCGGCGGCATCCCTCAATACCACCTTGAGAAAAGCCTCCGCCTCACGGCCGCTCTCATTCCTGACTTCCGCCTCCACATGCAGCCGTGCTGTCCGCCTCTGGATGTCAAAATCAGAAGCGTAGACATAGACGCCCTTGGTCTTTAAATTGCTGTACAAAGGCAGGGTCAGATAGGTCTTTGGCTTTATGTGCAGATAGATATTTCTGGACAGCCCACCCACTGTGGGGTTAAAATCGTTGCAGTTCCACTGATACGCCACTCCCGCCTGGGTTTCCGGCATTCTGCCCCTGGAGGTAATTGCCGCCACAAAATCTCCCGGCACCGCATCCGGATGATTGGGCGTCTCCGCGCTTATGTAATCCATATTCCTGGAGGAAGTGCTGTCCGTAGCAATGGCGATGAGCTGCTCCTCATCCTCCGTGAGGAAATCCGTAATATCAAAGCCGATGGGAAAGGCCCCCGCCTCATAATATCCCGCAAGCCTCCCGTTCACATAGAGATAACAGGTCTGGCGGATGCCTTCAATCTCCAGGAAAACCTTGCGTTCCCCGGCTGCGCCATACCCCCTGGAGGCCGTTTCGTCCGGGGACGTCCCATTCCCCTCGGATGTACCACAGTCTCCCAGCCGGAACCACTTACGGTAGCAGGAGCCCGTTCTCTTCTGCCCGCTTCCCGCGTCCTCAATGCGGTTCACAAACAGATCCCCGTCATTAAAGGTATGCGGAAGGCTGACCTCCTTCCACCCTTCCTCCCGATAATCCCTCTCATAAAAAAGCTTCCCCTCACTGTCCGCCGTGCCTTCAAGCACCTTTTTCAGCGGAAAAGTGTCGGCAAGCCTGAAATGCCACCCGTAATTAAAATTATACTTTCCGTTTTTTGCCTCAGATCCCATGTGCTTATCCTTTCTTTAATTTTAAGTTCCGCAACCGTCCTCACACCACCAAGATACCTATTAGATAAGGATAGCATAAATCGGCCCAAATGTCAGCTAAATACTTGTTAATTTTCCATGTTTTTGTATCCTGCCCTGGAATCTATAAAACCTAGAACTGATCACCTCGAAGCCTTTGATTACATGAATCTTTATCTGTTTCATATAATCCAAAAGAATCTTCAACTTTTCCTCTGTGCATCGGTCTATTTCCCTTAAAACGAGATCAGATATTTAAACCTCATACACTCCCTGCCGAAACAGCTCCCATAGCGCCAGCGTGTCCTGCATCCTCTCGAAGGCATCTTCTTGATACAGATAACTAACCACCGAAGTGTCCAAATACACCTTCAACCTTCTCATTAAATTGCTCCTCCTGATTATATTATATGCAATGGCAGGTTATCGGGCAAGCATATTCTATCTGAATTATTGTCAAATCAAGGCTCCTTGAGTCAGGTCACTGAACTCCAACTCCTGTGCATCATTCTGGCAGAATCCCGAACCGCCGCTCTCCTGCTCATATTTTGATTCTGTTCACAAATTATTCATAAAGCAGTCCTCCATCCATCCCGCTTTGCGATTACTAACTAATCATATATTGATCTTTTTATCAAAAAAAGATAAAATAAAAGCAATTAGAGCATAGTCCAGCGCTTGTAGCGATCCGAAAAATATGATAATATTTCTTTGGAAAGTTTCCGCTTTTACGAGAGGATCAATACTATGTTGGACAAGTTTTTAAAGAATCCAGGCAACCGCCGCAGTTTACTGCTTAAAATCATATTGTTTACCTTAATCTCAGTCTCTGTCCTGCTGTGCTGCTTTTCCGTTCTGAAAGCAAAGAAATTCCAAAAAACAGCTGTCTATGAAAACGCCGTCGCCTATGCCGGTATCATGGACCGGCACACTGCCAAAGAAGAACAGGCAGGGGACAGCTTGGGACACCTGAAGGACGTTTTAACCCAGGAACTTTCCTTCGCATCGTCCCTGTCAACTTTCGTGGTGCTGCAGGAGGACCGGGTACTGTCCACAGAAGGCTACAGCCCCCTTTCCTGGAAACTGGTAGCCGCCGTCTCCGAGCTTGCACGCAGGACCTCCTCAGAAGTTTCTGACCCGTCGGAGGCTGTATACACTTACCGGGACTTAAGCCTTCCCGACTTTTATTTCTGCTATGTACCCTCGCAGACAGACGGGCTGGGCTACTGCTATTATGAACCTGTGCTCACCGGGCGGGCTCTGGTCAGGCAGTCGTTTTTTAACTTTCAGGGCTTTCTGCTGCTCCTGCTGCTTGCCGCTGCATTACCCGTCCTGTTCCTGCTCTCAGCCTCCCCCGATAAAAGGCAGGGAAAACAAGGTGGCAGCCAGCAAACGGCAGACGGCGCACACAGCAAAGCCCTGCAGATCGACAGTCCCCAGGGGCAAGGTATGCAAAGCGGCAGATTCCAGGGCACAGACCTACAGAGTGGTAATCTGCAGGATACAGAATCCCGGAACGGCAAACCCATAGATGCAGTTTCAAGAGACAGCAGCCTGCAGAATACAGAATCCCGGAACAGCAGTACCATGGATCCAGACTCACGGAACAGCAGCCTCCAGGATACAAAAAACCGAAACGGCAAGCCCGCGGATGCGGGCTCACGGAACTGCAACCTCCAGGATACAGAACCCCGAAACGGCAAGCCCGTGGATACAGGTTCACGGAACAGCAGCCTGCAGAATACAGAACCCTGGTATGCAGCCCCCCAAAACGGCAGCCCCCAGAACACAGCCCCGCGGAACTGTAAACAGCAGAACTCCAAATCCGCCGGGCGAAAGAATGATAATCCCAGGAAAGAAAAGCAGGAAACTTCTGACGTCTTTGGTTCCCGCCCTTATTTCAGCGGCATTATCATTGATTACTATAATACAAAGGGCACTTCCGTCAGCCCCGACACCCTGGAGCTTTTCGACAGGATCATCTGCGAAAATCTCTCCGTAAGCAAGATATTGTTCCAGCAGTCCTCCCAGCGGTGTTCGGACTGCCTGCAGTACTATATGAATTACAACACTTACAACCTGCGGGTATTAAGCGACTCCCTGAAGATGAACCTCTACAACGCAGCACCCGAATATGCCATCAACATATTCTACAGCAATGCAGTATCCACCCGCCAGGAGATGGAGAACGAACTGCTCTACCTCCATCAGCAGCTGCGCTACAGCCTGCTTTTGGGGTACAACCTGAGACTTTCCATCCGTCAGATACGCTCCTTCGAGTCGAGCCAGGAAAAGATGGATGTGGGCGTGGCAAGCACTATCCAGAACCATCTGCGCACCAGAGCCTATGAGGATCTGTACGGATATCTGCGACGCTACAGGGATGCCTGTACCCATTTTGCCCGCCCGGGCAGCACCCCGTATTCTTTCTCGGAAATATACCGCTTTGCGGAGGAATCTTTCTCTGCAGTGAAGCTCTTTTTCCAGGAAAACGACTTTACGCACCCCATGGTGGAGACATCCTGCATTACGGTGCTGCGCGCCAACCCCGGCTTCGGGCACTTCTGTGATTACCTGATCTCCTCTATCCAGAGCTATCAGCAGGAGAACCAGCATGTGCTCAGCAGCCGCAATGAGCAGATCATGAACAGTATCTATATGTATATTGAACAGGATCTGGCCGATGCAAACCTGAACTCCATCGCCAGGAAAATGCAGATGACAGACAGCCACCTAAGCCGTGTATTCAAGAAAAACACCGGCACGAATTTCTCAGAATACCTCTCTGACCGCAAGCTGGAGGAAGCGGCAAAGCTGCTTGTACAGGACAATAAAATAAAGGTTGCCGATATCGCCGACATGCTCGGCTACGGCAACCCCACATATTTTCTTTCCCGCTTCAAGGCAAAGTACGGCGTGTCTCCCACCGCCTACCGCAAGCTGCATATGACAGAATAGCTATCATCCTCCCTTCTGCATCTGCAGCTGCGCCTGCACCAGCCCATAGTAAATTCCCTTCTGCGCCATCAGTTCGTCATGGCTTCCCATCTCCGCAATATGATGATCGTCTATGACCACCAGCCTGTCCGCGTCCTTGAGAGTGGACAGACGGTGCGCAATGGCAAAGGTAGTGCGCCCTTTGGTCAGGCGTTCCAGCGCCTTCTGGATCAGGTATTCGCTTTCCGTGTCAAGGCTCGCCGTGGCCTCGTCCAGGATCAGCAGCCTCGGATTGCTCAGGATTGCCCTGGCTATGGCGATACGCTGTCTCTCGCCCCCTGACAGGTTATAGCCGTGTTCCCCCACATAGGTGTTGTAGCCGTCGGGCGTCTGACAGATAAAGTCGTGGGCGTTGGCCATCTTTGCCGCCCGGATGATCTCCTCATAGGTGGCGTCCTGCTTGGCAAAGCGTATGTTATTATAAATCGTCCCCGCAAACAGGAAGTTCTCCTGCAGCACCACTCCGATCTGGCTGTGGAACTTTTCCAGGCTGATATTCCTGATATCCACCCCATCTATCAGAAGCTCCCCGTCGTCTATCTCATACAGGTGCATGATCAGGTTGATCATGGTGGATTTTCCGGCGCCGGATGCCCCCACCAGACCTATCATCTCGCCCTTTTTCACCTTCAGGCTGATATTATCCAGGACTGGCTGATAGGACTTATAACCAAAGGAAGCATGCCGAAACTCCACCTCCCCCTGAATGTCCAGATCTACCGCGTTGTCCCCGTCATAAATGGTAAGCTCCTGGTTCATCACATCCGAAATCCGTTCCATGCTGGTGATCAGGTTCATCAGGTGCCTGGGCATATTGCTGATCCAGCCTACATAGCCGTACAGCATGCCCGAATAAGTGACAAACTGCATCAGTTCGCCCGGGGTCATATCTCCCAAAAGCGTCGCCCTGCCGCCAAAGAAAGTCACAAGGTAGCTTCCCAGCCCCAGCAAAAAGGTCAATATAGGGAAGAATACGGCAAAGAATGTCTCGTTCCCTCTCTCAATCTGTGCAAACTCCTCCGCTGCCAGATCAAAGTTCTCCGCCTCCTTGGTCTCCTGACCATAAGACTTCACCACCGCCATACCGGAGATCACATCCTGCAGCCTGCTGTGCAGCTTGTCATCCTTCACGCCCTGCCTGCGGTATCGCCTGCGGATCTTCTTCCTCCAGCCGATGGAGAGCCCCACCGACACCGGCACAAAGACAAAGGCAAGTATCGCCAGCTTCCAGTTCATGGTCAGCATATAAGCCAGCACAAAGATGAAAGAGATCACAATAGTAAACATATTGCAGAAAACTTCGCTGCAGAAATCCTTGATCCTGCCTGTATCCCTGACAATCCTGTTCATCAGCTCGCCTGGCTTTCTGTCCATGATAAAAGAGAGCGACAGCTTCTGCACCTTCTCAAAGACCTGGCGCCTCAGCCCCTGGCTGATGTAAGACCCCAGCCTGGCACACAGGTAATTCTTCCCTGTATTTACAAAAATGACTCCCAGCGAGAGCGCCAGCATGGCAAGCAGGCAGGGAACCGCATCCCCATAGGTCCTGCCCTCTGCGATCAGCAGATCGTCTACCAGATATCTCTGCACCATGGGGCTTAAAAGCCCGATCAGCGCCGACACGAACATCAGCACGATGATCGCCGCCATCTGTCCCATATAGGGCTTTACCATTGACACATAATCCTTAAAGTACCCCCGCCTGCTGCCGCTGCAGTGGGGGCACACCCTGGTTCCCGGCATTGCCCACCCGCATTTCGGGCAGCTCTTTTCATACTCATGGCTCACAACCCTGTCTTTGCGCCCGCTCTTAAGGATCATCATCCCTCTGGCCAGATAAGAGTACCTGGTCAGGTGCTTCGCCGTATACCTGCCCAACAGCACATCTTTCCCGTCCTTTTGCACAAAGAGCAGCCCGCAGGCAATCTGCGGCTCGCAGTGGATGCTGTCGCATTCCTCCAGGGATAAATTCACAGCCAGTTCGTTATTTTTAAGCACCATCAGGCGCCTGTCAGTCATTACCACATAGGAGTCCGACTGATAATCGCCGCGCAGGTCAATGTCCAGAGGCAGGCAGTAATAAATCTCCTCCCCCGGCTCCAGGCTGCACAGTTCTAAATTTTCTTCTGACAGATCGTATAATAATATCACCTTGTAAACCGCCCCTTTTTTTACAAAAACAAATCCAGCTTCTTGCGCTCCGCAGGCGTCAGCCTGTTGATATCGGGAATCTCAAACCGATTCTCGTCGATATCCATGATCAATATCCTCACGTCCGACAGATGAATGACCGAATTGCCTCCCATGCGGATGGTAAAGTTACAGGCTCCGTGGTCCGTCACCACGTTCCAGTATGCAAAGCCGTATTCGTCCTTTATTTTGATAATCTTCTCTATCACCGGAGTAAAATACCGCAGAGTCAGCTGCTCCTCCAGCATCCTGGCCGTCTCCCCGCTGACCTGGGACATCTTTTCCACAATGCCGATCTCCCTGGAGCGCTCCTCCGCGGTCCTGATGGAGATAAACTCATCCTTGTCGGAAAAGGGAAACATCCTTACTACTACTACCCTTGGATAAAATTCCTCCCCCACCCGCAGGCTTAAGAACCCTGTACCCGTTCTTTCAAAGACAGCATTCTCGTCATTCAGGTATCTCACCCGCAGCATTTCCTCTGTCTCCTTCTCCATCTGAGACAGCTGGAAGTCCTCAAACTCTCCTGCCCCGGGACCGCGTCCGCCCGGTCCTTTAGGACCACCTTGCCCCCGTCCACCCGGACCTCCCGGTCCGTGTCCGCCCGGCCCTTCAGGACCGTGTCCCACACCTGTTCCACTCATATCCTCATCCTCCTATCTCTCCTTTTAACTGAAGCGCCTTAGTCTGCAGCTCCTGAAGCTTGTAATAGGTCCCCTTTAACGCAAACAGCTCCTGGTGGGTGCCCTGCTCCGTGACTTTCCCGTGGTCGATCACCACCAGATAATCCGCATCCCTCAGCGTTGACAGCCTGTGGGCAATGGAGATTGTCGTCCTGCCCTGCACCAGGTAATTCAGCGCCTTCTGGATCACCCTCTCCGTCTCCGTATCCACGGAAGCGGTGGCTTCATCCAGGATCAGTATCTTGGGATTGGCAAGGATCGCCCTTGCTATGGAAATTCTCTGCCTCTCCCCGCCGGAGAGCTCCCTGCCGGAGGAACCGATCCTGGTATCATAGCCGTCCGGCATCCGCATGATGAACTCATGGGCTCCCGCAAGCTTCGCCGCCCTCATGATCTCTTTCAGATCAGCCCCCTGGTTGGCGTAAGCGATATTCTCCGCCACGGTTCCCATAAAGATATAAGTCTCCTGGGACACCATGGCAACATTTCTCCTCAGATCATTAAAAGACAATTCCCTGATAGGTATGCCGTCTATCCTGATCTCCCCTTCCTGCACATCATACATCCTGGAGATCAGGTTGACCAGAGTGGTCTTGCCTGCGCCGGAACGTCCAACGATACCCACCATGCTCCCTGCCGGGATATGCAGGTTCACATCCTTTAACACCGGCCTGTTGACCTCATAGCCAAAAGTGACATTGTCCAGTTCGATATCCCCTTCCGGCTGCTCCAGACGTCTGGGCTTCTGTGCCTCCAGCACCTCCGGCACAGCGTCAATGATCTCAAAGATGCGCTGTGCGCTGTTCATGCTGTCCGCCCACCTGTTGGGAATGCGGGCAAAGAAGTTCATGGGACCCTGGAGCTGTCCCACATAACCTACAAAGGTGATCAGCGTACCCAGCTGCATCTCCTCACCGCTCCCACTCATAATGAAGTAGACGCCCAGCGCCCAGATAGCCATGGATGCCAGCTCCCTGGCGCCGCCGTACACCAGTTGGAACCAGTTCTGCCTGTAGGAAATGGCGATCTCTGCCTCCTTCAGCCGCCTGCTGCTGCCCTCAAAACGCTGGATCTCCTTTTTCTCCTGTCCGAAGCTTTTCACCACCCGGGAGCCCGTCAGGTTGTCATTGATCAGGCTGTTCATGGAACGCTCCGCCCTGTGGCGCCGTCCGAACATGACCCAGATCCTGGGCCGCAGATAGCGGTTTAAGCCAAACAGGATGGGCAGCATCACCACCGCGATCAGCGCCATCCAGGGATTCATGGCAAACATGACCACAATCGTGGCAACCATGGTCAGCGCATGCACCAGGAAAAACGGGGCATCATCCACGAAGAATCCCGTGATCCTGTTGGCGTCGCTTAAGACCCTGGTCATAAGCCCGCCGGTCTGCCTGCTCCTGTAAAAGCTGATGGAAAGCTGTCCCATCTTGCGGAAAATATCCTTCTTCAAGTCTCTGACCACGCCGATCACCATCCGCGCCGTCAGGACGCCCTGGAGGATGCCAAACAGCAGCAGCACCAGCTTGGTGGCGACCATTGCCAGCACCAGCATAAGGAGTGCCGTCACAAAGCTGTCCGGCTTTAAGCCTATCCCGCTCAGGAATTCAGGATCCTTCGCCAACACTTTATTATATAGAATGTTTCCGTTTAAATAGGGCCATATCAGATTTAGCAGAGCAGTAACGGCGATCGTTGCCATCATGATCACAAAGTTGACCCTGTAGGGCTTAAAATACCGGAACACCCGGAAAAATACATTGTGCTTATCCATGCAGTTCGGACAGACCCTGCGCGCCCTGTCCGGGTACATCCTGCCGCACTTGGGACAGTACTCATCCGCCTCCGCGTCAAAGTCCGGGCTGCCTCCCCGCTTCATCTGCTCAATGCCCCTGGTAAGCTTTGCCAGGCTGCGCTTCTGCAGATGGGTAAACATAGTCAAACAGTGCTCTCTGTCCTCCCATTTTCCAACCAACAGGTTGCATCCCACACCGTTCTCGATCCAGAGCCGCTCCAGCCTGTCTATCTCCACAAACTGTGCCGACCACTCCTCCCTGTCCGGCTCCTGCGCATCTTCCTCATAGACAGTATCCTCTGTCAGCTCCGCCTTAAGAAGGCTGCTTCCCCTGAAAGAATGAACCCTGTCTTCTGCCGCCGGCGCCTGGATAATCCCCAGAACGTCCTTTGTCAGCACCAGATAACCGTCTGCAAATTCGCCCTCCGCATTCAGGTCTGTCTGCGCGGTGTAGAGAACGTCCTGTTCCCTTATTCCTTTTTCCTTCAAAAATGTATAAACCTGCCTGGGCAGTTTATTATTTTCCATTTTCACCATTTCATCTCCGTAATGCTTCCGCCCGGGAGCCACAGTCCCCTTTCCTTTTACGACATTTTCATCTCCTCAACGCCCTGTCCGCTGCGGCACTGTCCGCCTGAGCATATACCAGCCGCATTCGCACTGCCACCTCAGTCATGACCTCAGTCCAGAAGGGGCTCCACCTCCACATAGCAGCTCTCCGTCCTTTCCTCACTGACGGGATGGTTAAAGTAAATCCTTTTCCCGTCCCTGGAAAATGTCGGGTTGGGATGTACCTTTTTCTTCCAGACAATATCCTGAAAATCCTGGCCTCCGAAAGTGGCGATCGGCTCCACCTGCCCTCTCTTATAGAGGAAAATATCTGCCGGATGGCCCGGATATGCCCTGTCTCCCGTAAAATACCGCCTGTCCGGGGAGCCGTCGATGTGGTTGCCGATCCCGCCAAGAGTCTCAAGGCACTCTCCGTCCAGGGTAAAACGCTGGATGCGGCTGCTCTCCATCTCTATTTTCGTGCCGTCGTGATACTGCCTGGTAGCCATATAGGTATCATCGTCAAACCACAGCTGATGTACAGGCTTATCCAGAATCACATGGGTCCCGCCTGTCTCCAGGTCGATGCAGCCCAAAGCCCCAAAAATCGGACAGTTATCTACGCTGAGACGCATCATGACCCTGGTGGCGGAAGGATTCAGCTGCACATGGCTCATAGATGTGGTGTGTTCATTGGGCACACAGCCATGCTCCACTGCCATATTCAGCACAGCCTCCTTATCGGCTACACATTTGATCCGCCCTGTGGCAAGCTCCAGAAGGTAGATCCCGCACCTGTCAATCTCCGGGTGGTCCGGATTTTTCCCGAGAAAATTTTCAGAGATAGAAAAGGGATACCAGCCGTTTTCCGCGCAGTGGCTCTCCTTGGCAAATATGGGACCATATTTTACTTCGCCCGTATGTACGTTCAATATTCTGAAAGCCGCTGTCTTATTGACGCTGTCCCGAAAGACAATGTGCTCATTATCCACAAAGGTTGCCGACGGACCATTGTGATTGCCGCATGACACGGTAAACACCTTCCTGTGGTTGACAAGACTGCCGCCCTCATCCCTGTCACAGATCCACAGCTCTGTCAGGCTCTCCGTCAGGGACGGCTTCCTGGCATACACCAGAAGCTTTCCGTCCGGGCTCTCCGGCTGCCCTCCGTTCATCCCCAACAACGTAGAACCCTCGTACTCACAAATTCTCCTGATCTCCAATTCCATGTTCCTACCTCCATATATATTTTTTATTTTGATAATTTCCTTTTTGCCATGCCTCCGCTCTGGCTACCCTGCTCTGTCAGGCTCCTCTGCCAGAATCGTGAAATTCATGCAAAATGCCCTCACGCCACTGACCTACAGCATCATTATAACCGCTGTCAGTGGGCGAGGGCAATCCGCAAAAAATTGATATTTATTGAGTTTTCAAGGGGTTTTTTCTAGTTGTTTTTTGCTCTGCCCCTTTTACTATTTCTTTTCCGACCCGCTTAAAATCACCTTTCCGTCCTTCATCTCAATCTTTATTTTGTTCCCGTCCAGCTTCAGGGAATTGAGCAGCTCCCTGGGTATCTGGACACGCCCTGCACGGTCCAGGATGGCATATTCGTCCTGTGTCTCCTCCTCCCGCCAGTTGACTGCCGATTCTTTAAGCCGGTCCGCATAAGCCTCTTTCAGCACGCGTTCACTGCTGATCTTGCCGTCCCTGATCGCCACCACCCTGCGGACCTTTTTGGATAGCGCCACATCGTGGGTGACGATCAGTATGGTCTGACCGTTATGATTCAGTTCCGTAAAGACGTCAAATATATAATCGGCCGTAGCCGTATCCACGCTTCCTGTGGGTTCGTCCGCCAACAGCAGCTTTGGGCTGTTGGCCAGGGCAATGGCGATGGCAATCCTCTGCTGCTCACCCCCGGACAGGGTGTTCAGACGGCTGTTCTTCCGATGCTTCATGCCGACCATGTCCAGAAGCTCCAGCGCTTTTGACCTCTTTCTCCACCTGCCGGACAGCCTCATGGGCAGCATCACATTCTGCAGGGCCGTCAGATACGGCAGAAGGTTGCGCCCGTTATTCTGCCACACAAAGCCTACCGTATCGCGTTTATAGCGGACAAGCTCCCTTTCCGTCATGGTAAAGAGATTGCTCCCCGCCACGGAGAGAGCTCCCGCGCTGGGTCTGTCCAACCCTCCTATCATATTCAGGAAGGTGGACTTTCCGCTGCCGCTGTTGCCGATGACCGCCGTCAGCTCCCCGGTCTCCACTGTCAGGTCCAGACCCTGCAGAGCCAGCACCTCCGTGAGCTTGGACTTATAAATTTTTACCAGACCGTCTGCCTGGATCATAGCCTCCGCCATTTATTCGCCCCCCTGTCCGCCTTCCGACTCTATGACACCGTCCTCTGCGTGCTCTATCCTCTGCCCGCCTTCCAGCTCAATAATCTCGTCACCTGCGCTCATCAAGCCCACATCGTGGGTGGTCATGACGATCGTCACCCGCTCCTTTTCACACATCTCCTTAAAAAGTCTCACCACCTCCGCGCCCATGGCACTGTCCAGCTCCGCGGTGGGCTCATCCGCAAAAATAATCCGCGGCCTGTGGGCCAGAGCCCTGGCGATCGCCACCCTCTGCTGCTCGCCGCCGGACATCTCCGCCGGCATATGCTTCATCCGGTTGCCCAGCCCTACCAGCTTCAGGCACTCCTCCACCCTCTGCGCCCTCTTTTTGCGGATTCCCGCCATCCGCATGGAGAACTCTACATTCTGGAAGGCATTCATGGTCGGGATCAGGGATACTGCCTGAAAGACAAAGCCCATCTGCTTCCTGCGCAGCTTTTCCCTCCTGTGGGCGGACATGCGGCTCACATTCCTGCCGTCAATGAGAATCTGTCCCGATGAGGGCTTATCCAGAGCTCCCAGAATATTCAGGAGCGTGGTCTTGCCGGAGCCGGAGCGCCCCTTCAAGATGGCAAGCGTGCCCTCCGGGATCTCCAGATTAATATCCTTCAGCGCCTGGAACGCCCCGCCCGCCGTATGAAACACTCTGTTTATCTGCTTCGCCTCTATTACCACCGGCTTTTTATCAGACGGACTTTCCGCTGCCGGTATCGTCTTCTTTCTCATGATCATTCTTCCCCTAATTTCAACGCCTTTGCCACATTGAGCTTCACTACCAGGAAGATCAATATGATCAGACAGACTATCATCATTCCCGCCAGCGCGCTGTAAAGGCGCATCAGGTCTGACGGGTCACTGTTCAGCTTCATGGGCAGCACCTGATCTGAAACCGCATATGCGGTCTGCAGCATGGGCACATACATCGCTGAGACCAGCCTGCCGATACCGATACCCGCAAAGACAGTGAACACACCGCAGAAGATCTGTTCCATCATCAGCATGTGGAACAACTCCCCCTTATGCATGCCAAAGGCTCGCAGCACGCCGAACATCATCTCCCTGGAACGGATGGACATGATCCAGTAGATCAGATACCCCACGCCGCACAGCAGGATCATGACCAGGAACCCCATGGTCAGCACACCGTTGGTCCCCTGGAAAAGAGGGTTTTCCACATCCGCCTGCAGATCCTCCGCCATATTCTTGTACCGCGCCACCTTGATCTCGTTGTCGTTGATCCAGCGTCCGACCTCGTCGGCTTTTGTCCCCTCCTTCAGGGATATCCAGAGCTCATATGGCTCCACATCCTGGAACAGGCGCTGCAGCGCGCCGATATTTACCACGGCAAGATAATTCTGCTCTGTGAGGACCTCGTCCTCCCCGTCCGTAAGCCTTGTTGCCGTCGGCGCATAGCCGGGCCAGTAATCCACGAAATCCAGCACCCTTCCCTGAAAAGTATAGGATGTTCCATTGGTATTCTGATAAGTGATCGTCACCAAGTGGCCAATGTCCAATCCCAGATATGTCCGACAGTTTTCGGACAGCAGGACTCCGTTGGACGTCTCCGCCAGCTCGTTCAGATAAGCGTAGTAGGGCTTTTCCAGAAGCTCCCTGTCCACCCGGGTCTTCTCGCCAAACTCCCTTGTATGGATGCCAAGCAGGTTGATCCTCTGCCTGTCCTTGCCGGACACAATGGACGCCTGGGCGGTATCGCTGCCATAGCTGGGGCCTGCTGCGATCACTTTTGTGTAACTCTCAATGAATTCCGCCGCCGGATACTTGCCGAGATCCGGTTCAAAAAACCTCACATGAGACTCCCCGTCCCCGTCGTCCGCCGCGTACTTATTGCTTTTCCAGGTCTCCTTCAGGATAACGTCCACACCGTCCAGATAAGCCGTATTATCCTGGGCGTTCTGCAGGATCGTCCGCGCTACCGTGGCATGGAAGATCCCCAGGGCAATGGTCAGGATCAAAAATAACATGATGAACTGCTGCCTGCGCCCGTTTTTCAGGTTTTCCATAAAGGAGGCGTAGCTTGCGGGACGCCAGAATTTCTGCCCGATCAGATATATGAGCTTCACAATAAGAGGCTGCAGGCGCAGATACAGAAGCCCCATCCCCACGATGAACACGGAGGAACAGAGATACAGAAGGGGGTCAAGGGACTTTCCCAGCAGCACATTCTTAAGAAGCTGTTCCTCGTTTCGGGAATAGCTGTAATAGCCGTACAGCGCCACCCCAAGACAGATAAAGTCCAGAAAAAGCTTCTCCCACAGCGCCTTTTTCTTAACCGCCCTGCTCTGTTTTAAATGGACGATGGATACCCTGCTGTGTCTGATTGCAGGCACTGCCATGATCAGGACCGTCACGGCGGCAGCCGCACCGAGATAAACGTATGTCTCCTGGGTAAACCGCACCTCCAGCTGCCTGACCAGCCCAAACTCCAGGAAATTGCTGGCTGAACCAAGGATCCTGCTGAAAAATTCTCCCAGAGGCATCCCGAACAGGACTCCCATCCCGGTCAGGAACAGGCTCTGATATATGTACAGCCGGAAAATCTGTCCTCCGGAGCTTCCCCTGCTCTTTATGACGGATATCTCATTCTTCTCCAGTTCATACATCTGGCCGGATATCATAAGCAGGAACGCGGCAAGCAGCACCAGCACCGGCACCTGCAGGATGAACAGCGTCACGGAAATTCTCTCCCGCTTGGCGAGAAACCTCTCCAGGACTCCCCGGAAATATTCTCCCTTATATTTTTCGGGCTCCTCGTCCAGGACCGCCTTCAGGAAATCCGCATCGCCGCTGGTAAGCTTCCTGTAATCAAACAGATAACTGTAACAGCAGGTGATCGCATACCCCCTGTCCACAAAGTATTCCCTGAACAGCTTTTCATCCATCAGGATCGTGTTTCCAAGCTCGCCGGTCCCGATCTCCCAGTAATAATCCCCCGGAATATCCTCTATAATGCCTACAATACGGACTCTCAGCTGTTTGCCGTTTCTGTCCTGCAGAGTGTTGAGCTGCAGCGTCTCCCCCAAAAGCAGGTTGTTTTTGATCATACAGTCCTGCGTTATGACCACCTCGATGGCGCCGTCCCCGGAAAGCCCCTTCTCCGAATACATCTCCCCTCCCAGTATCTCCACATGCTCAGGCAGCTCTGACAGAAAGGCAAGACGCAGCTTCAGCCCTGCCTTAAGATCCTCCCGTTCCATCAGGCTGGTCATCTGCAGGTTATTCAGGCGGTAAAATAAAACGTTTTCCTTTGTCTCCACATGGAGCCTGTCTTCCATGCCGGCCAGCTGCTCCTCCAGCTCATGAAGCTGCGCATCCCCGGTGTTCCTCTCCGAGATGACCGCTCCCCGGAACCTTGCCGGCCAATGCCCGGACTCCACAAGCTCCGCAGTGAATTCATCGTGCAGCATCTTGTCAAAGGTGGCGTTCCTGTACAGCGGGAAGCTGATGACCGTAGCGATCAACAGGACACAGCCCAGGAGCAGGCAGACGAACATCCATTTTTTAGATACCAGCTTACGCAACATTATTCCCAGCATATTGTCATTCCTTCCGTCAGTCCGTCTATCACGCAGTAGTTATACTGTCCGTCCTCAGCCAGATACTTCCTTCCTATCACAACGCTGACAGAGCGGATGCTGCCATCCTCCTCCAGCACATTCACGTAACCGAAGCTGCTGTTTACCAGCTTTATTGCCTTCTCCGGCAACAGGACTACATTTTCCATACTCTTTACCCTGCCCCTGACCTCCAGGCTGGTCTGCCTGTTGGAAGTGCTCTGATACTGCGTCCTGTAAATGTTCAGATCCTCCAGAAGTTCCCTGTCCAGAAGCAGCGCCTGGCTGCTGCTGCCCACATTGACCGTTGCCACAGGGACCTCCCTGGTGACGATCTCGTTCTCCCAGTTATTGTAGCTCACCGTCATCGTCGTATTATACCCGAGCCTCCCATAGACGCCGGCTGCCTTCTCCGGCAGCAGCAGATATGCGATACTGTTGTCCACCATCCGGGCATAGACATAATCCCTGTCCATCTTGTCACCGGTCAGCACACTGATACCTACCCTGGAGCCGCCGCCCTGATAATAGATCCTGTCATTGACAGCGTACAACAGGCCGTTCCTCTCGGCACGGACCGACGTGATGCTGTAATCCGTGATCAGGTCCACAAGCTCCTCCCTTTTCCGCTCTATATCCGCCTGCCTGCTCTCAATGAGCTTATCACGGCTCTCCGACTCCTCTTCCTTCATCAGGTCCTCAAGCCTCTCCTCGGCACGCCTTAAGTCATTCTCCAGCTGTATCATCTCCTGCTTTTCCACGTCGCTCGGCACGACGCTTATATTGGCGATAATATCCCCTGCCTTCATTGGCATATACCAGGCATCCGCCAGCTGGTCAAAGGCATAAGTCTGCCCTTTCACAACATTCTCATAGGGCTGCCAGCTTTTGAATACCACCGTGCCGTGATCCACATCGCAGCTCACGTCAAATTCAATGGGATAATACAGCGTGCCCTTCTCCGAATAAGCCAGCGACACCGAACCCTTCTCCAGCACTGCCCTGTGGACCGCCTGGGGATCGCTCCTGTCCAGGAACACCCGCTCCCCCTCCTCCAGCCCGGACAGGATCTCCACGTAGACATCGTCCGTCAGCCCAATCCTCACAGTCCTAAGCGCCGTCCTGTCTCCTTCCAGAACATAGACATATTTCTCCAGGCCCACATTGTGGACCGCCTCCTTGGGCACTGTCAGGACCTGCTCCTTCATACCCGTATAAAGCACCAGATTGCCGTACGTGCCCACCGGGACCTCTCCCCTGGGGTCCTGCAGGAGGAACACGGAGGAAGTGAGGCTGCTGGATTCTTCCTCATAAGCCACCTCATACCGCCTGCCGTTAAAGAAGGCGTACGCCTCCTTTATCGTATACCTGGTTGAACTGTCAATGGAGTTACAGACTATCCTTTTTTGGTTCATGTCCGCCACGGATGCCACAACCGTGCCGGGGCTGATCTGATCCCCCCTGTCACACGCATACAGATAAACGATCTGGCCGGTGATGTCTGAACAGAGATTGCCCAATTCGTTCTTCTTAAGCAGCTCCTGCAGCTGTCCCGCATAATACTCATAGTCCAGATACATAAGCTCCTTTCTCTCGCTCAGGGCCATCTCGTTCATCCGGATATCCAGGTCTTTTTTGTTGTATTCTCCTTCCGCCCTCTCCTTTTCCCTCTCCCAGGCTGCATAAGCGGCGCTGGACTCATCATCCGGCTCCTGATCCAGCACCTCCTCCAGCTCCCAATCCAGCACGGACAGCTCCCAATACTGGTCATTCAGCTTCGTCTGGATATCATAATGATATTCCGCATAGCTCTCCTCCAGTTCTTCCAGCTTCTCCGTGAGCTTCTCTATCCTGGGATCCAGAGACAGGATATTAGCCCTGTACAGAATGTTCCCTGCCCCTACCGTATCCCCCATCTTCCACTCCGTACCGAGGAAATTCCTCGTCTCCTCGTAGGAGTAATCCTCCACATAAGGATCCACCAGCACCTCATAAACCCTTGCCGTGAACAGGTCCCTGCGAGTGACAGCCTCGCTGCCCGAAAGCTCCGCCGTGGGCTCTATCAGTTCGATCACCGCCTCCTCCGTCACAGCCTGTACCTGCCGTTCCCCGCAGCCGGTGAGACAGACAGCCTGCGCTGCCGCCAGGCAGGACGCCAAAGCCATGGAGAGAATCTTTTCCCTATTTATCTTCATTTCAATATTACCGCCTCTCCTTCTTCCAGCCCGCTTACGATCTCCGTCAATGTGTCTCCCTGCAGCCCTGTTTCGACCCACCTTACGTCGCGGATATCATTTTCGCCCAGCACGTACACATAGGACTTTCCCTCGGCAATATGTATGGCACTCTTTTTCACCGCGAGCACATTTTCCCGCTTCTCCAGCATCAGTGTGAGATAGGCGTAAGTCCCCACCTCAACGCTCTCCCCGCCCTCCTCTTCAATAAGCTCCAGGTAGATCCTGTCCTCCCATGCCACCTTGCTCCACGGGCTCACCAGGTAAGTCCTCGCCGAAGCGCCGACTCCCCTGACCAGCTCATACACTTCTCCCTCTGTAAAATATTCCGCATATGACATGTCTGAGCTTTCAAACAGGCAATGGCTGTCATCAATTATGGTAAAAGCCGGCTTGCTCACATCGGATATGATCGTTTCCATATCCCCTCCCAGCCTGTAGATCACGCCGTCCATTCCCGCATAGATACGCCCTTCCTCCATCTCCTTCCGATAAGTCTCCAGACGTATCTGCGCCATTTCCTGTATATCCTGGTAATCCTCCCTTTTATAACGATAATTCTGCCGTATGGCATCCACATCGTTCTGGGCTTTCTCCTGTTCTTCCTCCGAACGGCCGGACTGATAATACAGCTTCCACAGTCTCCCCGATACCTCATAAGCCTCATTGAGATCCAGATAGCTGTCCTGTATCCTGCTGCGGGCAATCTGATATTCCAGCTCGCGGATATCCTCCTCTCTGTCCTGGCTTCCCTCCAGCACCGCCAAAAGCTGTCCTTCCTCCACCCTGTCGCCCAATTTCACATAGACCTCCGACACACGCCTGCCGCTGAGGGGAAACAATACATCCTCCGACCGGGCCTGTGTGTAGCTGAACCGGACGGAAGCCGTCTTCTCCACATCCGCCAGAGCCACCTCCGTCAGGGTATAAGCGCTTTCGTCTTCATCAGGCTTCTCTACCAGGACCAGCACCTCCTCCGCTTCTTCCGTTCCTGCCGCCCCCATCACGGGTATACTGCAGCCTGATGCGGACAGCGCCGCTCCCCCCAGTGCAAGTCCCAGCGCCAACAGCCTGCATATCTTCCCGCCTGTTCTCTTTACCTTACCGCCTCTCATCATATCCCCGCCGCCTCATCCAGATTCCGGTGCCAAAAACACGTTTTCCCTTTTATATTATTTTAACACCTTATGCAAAAAAAGTCATCCCACAAATTGTACTTTCTGGTCAAAGTGACAATTCAGGGATGACCCTAATCTTTTCTTTTTGTGAAATTGCACTATTTCAGGATGCCAGGGATTTCCTTCCTTGAGCCTGCGGCTCATCACCTGCAGTGACAAACAATGCATGTCGCCACCTTACTACATGGCAGTCAGGATCTCCTGTCCGCTTTCCCTGTAATACTGGGCCTGAGCCTCCCACATCTCGTAATACTTGCCGTCCGTGTCCTGGAGAAGTTCGTTGTGGCTGCCTGTCTGGATCAGGCTGCCCTCATGGAACACCGCGATCCTCTCACAGAATTTGCAGGAAGACAATCTGTGGGAAATATAGATTGCGGTCTTATCCCCGATGATCTTGTCGAAGCCGGAATAGATCTCATACTCCGAAATGGGATCCAGCGCAGCCGTGGGCTCATCCAGCAGGATAAAGGGCGCGTCCTTGTAAATGGCCCGGGCGATGGCGATCTTCTGCGCCTCCCCGCCGGAGATGTCGATGCCGTCCCCATAACCCTTGCGGATATAGATGTCCAGGGCCGCCTCCGCATCCCCTAGTGATCTCATCTTCTCCCCGAAGCCTGCCGCCTCCAGGCAGTCCCATGCCTTTTTCCTGTCATAATCCCTGGAAGACGCCACGTTCTCCCCGATCTCAAAGTCAAAGAGCTGGAAGTCCTGGAACACCACGGAGAAAAGTCTGCTGTACTGATCCTGGCGAAACTTCCTGATGTCCACGCCGTTTAACAATATCTCCCCCTCGTCCGGGTCATAGAGCCTGCACAGAAGCTTGATCATGGTGGTCTTGCCGCTGCCGTTCATGCCGACGATGGCAAGCTTCTCCCCGATGTTAAGCTTTAAGTTAAAATTTTTCAGGGCATACCTTTCCGTGTCCGGATATTTGAAGGACACGTTCCGGAACTCAATCTGGTACCGCCCGTCGCTGCGCTTCTCCACAGGGAGCTTGCCCTTATACATGTCATCCTCCAGCTCCATCAGGTCCAGAATGCCCATATTCTTGCGGGCCTGCAGGAATATCCGAGGCACCCCCTTGACAATCTTGTCAAGCTCCCCGAACAGGTTCCTGATACAGCCCGCATACTTTACCACATTGCCCAGAGAGACAGCGCCGCCCACGGAAAGTACCGCCATCAGCAGCCAGGAAGCCCCCTCGATGACATGCCCGGAGATCACGTTGCTGAACGAAGCCACACCCTCATACTTACCTACCGCCTTGATCCATTTCATTACCCTGGGTGCATACTCATTGTCCAGTATATATTTCTGTGCCAGCCCGTGGCCGTCATAGATGCGGAAATCCTTGCCGCTCCTGGTCTGCATGCCGCTTTCCGTAAAATACCAGCCAAGCGCAGGAGCTTCCAGCCACTCCTTTTCTTCTTCCTCACTGCGGCCTCTGTCATAGATCAGTACATTTTTCTTCTTTTCGCTGCGGATACTCAGCTTCGTGGTTACGAAGGTCATAAGCGCCGCAGCCGCCACCACGCCCCAGGCAGCGGGCTGCCTGGACGTGAAAAGGAGTTTCACCAGGGGCGCGCCCACAAAAACTGCGCCTATGAGGTTTAATATACAGTAAGTCAATCCGTTGATGGAATTAAACACGCCCCAGATACCATTGCCCCAGTTGTTGTCATTCCGGATCTTCTCCTTTAATTCCCTGCATTCCTTCCCCGACAGCTTGGAGAAGTCCATATCCAGCATTTTCTGTTCCTGCAGACTGTAATACCTGTCGGACAGCACCTGCCTGCTGGCGATATTCCGCTTGTTCACGTAATCCGTGTACCTGTTCAGCGCGAAGATCACCCCCAAAACGATTGCCACATTCCGGAATATGACCCCGAACGCCTCCTGTGCCATCAGGGCGTCCAGGACATAAGCCGACAAATACAGACCGATATACCTGCTGACCACCGTCACAAGGTGCAGCGAAAAATTTGAAGGAAAGTAAAACTTATCCATGTTGTGCAATACCTTGACAAGCCGCTTCAGATTTGTAAAATTCTCTTTCAGGGTAATCTTCTCCGTCAGACTCTTATACTCCGCCATAGTCACGCCTCCTCCCTTCCTGCCAGGTTCCCGTCCTCGGAATAATAATTGCTCTGGATCCGGAACATCTCCGCGTATGCGCCGCCCTTTTTCAAAAGCTCCTCATGGGTGCCTGTCTCCATGATCTGCCCGTTCTCCAGATATATGATCCTGTCGGAAAACCTGGTGCTGGCAAGCCTGTGGGAGATAAAAACGCTGGTCTTGCCCGCGCCGAACTCCTTATACGCCTCGTAGATCTCCCCTTCCGCGATTGGGTCTAACGCCGCCGTGGGCTCGTCCAGAATCAGCATATCCCCGTCCTTGTAAAGCGCCCGCGCCAGCAATAGCCTCTGATTCTGCCCTCCGGAAAGCTCCACGCCGTCATCCGTCACTTTCTTGCCCATGTACTGCCCATAAGATATGTTCCTGTCCCGGAAGACTCCGGCAAGCCCCGCATCCTCCAGCGCCTGGGTCAGCCTGTTGTCATCCACCTCCGAAGCCTCCTTCAGCACAATACTCTCCCGCACGGTAAAGTAAGGAAGCATATTATCCTGGAACACCACGGAGAACAGCTCATAAATCTCTTTCTTGGGAAATTCCCTCATGTCAATCCCGTTTAACAGGATAGCCCCCTCGTCCGGCTCATAGAGACCGCACATCAGCTTTACCAGCGTGGTCTTGCCCGCGCCGTTGACCCCTACCAGGGCAAGCTTCTCCCCTGCCTCCACCTTCAGGTTAAAGTGGGAGAAGATCTGTTTCTTTTTGCCCTCCAGCCGATAGGCAAAGCTCACATCCTGAAACTCCACGGAAATAGGCCTGGCAAGCTCGCTGATATGCCTGTTTCCCGTGGTGCGGTCCTCCTCCGGCGCCTCCAGATATCCCCTCACCCAGTCCGTCTCCCTGGAGATTCTCTTAAGGCCCGCCAGCCTCTGCGCCATGCTTGTGACAAAGCCTGAAAACTGAGTGATAGCGGCAAAATAAAGTACGAAATCACTTGCCGATATTCCTCCCTGCAATGCCCGGTAAAGCAGATAGGCGTAGGCCCCCAGATCCCTGGCAAGCCCCAGCAGTGCGCCTATCATGCCGAATTTAAACTTCCAGCCCTCCTCTGTCCGAACCTGTCTGCGAATGGCGTCCTGGGCAGACTGCAGTCTGTCCCTGAGCCACCCGGACATGCTGAAGATACGGATATCCTTTGCCGCCTCCATACTGCCCATGGCAGACCTGACATAATTGCTGTGCTTATTGATGACCGCCCACTTTTCGTGGCATTTCTCATTATACCTGTTCTCCACAAGCTGCAGCAGGTAGGTCGCTACTGCCAGCGCCAGCAATATCAGCACCATCCATATGCTCAAGGAACCCAGCACCGTGGAATAAAGGGCAAACATCAGCACGGATACAATCATGCTCTCCACCTGGTTGAAGGTCTGGGTGCTGGCAGAACCGTCTCCCATCCTCTGGGTATTGATTGCTTTCTGGTACAGATTCCTGCCCTCCTCCGACTCCACATCGGAATACTTCATGCGGAGGCTCTTTAAAAATGTCCGGAACAGGATCCGCTGCCTCTCCTCATTTGTCCTGTAATATGCAGCATTCTGAATCCCCGCCTTAAAAGCATGGGCTACCAGGTAAATAAGGATGTAACTGCCCAGCACCGTCAGCACTGTCCTCACATCCGCCCTCCGCTCAATCAGGCTCAGCGTCACCTTGGGAAAATAAAGGCTCATCATCTGGAACAGCGGCGACATGACAATCCCCAGAATCCTCGTCCATATGGTAACAGGCTCATACTTCCAGAAATGCCTGACCCAGAACATCACATTGGAAAATACCGAATGCCTGGTGATAAAGACTCCGCCGCCTGTATCATTTTCAGGTACTTTTGACTTTTTATGTTTTTCTTTCATGGAATGCTCTTTCTCCATCCTTTCCCATCCTCCCTGTCTGTTTGCTTTTTGCGGGCTCCGCTTCCGTGGTTTCCGGCACCTGCCGCTCCTTTTGCCTGCACTTGCTGTCTCCTGTGGGCTCCTTGGAATCTGCTCTTTCTGTCCCCTGCAGGTTCCTGCACATCCGCCTTGCTGTCCCGCCGCATTGCCAACCCGGCATCCCCTACAGAGGATAGGGACGCCTGGTTCGCTGCCGGATAAAATAATATCATATTCTTTCTAAAAACAGGGAAAACTTGCACGAATGGTTCTTATTCTGCACGAATGGTTCAAATATCCTCTAAAACATAAGCACAAAAAAAGTGTACATCCTGTCAAAAATGTACACTTTTTCTTGAAATCTGAGATTTCACCTGCCGCTTTCCATTGCATGTGACCTGTTTACAGACTTTTTATATTCTGTTCTTATTACCTATGGTTTCCCTGTCACTCGTCCTCGTCGTCTTCCCAGTCTTCTTCGTCGTCTTCCTCCTCGTCGTTTTCCCAGTCTTCTTCCTCTTCGTCTTCCTCCTCGTCGTTTTCCCAGTCTTCTTCCTCTTCGTCGTCTTCTTCCTCGTCGTTTTCCTCCAGAAATTCCTCTATTACCTCAGACAGCTCCGGATTTTCCGCAACCAGCTCCCCCAGCCTGGCGTTGATTCCCGCCGCTGACCGCTCATCCACCCCAAGGCTAAGCGCAAGAAGCCCTCTGACAAGCTCTGCCGCCACTTCTTCCACCGAAGAATATTCTTCATACAGCTTTTCCAATACCCCTATTGCCTTTACAGCCTGGGGACCCGGCTCATAACACAGGGCGGACAGCCCTCTGGCAAACTGCTCGGCTATCTCTGTCTCATCCGGATATGCAGAAAGCAGGTTCTGCAGGATACCCAGGGTATGGAGCGCGTCCTGATCCTCCTGGTCTAAGCTCAGGTTGGCAAGCCCTTTGGCATACGCGATCGCTACCGGCACATTTTCCGGATCCGCTTCTGCAAGCTCCGCCAGCTTAACCACTGCCTTTATTACCGCTTCTTCATCCGTCTCGTAGCTCACGTTTGCAAGCCCTTTGGCATACGCGGCGGCTATTCCCTCCTCATCCGGATTCTCTGCAGCCAGCTTCGCCAACGTGCGGACTGTCTGATACAGCGCCTTTCCTTCCTGATCACAGCTCAGACCCGCCAGCCCCACCGCATATTGAGTATTGATCTCCCCATCATCGGGATACGCCGCCGCTACCGCTTCCAGCCTGCGCACCAGGCCAACCGCTTCCTCCAGCTCCGACTCGCTGCTCTGAAGCGCCAGGCCGCTGGCATACTGAACCGCTATCTCCGCGACACCGGGATGTGCCGCGGCAACCTCTTCCAGCCTGTTCACTGTCCCTGATACTGACTCATGCTCCTGTTCATAGCACAGATTGTAAAGACCCTCCGCAAGCTGGATCGCTATCGCCTCCACCTCCGGGTATTCCTTTGCCAGCTTTTCCAGCCTGGCTACCGTGGCCAGAGTCCCCTGCTCATCCTGAATATTGCTCAGATTCACCAGGCTCCTGGCATACTTTGCCGCCACCCCCGCAATACCGGGATGCGCCGCGGCAAGCGCCTCCAAAGCGTCCACGGTTTTCTTTGCCTCCGGCTCCTCCTGCACACATCCCAGATTGACCAGTCCTTCCGCCAGCAAAACGATGACCTCCTCCACATCCGGATATTCAGAAGCAAGCGCCTCCAGTTTCTCAACCGCCTGCCGCACGGACTTCTCACTCCGCCGCTCGTGGCTGAGATCCGCCAATTCCCTCGCGCGTCCCACTGCCGCGCTGCTGCCCGTAGGCTCTCCATTTACACCCATGTCTTCATTCCCCTCCTGTGATAATCTCTCCGGCCCGCAGATAATCCCCTCTGAATATGTATTTCTTCCGGTATGCCCATACATTAAGCCTCTCCGGATAGTTGCCTCCCTCAGATACCTGCTTCTATCGGATGTGCAGTTTCCCCGCCGGTACAGCTGCAGCCCAACGGTCTGCCTGCATGCAATTCACTGCAATGCAGGTCGGGCAGTTGTATCAACAGCTATACAGGCAGCAATTATTTCAAACATTATATCACTGAGGAACATCTTTGTCCAGTTACTTGTCATGAACGCAGCTTTTATTGTTGTGAATCAGGCAACAGTTCAGCCCCTCCTCAACTGTTGCTGAATCAATGGCAGCAGCGCCGCAGGTACGTTTTGCAGATGGCGTGGGTGAACGGTAACACGGATCGGCTGCAGTTCCGCGTTATCCGTAGCTGACATTGTCCCCCATATGGGGCTTCACGGCGCAGTAGGTGGCGTCCAGGATAAAGACAGCCAGGAACAGGATGCACAGAGCGATCCTCCAGCCCCGCGGCAGCCTGTGGTAGACCCGCATATAATATGGCATCAGGAAACAGTTCAGCGCCATGCCTCCCAACCCGAAAGCGACGGCACTGGTCAGGCAGATCCGCCCGTTTACATTCAGGAACCACCCGCTGTAATCCCACCACCGCAGCCCCCACATTTTCTCCAGGCAGAAGCTGACCGCGTATTCCAGGGCAGAACAGATTGCCGCTGACAAAAGAAAGGTCAAAAGCGGTCTTTTCGACAGGCGGTGCAGCAGAAACCACAGCAGAAGCCCCCCAGCCCCGTAAATAGGCAGGTACGGTCCCAGATAAACACCCCTATTCACAAAGCCCTGTCTTGTGACAAGATAGATAGCGCCCTCCCAAACCCAGCCCAAAAAGCTGATCAGAAAAAACAGCAGCACATAAAAGTCAAAGCTTCGATAGATTTTATTTTGATCCAACGCATTCTTCATAAGGATAGAATGCCCTGTTTTGCCGGAAAAATCCCTTAACTGACATCTTTTGTCCCTCGATAAACAAAAGTTCCGACGTCTTTTCGCCCTTACCGGCAGAACCTCCCCAATATTTATAGATAATGTATATACTCATAAAGTACCCTGGGATCCGTATAACAGATCATTGTCCCAAAAAACCAACTATAACCATTTGCGCTATTCCTTCAAAAAAGGTTTATATTTGCCTCAGAAGCTGTTATAATAAATGTGGAAGTAATATAAATAGTCTTAACTGAGAGGAGGATACAATGAGTACACTGGAAAAGACAATTTCTATGATGGAAACACTGCCAGAAGCCGACCTCATGAAAATACAGGATATGATCCGTAAATTGTTCCGGCAGCGGGAACATGAAGCCGCAGACAATGCCGTTGGAAAAATGCTGCAGCCTATGTCAAGAAATGATTTTTTGAACGATGTTGAAGTAGCAGAAAAAGAAATTGCTGGCAGAATGTGCAGAAGTGCAGACGAGGTATTCGATGGACTGGAACAAAGATATGGCTTTTGAGGTTCAACTGACCTCAAAAGCAGAAAGGCAGGCCCAAAGGATTTTGGACTATATTTTTTATGAGTTGGAGAATGCACAGGCCGCTTATAGCGTCGAACAGGATATGAAGGCAACTATCAAGCGGCTTGCTTGCGTAGCCGGCAGTCTAAAGCTGTGCGACGACCCAGAACTCAGGGCAAAGGGGTACCGGACAATCCATCTTGAGCGACATAGATATTTTATGCTCTATAAGATAGCTGATAAACGAGCGCTTGTCATCGGTATCTACCATGACCTGCAGGATTATGAGAACACTTTGAAATAGCGATTGTTACATATTGCATAAAAAAGATCGAAGTCAGGGGAAAATCATATGTTCAAAAGGCTTTTTGTGCTGCTGTGCTGCATCCTTCTCACGAGCTGCAGCGGACAGCAGGAAGGTCCTGCATCCGGCATATCTTCTGCAGAAGGATCAGGCGGAGAAATGGCAGCAGCAGGTACCATGGCATCCGTCTCGGCCATGCCGCCGGAGAAGGCGGCTTTTTTTCTTACCATAGACAGGGAGCAGATTTATGAGGTTTCCAAGGATAAATACTGGGAAAATGATTATGAAGGTTTGCCCGTAGCAATCCAATTTTATCAGGGAGAGCCCATAGTTCTCCTGGTAAAGACATATCATATGGGAGAACTGACCTTGATAGACGGCGAATACCGTGTAACAAAGGAGCCTGCGCTTTTTCCGGACAGCGGGCTCTATCTGCAGCGGATGGATGGCAGCACCAAGCTCCTGATACCGGGGGAACCATTGATAGAGAGCATTTGCTCCCAGGAGGATAGGGAGGAAAAAACCTCAAGAGCCATCGATCTACACACCTGGTATTTGGACGGAGACGGAAACTGCTATTATAGCACCTATGTCTGGTCAAAATACTATGAAGAGATCTGGGGCAGGGATCGTCCCGATGAGGAAAAGGGATATTTCCTGAAGCTGGACCGAAGCGGGAAGGTATTATATAAGACCAGCCTGGAACCCGGCTTCGAGGCGGAGGGCTTCGGAACTTTCGGGGACACCATGTATGTGATCCTGGGCGGGGAGAGGGACGGTACCACCGTCAAGAGAGTGGTTGCCTTTGACCCTGAAACCGGCGTCCTCTCCGAGTCGGATGCCTTCGTCCTGGAGGAAGGCAAGACCAATAAGATTGCCAGGGGCGTAAACTGCTTCGGCTGGGGACCGGAGGGGCTGTACCTGTATGACAGCGGCGGCATCCGGAAGGTGAACTTAAGCGACGGCAGCGTGTCCGACTTCATATCCTTCGGGGGCACTGCCTGGACGAGCCTGGGGATATATTGGAAGCTGAAGGATTTCCGGGTACTGGAAGACGGTAGCGTCCAAGCTCTTTATGGCTGTGATGAGGACAAGGATACGATCTACGGGCAGCTCCAAAGGGGGCTCCTGGAAGAACTGAAGGCAGTGGAGGGTGAACGGGAGACGATCACCCTCCGGGCGGCGTCCGTCCCGGCCTGGATGAAGCTCCGGGCGGCGGAGTTCAACAAGACAAACACCCAGTACTGGGTTGTGCTGGAGGAGTTTTCCACCAGCTCGGCAGGGAATCTGGCTGATTACGCCAAGCGCACCAATGTGGAGTTATCAGCCGGGAAGGGGCCTGACATCCTGTGCGGCGACCTGCTGGAGGAATACCTCCGGGGACTGATCGACAAGGGAATGTTCCTGGACCTGAGCGGCTCCCTGGAAGCCATGGGGATCACGGAAGGGGATTTCCTGCCTGCGGCTTTCGGCAGCTGGAGGGAAGGGGATAAGATTTATGGGATCAATACCTATATCCGCCCGTACGGCCATAAGATCCGAAGGGATGCCCTGCCTGCCGGGACCGGGGAGCTGGATATCCGGCAGCTTTTGGATGCCCTCTCCGACAGGGAGGAGGATGCGTTTTTTTATGAATATGTAAATGCCGGAGGGGTTCTGCAGATTCTCCTGAAGGGTTCGGAGGATCTGTGGGGGATGGTTGACTGGGAGCGGGGGACCTGCGATTTTGACAATGACCTGTTCGCACAGATCCTGGAGGTGTCAAAGCGCTATGGCTATGACGGAATGCACAGACGCCAGCATCTTGTGAGATATATGGACTATCGGGATATCTACCGTTTTGACAGCAGTAAGGAGCTGGAGGCGGAAGGCATGACGGTGGCGGGCG
>CAOKQK010000024.1 GCA_948470905.1 uncultured Lachnospiraceae bacterium | reverse complement strand
TAACAAATTTTTCCACATTTGCAAAGTGTTATTTCTAACTGGATGGAGTACTAGTACTGTGTTGCATTAATTCTTGAGTAATCAGCACTTGCTGCTCACGCCATCGCTGCGTTGTTGTCAGTCGACGATGCCACCACATCGCCTCCTTCCGCCACCTGAACGCACTACTTTACGTGGTATTTGCACCAAATTCAGTCGAGCCTGCCCGCTACGACTCCTTCATTTGGCAAATTACCTGTAAGATAATTTAATCTCCCACAAATTGTGACACACATTTGGCAGAAAGTATTTTTCACGCACACTCTAAAGCATCCTCACTGAATGGCGGTTCACATGACAGCAGATGTTGACTGCCACAGGCAGCCCCGCAATATGTGTGGGGTATGTATTGACATTTACAGCCAATGCTGTAGTCGTCCCCCCCAGACCGCCGGGACCAATACCAGAACAATTTATTTTTTCCAGAAGTTCCTTCTCTAACTCACACACATAAGGAATCTCTGAACGCTCATCTACGGGACGGGTCAGCGCTTTCTTTGCCATCAGGGCACACTTCTCAAAAGTACCCCCGACGCCTACACCAACTACCATTGGCGGACACGCGTTTGGTCCTGCATCCCTCACTGCCGTGAGCACAGCATTTTTCACACCTTCAATGCCATCCGCCGGCTTTAACATAAATATGCGGCTCATATTTTCACTGCCAAATCCCTTAGGTGCCACTGTAATTGTCACCTGCTCTCCCGGAATCAGCTCATAGTGTATGACGGCAGGAGTGTTGTCCCTGGTGTTCTCACGGTAAATAGGATCCTTTACCACTGACTTCCTTAAAAAGCCCTCTGTATACCCCTGTCTGACACCCTCCTGGATAGCCTCCTCCAGGCTGCCTCCCTCAAAATGTACATCCTGGCCAATCTCCATAAAAATAACAGCCATTCCGGTATCCTGACAAATTGGAATCATGTCTTCACCGGCTATCTGCAGATTCTCCTGAAGCTGCTCCAATATCTGCCTTCCCAACGGTGCTTCTTCTGTCCTTAGCGCCTCTTTCATGGCACATTTCATGTCCTTTGACAAAAAATGATTTGCCTCAATGCACATTTCCCTGATATTTTCTGTAATTACACTTACATCCAGTGTCCTCATCTTAATCTCCGCAATGTTATGATGTTCTTTTTATAGTGATGCTCTCCGTTTTACCACTTAACGAGGCAGTCCTATTATATTCTTTAGCTGAGTGTATCAACGCCAATAGAATTTACCCCAATTTTTTGTTCATGCTTCCATTTTTTCATCCTGTCAGGCAACATAAATGGCCACCAAATTGCCAGCTAATCATTTCCCACAATCTCACTCCTCACGGCCTCCAGCTCCTCCTGCGAAGGTTCTCCATGTACAAAATTGATATTCTGCCCATCATCTAAATATCTGGGGATAATGTGGAGGTGGAAATGCTCCACTGTCTGCCCGGCTGTGGCCCCATTATTCTGCATCAAATTTAAACCGTCACAATGCAGCTTCTCACGCAGCATATATGCCATTTTCTTTGCCAGCTGCATCACTGCTCCTGCTGTATCATCGGGAAGCTCATATAGATTTGCCGAATGCTCTTTTGGCAAAATCAACGCGTGCCCTTTCGTGGCAGGACCCAAATCCAAAATCACACGAAAACGTTCATCCTCATATAATGTCTTGGACGGAATTTGTCCGTTTGCTATCTTACAGAAAATACAGTCATCCATTTTCATCTCAGCCTCCATTTCTGCCGTGAGTCAAAAGCTCATCAAAAACATGGCTTTTGTTACACTGGCCTCTCTTTCTTTTCTTCCTTATGGGTTCTTTCCTTCTTGTAATCTGCCTTATTTGTCATCCTTCTTACTGGCAGCCCGCCTTACTGGCTATCCTTTTCACTTATTACCCCTCTTATTGATTTCCTTTTCACTTGCTGCCCGCCTTACTGGTTATCTTTTTCACTTGTTATCCGTCTTACTAATTTTTTTCTTACTTGCAGCCTGTCTAATTGGTCGCTTTAATGTCTATCTTTCTTCAAACAAAAACACCTGATCAAGGGTCCGCAGGATTCTGAAATCCCCCTTAGTCTTCATTGCACCTGACATAAATGCCCGCTGAAAGGTCATCCTGCCATTGACAATATCCTCCATCGTCACCCTGTTCAACTGCATTTCCACATCCGGCTGCTCAGACATCCCATAACTGCATTCCAGCTTTGAGCCGTCTATAGACACAATCAGCTTCTTTTTCTTTTCTTCTACTGCGAAAGAATATTCAGCACGGAATCCAGGCTGCGGTCTGAATGCCTTTCTGAAAACTGCCAGATATTCCTCCTCGTCATCCGCCCCGTCACCGTTCATCATGTCACGGAACAGGCTTGTCAGCTCCTGAATATCCTGCTTCTGCCGCTGTACATAACTGTCATCCGACACATACTGCGACAGCTGTTCCGTCTCCTGCGGCGTCAGGTTATTGCCCTTCGGCACAGCTATCTTTTGCTTTACCACCTGATTGCTTGCCGGGAAACACGCAATATGCTGATTAATGGTGCGATACATATTTTCAGCCTTTT
Source organism: uncultured Lachnospiraceae bacterium (assembly GCA_948470905.1). Lineage (GTDB taxonomy): Bacteria > Bacillota > Clostridia > Lachnospirales > Lachnospiraceae > Acetatifactor. The sequence goes on along the minus strand of CAOKQK010000024.1, from coordinate 40,539 downwards.
TTTCTATGATTTTGATATACTGGTCATTCATCTCCAGCGTGACCGTATTCTCAATATAGCCGCACATTCCATCGCAGGGAAGACCACCCAGAATCTCCCACGCCGTAGACAGGTTCAGCTCCGCTTCCCTCTCCCCATAAGTAGTAGACATCACCACAGGGCACATATAAATTTTTGCCATCTTCTCCTTGTCTCCGAAAAGCCAGCATGCATCCAGGAACTGCTGCATATATCCCCCGATACCGTACCACTCCACTGTAGCAGCAAGAATAATGCCATCCGCATCCTTCAGCGTCTGCGGAAGCGTAGGTATTGTATTTTTACATTCAAACAAGTTATATCGGGTCACTTTGACCCTGAGCTCCTCCAAAATCTCCTGCATCTTGTTAATGACAAACAATGTGGGATCATCAATCAATCCTCTTCCACCATAATAAATATTAATATTCAACGCCGCACCTCTCTCCATATCCTCTGTATCACACACATAACCGCTGCTGCCACAAAACCAATGACCAGCCCTCCGACATGAGCAGCATTATCAATATTTTCGCCGATGAAGCCACTGTAAAGAGAATAAAACACCATAAAGACCACCCTGCCCGACGTAACACCTTCCATTTTCCTGCCAGAGAACAGAACCATCGCAAGCAACACACCATCCAATCCAAAAACCGCACCGCTGGCTCCTATACTCCCAGACATATCACCGGTAACTGCCTTCGCCAGGAGCGACAGAAGGTTTCCACCTATGCCGGAACAAAAGTACAGCACCCCATACCTCACATGCCCGACTTCCTTCTCAATCATGGCGCCTAAGAAAAACAAAATCACCATGTTATTAAAAAGATGTCCTATGTCGCTGTGCAGGAACATTGCCCACAAAATACGTCCGTATTCCCTGTTTTCCAACACCGCCGGCGCCCACAATACACCTTCCCTGTACAGCGTATCGCCGGTTAAAATACAGGCAAAAAAGACAATCACGTTAATGCCCACCAATACGCCGCTGACAACGGGAACAGTCTGCAATCTTTTCATGAGCTTCACCCCTTGCCTGAAATTCTATCATAATTTCAGACACTTTTCAATGTGTATCCTGGAGCGTGTTTAAAAAATCATTCCCGCCAGCTGCAGGCACCACCTTGTGTGATATTTAAACAAAATTCAGTCGGTGTAGCCCTCTGCAACCCCTTTATTTGGCAAATTATCTATAAGATAAGTTAATTTTCCACAGATTGTGACACACATTTTACAAACCTGTTTCAGCGGAAAACCATTATTACGGCGCCGCACTTAATCTCGTCCCCTTCCTCCAGCTTCCTCTTTTCATAAGGCTGCAGCCGCAAACCATTTTTATAGGTTCCGTTCGTAGAGTTCAGATCCTCCAGATAAATATCCGTTTTGTCCTGGATAATGCGGGCATGAATCCTGCTTACAGAAGGATTTTCCAATACCAGATCGGCATCCTCCTTTTTCTTGCCAATCGAAAGCACAGGCTTATCCAGTGTAGCCAAAAGTATTCCATCCGGCGTAAATAATCTATGCAGGCGAGCAGCCTCCATTACCTTCTCATCCATGAACACCGTCCGCCCGTAAGGCTCCCCCTCATAGTCCGCCTCCTCTGCCACGGCATATCCTTCCATCTCCTGCTGCATAGCCTGCCTGTAGTCTTCCCTCAATTCTCTACCGCGTTTCTTCTTACCTTCAAAAATACTGCGAATACCTCTCTTTCCCCCTTTTTCCGGTCCCTCTACCGCAAATTCATTGCTGTATGCGTTTTCCTCCTCTGGGGCAAGTGCTTTTCTCAACGCTTTTACCTTACCGGGCTTCTCTCCCGTATTTTCCCTTTTTCCCGCCTTCAATCTGCCGGAATTCTCTCCTGCAATTTCCTGCCTTAATGTTTTTACCCTACCCGGCTCCTCCGCTGCAAACACCCCCTGGTCCTCCGCATCCTGCATTTTCATTGCAGCCTCCCGCTCCGCTGCTGCCCAGTCCTGTTCTTCCTCCGCATCCTGCCCTTCCAGGCGTTTTGCATCCTCATAAATCTGCGCCTGAAGATAGACCTCCCCATTACGTTCCAGCTGCTCATACATACTATAGACACATTCCACTAACGCCTCATCCTCGTAATCAATATGATCTATCAAAAATTCCATGAGCTTCAGATATCCTGGATTTCCCTCATAATAGGGCACATACAAAAAAGAAAAGACATTGCTCTCCAAATCCTGGAAAATCTGCTCCGGTCGCCATATGATGTTCTTGCTGTCCAAAAGAAATCTTTCCAGCTCCTGCCTGATCTGTCGCATACTCCACAAAAAGTCCACTACCCACGCCCTGGAGACACACTTATTTCCGTACAGCTGGGTCACATTCTGTTTGGAAGAAATATCATAATACAGATATGCCACTCCATTTATATAACGCAGGCTGCAAGGCAGAAGCCCTTTGATCCCGCCCCGATTCAGAATACAATACTGATACCTTTTTTCCTCTGGTTTTTTATCTAATAATATCCTTTCATAATTGCAGTTTAAATTTCTGACATATTCTGTATTCAGCATTCCGCCAACCTCATCCTTCTGCATCTTCTTTCTAATCCTCCGTTCCCCACAATATCTTTACCTTATTGCACAGCCTGACAAAATCCACTGAAGAAATCCTCCAAAAGCTATAATGTGCCTCCGTCCCCCAGACATTGTCCCTGTTCCAGAATTTCATGTCCGGGAAAGGAACGGCAAGCTGTCCCTTTCCCGCTGCCGCAAAGCGGCCATGCTCCAGCTTGACATCCAGTGCAAGCATCTCCCAGGCTGCATACTTGTCCCTGTATATCTCACTTATACGCTTTTGGATTAAATCCTGCAGCTCCTCTGAATCCTCCGCCTCCACACGGCTCCCCCATAAGGCAAGTGCTCCCAAGTCCTGTTCCATCAGACATCTGTCATATTGGAACAGAAGCATGTACACAATAAAGAGAACTGTCCCAAGCGCTGTGGGAAAAACCAATGCGGCTTCCACTGTAAAGTAGGCATTTTCCTTCATCTGTTCCTCCCCTGCCATCATGAATGCCCCACTGTAAAATACTAAAAAGCTCTGATTAATGCGTTTCCTGTGCCGGTTTCATGTTGCAAAACAACGTTTTCCGCAGCACATCCATGCACATCTGCCGGTTGCACTGAGGAATCCCTGATATAATCAGAGTTTCCTCAGATATCTCCTGTATCTCAAAGTCACCCCCGCTACAAGCGATGAGGCATCAAGCCTGCTGCACTGTGGATCACAATGCGTCCATAGAACATTATGGTATGTGACTCTCGCCACATTCGCCAAGACCTCAAGGAAGTTAAATTTCAGGAAGTTTACTTCCTTGGGCTTGTGGCTCATTGCACGCGGGAATCATAATTGCAATGTCTTTACCAACAGCCACGCGGCAGAAAGAAATGGCAGATACGGAAGCCTTGTGTTACGTCCAACGCGGCGAAGCACAAGCAATACTCCCGAAAAAATGGATATCAGCAGCAAACTGAGCATAAAGACAGCAAGACATACTTTTCCTCCCATACAGATTCCCAAAAAAGACAATACAATACCATCTGCCGCACCCGCCTTTCCTGTGGCGGCTGCAAGGATCAATAAAATGGCTCCGGGAATACACCCTTTTACCATCTCCACCCATTCCACCAACGTAAATCCACACCTGTGTACTACCGTCAAACCTGCAAAAGCTCCTCCCAACACCAGCATCCAGACAGGAACCCTCCGACTGCGTATATCCAATGTGCTGGCTGCCAAAAGCCAGCATCCTGTCAATAATGACTCCGCCATTTCAATCCTCCTTCCAGCCACAGCGGCTGCAAGGGCGATAACGCTTCTCTGCATCTGATTTCAGCATTGCAGAAAATGTCCTCTTTAGTCCGGGACAATCCCTATTATAATGATATTTATCACCCTCACCGGTTATGTAAATTATTTCAACCCTCTTACCATCTACACACTTTTCACAGACACTGTATCTTTTCCCATAATTATTTCTTGCAGCGTTTAACTCCTCTGCCCTGATCTTTTTCACAGAAAGTCTCAGATGAGTACAATTTCTGTCCAGATGATACACTTGTGCATTCTCTGCAACATAAACCGCCTCTCCCACATGTACCTGCCCTGAAACTTCATATCCATTCCAGATGTGCCCATAATAACGGTTTGCCATGCGAAACGACAGGAAGCCAACTGTTTTCGTCAACGGCGCTACGGAATACGTTACTACAAGGTCTATCGTATCCCCCGCTCCAAAGACCTCGCTCTCCCACAGCATCAGGCTGTCTGCCCCACTCCTGAGCGGCGATGCATCCAAATAATCTTTTCCAAGCAGAGATACCAGCTGCGCCTTCACAAAGGCAGATGAAAAGATTTCCCCCGACAACCTTCCCCACCATTTTTCCTCCTGCTCCCCTTCCGTTTGTCCGCTGCCCGACTGCATTTCGCCAGAAGCTGCCCCTTGACGCTGCACTTCTTCTGCCCATTCCCCGGCAGCCTGTATCCTGACTGTCTGCGTGCCATCTGCCCGCACTGCCTGTGGCTGCACTCCGCTGTCCAGGACATACCCATACACAGCAAGCTCATTTCCTGTTTTCCACAGTGCCAGCTGCAGATTGCCGTGAAGCCGAATCATCTCAACAGAACATGCCAGATTCATAAAGAAAAACAGGAATAAGGGCAATACAACAGCAGCCTCCACCGTCATCCCTGCCCTCAACTCCCTGGAAAGTGAGGCAAACAGCGATGACATCTTTGCAGTGCCTGAAGGAACGTCGTCCGGGTTTCGGGCAGAACCCGGAACAGTCATATATGTATGGTATGTCGGAGAAGGTTTCCTGAAATCACTTAACAGTTTCAATTTTTTCCTGCGGTTTTGCAAAAATGCCATCGCTGTCCACCTCGCTTTCCCTGTATATTTCTTTGTAAATTTGTCCGGATGCCTTAGCCAGCCCCCAGGATATACTTCAATGATATCCCGCCCGCCTTGTGAGCGTGTACTGATAACCAAAAGTACTGTCAATCTGAATATCTGCTTCTACCTGTACAAGACAGCCGTCCAGCCGGAACGCCGCGTTGCCCGGCGTGCTTCTGATATCTGCCTCCACCATATTCATGGCGCGCCCTGTCAATGTTTCCAGATCCGTCAACATCATAAATATCCTCAGGTAATCAGCATAACTCATGCCGCTTCCCTCCCTGGTTTCCTCCTGGAGCTCTCCCCACAACGCGGACCAAAGACCATAGTGCCAGCTTTCGTCATCCTTGATAAGCGGTATCCTCCCGCCGTTCAGCAGCGACTTCACGTCATACACACTCTCAGCAAATGCCCAACCTAAAAGGATCACCGCTTCCAGAACCGGCGCCAGCTCCGGAACCCACAGCAAAGTGCATGTGACCTCCGCCAGCAGCTGCGCTTCTGTGCGTTTGCCGCCATCCGAAAAAAGATACAATACATTGGCTGCCTCCCGGATGGCGCACAAGCGCCCTGCTACACTTCTCAGGTTCTCCACATCGCTGTCCTTTCCGGACACAAGATATTCCACCTGATATTTCAGTACATCATCCTCATCTTCACATCCATACCGCCCCATATATTTCAGGAGATATTCCTGGAACAAAAATCTTTCTGCCGCATCCTCCAGCCCGGATTGTTCAGACAGCTTCACATTCCCCCGATTAAAGGTGCCCTGTTCCATTCGGTTCATGATAAGATGATCCTGCACAAGTATCTTCTGAGACAGCTGCCCCTCATCCTCCATTACCAGCTTTAAAATACCCAGACATCTCTTTTCCTCCAGGGCAGCGGTAGGGTTATCCACATAAAAAGGGACCCATACATCCTTTTCCTCCTCTATGTAGATACCGTTATAGCTTTCAACTTCTGCATCCAGATTACGCTTTTCCCTCTCAGTGCCCCCATCATCCAACCCATTGACCTCTATTACCTGTATCCACTCCTGAATGTCCTCCAAAAGCCCCAGTCCCACATCCTCCTCCAGTGCCTCTGCTGCTTTTTCACGAAATACAGCCCCATTTCCATCTGTCAAAATTGACACTCCGGACAATTCCGCTCTTTTCAATTCAAGTCCCAGAAAGTCCCTGTAGATAAACTGTGACAGAAAAACGTCTTCCACTGACAGATTCTTTTCAAGATACGCTTTCAGATGGCTCTCTGTGTTCTCCCTGCTGCACGTTCCTGTGCCATAAGAAGCGTCAATGGCAAAAATGTTATACTGTTTCATCAATTCCCTGTGGTATTCCGCCAGGATGCTCTGCAGCCCGATATCTGTCACACATTCAGCCTCCAGCCTGCCGCCGTTTCTGCGCGCCCCATCTATCAGTACCAGAAACAGCGACAGAACCAGCATAAGGCACAAAGCAAGCCACACTGTCAGATACGCGTCCACGCTTCGCTTTTTATTATCCATACTCAAATGCTGTCCGCCTGCTTTGTAATCTTGCTGAACAGGCTGTTTACCAACGCCGTAAGCTGTTTTCTGAAAATAAGCACAAGCCCTACCAAAACTACAATAATCAGGATCACCTCCACTGTTCCCATGCCATCTTCCTCTGTCCAAAGCTCTTTTAATCCCTTTAAATTTTCTTTTTTCATGCTTGCTCCCTCCGGTTTGCTTTATTTCAAAACATTTTAATTTCTATGCTTTACATTTCACATCTGTATCGCTTTTTCAACGCTTCTATTTTCCCCTTTCACCCACCCCCTTGTCAGACATCCTCTCCGGCAATTGTTCATCCCGCCGCTGCCACAGCAGCAAACTTCCATATATGTGGACTCTGTGCCTCTTCGGCGGTTCTTCACCGTCTCTCTGCTGCCACATCAGCAGCAAACTTCCATGTACGTGGACTCTGTGCCTCTTCGACGGTTCTTCACCGTCTCTCTACTGTCACATCAGCAGCAAACCTCCATATATGTAGACTCTGTGCCTCTTCGACGATTCTTCATGGCCTCGCTGCTGTCACATACCGGAAAAGGCTGGAAGCATGATCATCACCATAATGACTGCGAGCATCATCACCATTGGTATCAACAGCTTCGTGCCCGCCTCCTCCCCAAGCTTTCTACTCTGCTGCAGGCGCTGCTCTGCCGCCCGGTCCGCTTCTTCCCTCAGCCTTTCCAGAAGCATGCTGTTGCCCCGTTTCAGGTTCTGCGTCAGAAGCGTGCAGAGGCGGATATATTCCTGCAGTCCGGTCCGCCTTCCAAAATGTTCATAAGCGGCTCCTTCCGAAGCACCGGAATAGAGCTCTCTGCAGGTATACAGCAGTTCTTCATATGCAGGTGAAAGTGCTCCTCCTTCCTTCCGCTTTTCCGTATAGTCTCCTGCCATCTTCTGAAAGGCTCCGCGGATAGTCATTCCCGCTCCCACAAACAACACCAGCTTATGCACCAGCTCAGGATACTCCCGCCGCATGGCCTGCCTGCGCTTTTCCAGCTGCTCATGCAGATCCCTGTCAGAAAACATGTATACTGTTGCCGCTGCCGCGATCACTGCCATCCACAGCGCAAGACTATTGTCCTCTGTCACCTGCCTCCAGCTCAGATCCCGGCCCCGGAATTCCCGGGGCAATTGAAAGCTGTCCTGTTCGCGGCTTGCAGCTTCCGCCTCCAGCACTAATTTTTCCAGCTCCCTGTACCGTTCTTCCTCCGCGTCAAGCTCCGGCTGCATTACTGTCACTGTAAGTTCCTTCTCATCACTGTAATCTTCATAAGTGAACCGCGCCAAGAGCGTTACCTGCTGCGGCTTATCTTCCGGATATACATTGCCTCCCGCATCAATCAGACACAGATTGCTGCTGTTCCACTCCACCAGGAAGGGGTAGCCCTCATAGCGCCGCTCCAGTTTTAAATTGCCGCTCACCGACTCCAGACTTATGTTTTCTCCCAGAATCAGCTGTGGCAGCCTGTCCGAAAAATCTTCCAGAAGCTTCTCAGATTCTTCCCTGCTCAGCTTCCTATAGTCCACCGGCACCTGGAAAGTGATCTCCTCGCCTTCATAGTCCACAGCTACGGTAATTTCAAAACTGCCTTCCCCATAACTGCCTCTGGGAACCCTCCCGTCCTCTCCCAGGATGACCTCCCCCTGCACCCCCAGATGTACCGCACCGCAGAGCAGCGTACCTGCAAAAACCACCGCAAGGGAGAGCGCTGTCTTTTTCACATAATAATCTGTTTTCAGGCATCCCTTTGCCTCCCCCGGATGAAGCTGCGACAGATCCGTTTCCACCTGCCTGGAGGCAAACAGGCGCGGAAAACGAGTGCTGATACGCTTGTAGAGCCATGCTGCAATCCTGTAAAAAGGTTTTAACAGAGTACCTGCCTGCTCAGGAGGCTGTTCCCTCCGCGCCAGCAGAAGCAGCGTCAAAAAGCTCCCCAATACCACTGACATAATCCAATACATTTCCACACCCCCTTTTTTCAAATTCCTCTTGCAGGAACTTGTTCCGATTTTTCACTACAAAAGCTGTGCCTCAATCCTGTCCATGACGGTTTCCCCCAGAAAATACGCTCCCAAATATACTGCCAGACAGCCTGTCATCACGGCGCCCCCGGTGAGATTGTGGTAAAGCGGCTCGAAATAACCGGGATTTCCTATTCCCACATAAAGCAGGATCCCAAAAGGCATCAGCTTCATGATCATGAACTCCATTTGCCTTCCTCCCAGCAGCACTTGTACCTCCTGGCGCAGCTCAATCCTTTTTCCTATCTGCCCCGCTGAATTTTTGATGATCTCTGTCATATTTCCCCCGTTTCTCTTTGCCAATGCAAATATCTGGGCAAATTCCCCAATCTCTCTGCTGCCGCTCCTGACCGCGATATCCGCCAGGAGCTCCTCAAGGGTTAAATTAATCTGCAGGCCTCTGCGGACAAATTTCAATTCTCCTCCGATCAGGGAAAATTTCCCATACATCAGCTCCATATCCTTTTCCGATTCCAAAAAAGCATTTTCCACAGAATAACCCGCCTGAAGTGCAGAGACAACCGACAAGATACATTCCCTGAACTGCGCCGCAAGTTCATTGCGGGCTCTTTTCGCCTTTCTGCGCCGTATATCCAGAAAGACATACACCCCTGCCACCCCCAGCGGAATGACAGCCCACAGGCTGCGATAAAAAAAATATGCCAAAAACACCGTTACAGCGGCACAGACCAGTATTGCCCGCAGCTTCTCACCCCTCTGCCACTGATAATATCGATAATCCCGCTGCCCTGAGTTTATTGTCACAATAAAGCCCTCCTTTCTTCTGAAGCTTTCCCATTACCCTTCCCTCGCTGTCTTCGCCCGATTCCTCAAATTCAAACAGGGGATTTAACTTCATTTCATTGTTTTCACAGCCCACAAGCTCCGTAATCTCCAGCACACGCCTGGATTTGTCACGCAGTCTCCCAAGATGCACCAGGATATCCACACCGGAGGCTATCTGCTGCCTGATCGCGGCAAGCGGCAGCTCCATTCCCATCAGCACCATATTTTCCAGCCTTGCCAGCATATCCCTGGCGCTGTTGGCATGCCCTGTAGACATGCTCCCGTCGTGCCCTGTGTTCAGGCATTGCAGCATATCCACAGCCTCCGCTCCACGGACCTCCCCCACAATAATTCTGTCAGGCCTCATCCTCAGAGACGCCTTGATCAGCTCCCGGATCGTGATCTCGCTGCAGCCCTCCACATTGCTGTTGCGGGTCTCCAGCCTCACCAGATTTGGCAGGCCCTGCAGCTGCAGCTCCGCGCTGTCCTCAATTGTGATGACTCTTTCTTCCGACGGAATATAATGTGACAGTACGTTTAAGAATGTGGTCTTGCCGCTCCCGGTCCCGCCACTGATGAAAATATTATAGCCTGCCTTTACCAGAGTCTCGAGGAAACAGGCGGCTTCCGAAGAAATAGAACCCAATTGGAGCAGACGCTCCATGGTGATCGGCTTGTCAGGGAACCGGCGGATGGTCACGATCGGCCCGTTAAGCGCGACGGGATTCATCACAATATTCACCCTTGCGCCGTTTGGCAGCCTGGCATCCACGATGGGAGAAGCCTCGTTTACGACCCTGTTGCATCCCGCTACAATCTGCTGTATCACATCCTGCAGCTTTTCTACGGATTCAAAGCCGATGTCAAGCTCCCTGAGTTTCCCATCCTGCTCTACAAAGATATGGTCCTTGCCATTGATCATGATCTCTGTCACCGAGCTGTCCTCCACGAATATCTGAAGAATATCCAGCCGCCTCAGAGAATCAAAAAGTTCCTTTTTCAGGCGCCTGCGCAGTTCCACAGGATATATCATAAGCTCCCTCTGCTCCAGCAACACCTCATCTATGGTCTGTGCCACCTCGTCATCCGACAGATCCTTGACAAAATCCATCTTTTCCTGCACCCTGCGGCGCAGCTCCTTTTTTAATTCCGCGTACTCCACCCAATACCCTCCTCTCCCGCTCAAAGCCGCCTCATTACAGCTCCCTGATCAGTTTCCTGACCAGATCCGCCAGATCTCCCTTTGTCAGCTGTTCCAACTCCCCCGGCACCCTGCGGATATGGGAGACATCAAGCTGCCTTGTCTTCTCCAGCACATCCTCATATTCATACAGGGCAAGTATCTGCTCATATTGCAGCAGTTTGCTCTTTGCCATCCTGTCCTCCCTGGTCAGCGTATACACTCTGGTACACAGCCTCAGGATTTCAAACAGGCCCTGCATGCATTCACTCAGGTCCAGGATCACATATTCATATTCACCCAGCTCCTCAATCTTCTGCAGCAATCCCAGCCATTCTGCACCGGTAACAGCAAGCAGGTTCTGCCCTGCTTTCATAGGCGGAATATAGTCAAGACTGCCCCTGCGTTTCACCATAGTCTGCATCCGCAGCCTGAACTTGTCCCTGTCCGCATTGAGAAAATAAAGCAGATCCGCCAAGTCCAGTGTCTGCATATCGGGCAACAGATCCGCATTTCCTGCGTACTGCTCAAAGTTCAGATACAGCGTGGGATGCTCTCTTGCCAGCATCTGGCTCATGGCAAGGGAGAATGACGTCTGCAGGCATCTGCGCACCGGGGAATAATTCCCTATAAATGCAAATTTGGCATTCCGGCTCTTTGGGATTCTGGGAAGCTGTACATCCACAATCTCCATATAAATCCCAATCAGGCATTTCAGCACCTCCTCCGCCTCCTGGTACTTGTCCACATAAGTCAGGTTCTCCCACCTCAGGACACCGCTTTCGCTGAGTACCACCAGCCGTTCCGGCATCAATGCCCTTATCTCGTCACGGTATGCCGACTCCGCCACTACAAGCATGCCCACAGAACCCCTTTCCTCCTTCAACATATCCTCCACACAGGTGTATGTATGCAGCTCCCAGGGTAAATTTTTGTGTTTTTTGATAAATTCCGTCATTTGCTGTGCATATTCTTCCTCCGTATCGCACAGCGCTATCACCTTATCCGCTTTTGCCTTCAATAGACACCTCCCATGTACAACAGCACACTTGCCAGGACCGGCCCCGACAGACAGATCCCCACCGCCCCCCTGTCCTGTCCATTCTGCAGGTAAAGCTTAAATTGGCGGCATTTTGCCACATCTCTGAGATAATCCAGAAGATACTCCATACGCTCCAGAAAATAACTTTTTCTCAACATTTTGATCAGAGAAACCACCGCTGCGATCAGCAAAGACAAAAACAGGAAAACCAGAATTTTTTGAAAGGGAAAATAACCCGCTGTCACGCCCAACAGCTTCACATCTCCAGCGCCGACCGCTCCCACCTTGAACAGCGGATAGAGCAGGCACATTGCCAGAACCGCCTCTCCAGCAAAGGCGGCTGCCTCCCAGACCCCTCCCTGAAAGAAACGCCCACAGGCTCCCATGACTCCCATCATAATAATCAGGAAATTCGGAATTTTTTTGTGCCTGTAATCAAAGCAGCAGGCCGCCGTCAAAAATACACACAAAACTGCCAATCAACCATCTCCTTTGTCTTTTATTATAAAACTGTGTTTTAGGGATGACATCTATCCCGGAAAAATAAGAAAAACTGAAAATTTTGAAAGCACTGACTTAAAACCCCTGAAAGCATTCGGATTACTGTGCTATGATCGCATTATACCCAAAGCTGTCCATAAATGCAAGAGGCTTTTTAAAGAAATTTCAATTTTGTAAAAATCCTACAAACTTTTGTACAGCCCAATCCCATAAAGCATGATAAGCCCCGGAATTCCAAGGAATCCGGATGTCAAAACAGTTGCCGCATTGATCCCCACATTCAGGTAAATATTTGCTCCTGTCAAAACAGTATTGATAAAATACATTGCTATCGTTCCCAGCACACAGCGCATGACAAAATTGATGACCCGTTCCATTTCCGCCCGTCTTCCCATCCCGACCTTGCTTCACTATATGCCGCATTTTCAGATATTATTCATAATTTATTTTGGAAGAAACTGGAATATTTTACCTGTTTCACGCCTATAATTTAATCAAACCACCGGAAAGGAAAAATTTGCCATGAAAACATATTACAGCCAAAAAAAAGAATCGGTAAACGTCATTGAGGAGGACTATACTCCCATATCCCTGATGGATTCCATAGAAAAAACCCGCATAGCTCTGGATATCGCCTACGCAGGTTTTGACAATGCTGTGGAAATCGATCTGATCGACAGCTACATTTATGAAATTAATTCGCTCCAAAAAAGATACAAGCACCTGACCGATCTTGCTGCGGCAGCGGACCCCGGAAGCGAACAGGGCTCATACAAGCATTCCCCGATTCGCACCCTGGTCAGCCATGTTTTCGGTTAATGCTTCCCGCCCATAGGTTAAACCGGCATAGACAGCCTGAGAATTGTTCATCACTGCCCCTGCAGTGTTTTTATGGGCTATGCTCTGATAGGCATCGCGGAGAGGGCGGATCACTCGCTCTATCTCTCCCAGAATATCGGCATCCCTGCGGTATTCTCCCAGCGCAAGGCGCCTGATGCAAAACATATAAAGCCTGTACAGCTCGGCTGCCGGCGCATATTCCATATGCAGGGAATTCAGCAGCTCGTTCAGGCAGCCGCGTACACTCTGCGCAGCCGCGTGCAGCGCCACATCCTCTTTCTGGACAAGCGCCCCCTTCGCGTCCTCCAGGTAGCAGAGCAGCATCTCATACAGAATAACCGTCAGCTCCGTAGGATTTGCCTGTGAAATCCTACGGGTAAACTGTTGTTTATCTTCCCTTGTCATCCTGATACCTCAAATTAGTCTCCGCGGGCAATGAGCCATAATCCACAGGATTTTGGCTCATGCCGCGAAGTCTGCATATCCCGCTGTGTGCAGCGGGATTGTGGGTTTATTGCAGCAGCTGCAGCACCTGAGACGGCCTTTCATTCGCCTGTGCCAGCATGGAAGTCCCCGCCTGGGTCAGAACCTGGTTGGTGGTATAATTGGTCATTTCCTCCGCCATATCCACGTCCATGATCCGGGAATAAGCCGCCGTCATATTCTCAGATGTAATATCCAGGCTGTTCATTGTGGATTCCAGCCTGTTCTGGTACGCTCCCAGCTGTCCTCTCACGCGGGACACATAGCTGACAGCGCCGTCAAGACGCTCTATGGCATCCAGAGAGCTCTCCGGAGTCGTCACATCCAGTTCCTCAATTCCCATATGTCTCAGGGAAATCTCCGGAATATCCACCTCCAGGATCTGTCCTTCGTTTGCGCCCACCTGCAGCCGCATGGGGCCGATACCGGTAGCGTCTATGGTGATCTTGGTATACTCCAAAGGCATTGCGTCAAAATTCGCATTGCTCAGGTCAAGATTCATCTCAAAGCCGTTGGGCGCCTTGATCGTGACCATTTTATCCTTAATCTCCGCAGTTGCCCCATCCGGGAATTTCGTGTTGGTAGTGTTCTTATCGAAATCAATATCTACTTTATAAGTTACGGTCTGCACTTCTTCACCCGTCTTCTCGTCGATGCTGGTGATAATCTCCTCCTCGATCTTCATGTCGTCAAGCTCGTAAATCTTCGCCGGCACATCCCTTGAATAAGAGCTCACCTTGACACTTTCTTCGTCCGTATATCCCTTCAGGGAGAAATCTCCGTTTAAAAGCGGCATCCCGTTAAACTCCGTAGTCTCGGCAACCCTGGTGATCTCCTGCTTCAGCTGCGCGACCTCATCCTGGATGATCTTTCTGTCGCTCTCCGACTCAATGCCGTTTGCGGACTTGATGGCAAGCTCATTCATCCTGTGCAGCATGTCATGGATCTCTGACATTGCGCCGTCCGCTATCTCAATCACGGAGACACCGTCGCCTGCATTCTGGTTCGCCACGGCAACTCCCTTCAGCTGCGCGTTCATCCTCTTTGCCATGGCAAGCCCCGCGGGATTATCCTTGGCATGATTGATCTTCAGTCCGGAGGATAACCTCTCCAAAGACTGCGCCAGCATCTTATCATTGTTTGCCAATGCATTGTTCGCCAGCATTGCAGATACATTGTAATTAATTCTCATAAATTATACCTCCCTGTCAGCCCAGGGTTCTTCCTTTAAAACCCGGACTTATATTTCCGTCCTATGTCTCCCTGCTCCACTGACTGCAGGAACACTTTTGCCATGCGGTACAGCTCGACGCTTTCCGTTCTTTCATCCGATCCGGCTGCTGTCTCCTGCATTACAGTACCCGGCGCTGCGACACTGACATCCCCTACCTTCCAGATGCTCCCTGCAACGCCCTTAAAGATATCGGCTATTCTCCGCAGATTCATTACCTCATTTGGATTTTCTGTTGTTAAAATTCCATCAATGACCCCGTTTGCCATCCGGAGGTCAGCATGAATGCGCTCCTCTCCCAAATTAACGTCTATAGCCACATTGCCCTGGTTCCCGCCGGTCCTGTTCATGGTCAGATGCACCCTCGCCACAGTGTCTCCCATATACATGGGCAGGAAATACTCCTCCGTCCTCGCCAGGGAGGAAGCCACATGGAGCTGCTTGTGCAGAAGCTGCATCTGGCGCACATCCACACTGGAGCTGGCCTCAAAGGTCATCTCCTCCACATCCTCCTCCGCTTCTTTGGCCGTGGCGGCATATTCCTGGACAAATTCCTCCTTATCGCCAAGCATCTCCCAGAGGTCGCCGCCCTTCATACCAGGATCTTCATCATAATCATACCTGTTGTTGTCATAGCGTTCTTCTCTCCCGCGGCCCATAAGACGCCCGAAAATATTTTCGTTGCCGTTCAACAACGCCTGTGCCGCCATCAGGTTGTCTGCGCTCTGGGTGATTTCGCCCCTCTGCAGCATGGCAACACACTCCCTGTCGGCGTCAGCTACAGACTGCCGCATTGTGTCCAGTTCCTGTGCATCATATTCCTTCTGCGCCTCCTCACTGTATGACACCTGCGACAATACCTTCCTGGCTCCTGCACTGAACGCTTTGGCAATCTGTGCCGATATGCTGGCGCCGTCGCGCATCATCTCTGCCGCAGCGTTTATGTCCGCCCGTATATCCATGGACCTTATTCTGTTGGTTCGGACCGCGGACAACAGGTTGGCGAAATGGAGTTCCGCATGGGTATTGACCAGGGCGCCCACTGCCGCCCCATCCGACTTCTCCAGCTGGTTCACCAGACGGTAGATACCTATATAGCTCTCACGCTCCTCGGGCGTAATCTTGTGATTTTTCTCCAGCCCGTACAGAAAGCGGCTGTAGCTCTGCGCCGAATCCCTGTACTCATTGGGCAGCTTGTTAAAATATTCCTCCAACTCGTCAAAGTTCTTTTCCAGGGGATTCACGCCGTCCCTGATCATCTTCAGCGTCGCCGCCGGGGTCAGCTTATCCACCACCGACTTCACCTGTCTGTCAGCCTCAAGCACCGTCCTTATGTTGGCATGTGTCATTTCCATGTGGTTGTAGCCCAGGATCCTTACCGCCCTGCGGTTTT
The DNA here is from genome assembly GCA_948470905.1 of uncultured Lachnospiraceae bacterium. Lineage (GTDB taxonomy): Bacteria > Bacillota > Clostridia > Lachnospirales > Lachnospiraceae > Acetatifactor. The sequence goes on along the minus strand of CAOKQK010000024.1, from coordinate 24,567 downwards.
CCTCGGTGAATTCCAGGCCCAGGGAATCCAGGATTTCATCCACATTGCCAAATGCCTTCTGGATGCTGTCGCCCATATCCTCCCGGGGCGCGGTCATCAGCTCCTCATATCTGTTCTGCGCTTTATCATAAGATTCCTGTATCGCCTTACCTGTAGTATAAAGCTTTTCCGGGGTGATCTCGTCCATGTAGCCCTCGCCAAACTCCGCAAAAGGATCTCCCACAATATCGCCTTTGCTCGACACGAAACCGCCCAGCACATCCGCCGGCAGCCCGGGAATCTCCGACACCACCGCGTTGACATTCTGATAAGTACGGTACTTTTCCACTGCCTGTGCATCCCCGGGGAAGTAATGCTGCGCAAGATCTTTCTCCGCCAGCCTCAGCGCATCAATCAGCCGCTCCATGGGGGCTGTGTCAATGGCAAAACCACTCCTTAAGAGCCTTACATTTACCTCGGCCGTCATCCGCAGACGGATCTCCTCCAGCTGGCGCCTGGCCGTGATATCTCCTACTGCCTTCTCCCATGCTTCACTGCTGTGGTAATATTCGGACACTGCCGCAGCCTTCTCATACAGATTTCCTCCGGTTCCCGCCAGGGAAGCATGTACCGGGCTCTTTCCCTCCGCCACCGCGTCAGCCGCGGCTTTGGCAAATGCCTCCTCCGTCAGGGGCAGATCCACCTCACGAAAGCTCTCCAGCCTGTCCATATTCTCCTCTGTCAGCGGCAGCCCCCTGTCAAGCAGCCACTCCGCCATCTCCCTGCTCTCCTGGTTCACTTCCCTGCCGGAGCGCTCGATAACATGGTCGATCTGTGCCTGAAGCCCCGGAGCATGCACTGTTCCCTTCTGGGCGCCGCTCCCCCACGCGCCCTGGGGCTGTGCCCCCCCATGGGCATCCGCCCTCTGGGCACCCTGGGACTGTGCTTCTCTATAGGCCTCTGTCTTCCGGGCATTCTCAGCCTGCGCCTTTTTCTGTGCATCCGTCCTCTGGGCGGTCCGGGCAGTGTCCTCTCCCACGCCCTTATTCTGTCCGGTATACTGCTGTGCGTAATATCCCCGGACATCCTCCTCATAGAACTTGGGCACGCTGCTCCCCTGCCCTGCCCCGCTGTTCTCCGCTACATACAGGTTCCATATCTCGGGATCCATCTCATTGTCGATCAGGTACTGGCTGGAGCCGTCATTTATAGGCTGCAGATTCCTCCCCATGTTCCAAGCCTGCTGCACTGCCGCAAGGTTTTCCTTTGTCATGGGAACATCCGCCTTAGCGAAGCTGTCCGCCACAGCCTTCGCCAGCGTCTCACTTCCCAGGGCGGCCGCAAGGGTTTTCATATCCAGGTCATCGGTATAACCCTTGATATTCTTGCCAGCGCGTACCAGCTCCGCCTTGATCCTGTCTACGATCGTCACAACTTCTTCCGGATCCATCTCAGAAAGGTCAAAACCTTCCTTCTGCAGCTTGGCATAGTCTTCTTCGGACAGGGTATTTGACATCACGGTCATAAAATCCCGCTGTACGCCCACATCCACGTTGTCAGCCTCCTGCTGCAGCTCGATCAGGCTCTTGCCCTTTTCGGCATTTCCGCCTGCCAGACCGTCCAGCTGCCTGTCGCCCACCCTGGCAAAGGCAGCATTCGCCGCCGACATGCTGTCCGTCTTTCCGGAGCCGTACTGTGCATATCTCCTGTCTACGTGTCTCCTCTCTGTTTCTTTCGTTGGTTGCTGGTTAAATGTTATTTTCAAAATGTCATCTCCTAATCTTTAAATTTTTTATCAATTCTTTTTATATTTCGGAGAAAAAAACGATTTTCTTTACCCATGTCATAAGTAACACTTGCCATACCTCTGCATTTTATAGTAAAATAATGGCACATTATAAAATCTGCGATTTACAAAACAGGAACAATCAGACCGATAGCCAGCTCCTCCGAAACAGGCTGACGGGGTATCAATCCTGCAGGCTTCAGATCATTGCCCGCGGGAATAATCTATGAGACAAGGGGTATGTTTAACACATGAACATTCAGATGCAGCTGGGCGGAATCGGTATCTTACTGCTTTTACTCTATTTCTATAAGCGTCAGGGAACATTGGGCCTGTATATCAGCAGGCTTTTCATGCGCACGCTCTATGTCACGTTCGTCTGTCTTGTGCTGGATATCCTGTCCATAGTGCTGATCGTGAACCAGGACATCGTCCCCCTGTGGATCGTCAGGACAGAATGCAAGGCATACCTGGTCTCCCTGGTTGCCACGGGCTATATGGCGCTCCTCTACGCCAACGCCGACATCCGGCATCTTGCCAAAGCCGACAAATTCACTATCCGGCTGACCTTCGCCGTTGTGGGAACTGCCCTGCTTATCTTTGCCGCCCCTATCAGCATCTTCTATGAAGGCGGCAGCATTGCCTATACCTATGGGCCTGCATGCACCGCCACCTACATCGGCGCATTGATCCTGATCGCCGCAACCCTGTGCAAGCTGTACATACATGGCAGGCAGATGAACCCCAAACGACGCAACGCCATAGCGCTCTGGCTGATCATATGGATTATTGCCGCCCTCACCCAATTTCTGAACAGCGAGCTTCTTCTGGTGGGCTTTGCCGGCGCAATGGGTATGATGATCCTCTTTTTTGAGCTTGAAAATCCCGAGATATACATAGACAGGAGCACAGGCTTTTACAACAGTTATGCCCTGGTAGAATTTATCAAACAGCAGTATCTTCTGGGCAAAAACTGTTATGGCATCATGGTCTCCCTTGATAATATCCAAAAGCAGAACATTCCTATTCCCAAAAAAGAAGCCGCCATGGGGGAGATCGTACAATTCATCAGGCAGCTGCCTGACACCATGGTATTCAAGACGGACGACCGGGAATTTTCTCTCTCCTTTGAAAATCCTGAGACATTTGAAAAGGTGCGCGCCTTGGTCTGCGGTCGTTTCCAGCAGGGATGGCTGGCGGATAGCCCGGACAGTCCCGACCAGGAGCCCCTGTTGATACAGCCGCATTATCTGTTCATCCCCTCCGGGAACGTAGCCAAAAGCGCCGAGGAAATGTTGGGACTGCTGAGACATTTCCGCCTGCACTGCGCGGATCTCTCCGAAAGCTATATACTGACCCTGGATGAAAAGACCATTGCCGAAAAACGCGCCCGTGAAGAAATGCTGGAGACAATCCTTAACGCCATGAAGGAAGACCGCGTAGAGGTTTTTTACCAGCCTATATATTCCACCGCAAAAAAGAAGTTTGTGTCTGCGGAAGCCCTGGTGCGTATCCGCCGTACTGACGGCAGCATTATCCCGCCCGGGCTGTTCATCCCCATCGCGGAGGAAACCGGCCTGATAGGCAGGATCGGTGCAATCGTATTTGAAAAAACCTGCCGCTTTATCAAGGAGAATGACATTGAAAAATACGGTATTGAGTACATCGAAGTGAATCTTTCGGTGGTCCAGTGTGAATGCAGATCCCTGGCGGAAGAATACATCAATATCATGAAAAAGCACGATCTGCCCCCAAGGTTCATCAACCTGGAAATCACAGAATCCGCCGCCATTGCCAGGAAAAATATCCTGCTCGAAAACATGCGCAGGCTCATTGATTATGGCGTGGAATTTTCTCTGGATGACTTCGGAAACGGGCAGTCCAATCTGAACTACATTGTAGATATGCCTGTCCAGATTGTCAAATTCGACCATGACATGACACAGTCATATTTTGAGACAGAAAAAGCACAGTTCGTGCTGCAGGCAGCCACCAATATGATACACGACATGCAGTTAAAAACTGTCGCCGAAGGTGTGGAAACTGCCGAGCAGCTGACTGTGCTGGAAGGTTTAGGTATCGACTATATCCAGGGCTACTATTTTTCAAAACCCATAGAAGCCGGCGAGTTCATAACATTTTTAAAAGAAAGGAATTAATTTATCTCCACGAAGGTGATCTCAAATTTCAGGGCATCCAGAAGCCCTTCCCCGCCGAATATATCGCTCTTTACACTGAAGCCCCACCACTGTTCTCCGTTTACCTTGTATGCTATGAACAGCTCTGTCCGCTCCTGTGCCATGGCTTCCTCCTCGGAGATGATCCCTGCCTGCGCCAGGAATTCCACTTCCCCCATGGCGTAACGGCTCCTGTGGATTGCAAACACATAGCGGACCGCATTGCCCTCCTCACGGGTGTCTATCAGCTCCGTGATACCGTTTGCCCCCGACAGATCATGGATAATGCTGTCGACCTCAGAAGCCCCTTTGACAGGTGTAAACTCATAGGGCGCAAGCCATCCGTATTCCTCGCCCCTGCTGTAAAATATGACCTTGTCCCTGTCACAGGAAAATGCATACCATTCCTGGGGCATTTTAATGGCGGCAATGCGTTCTTCCACAGTATAATCCAATTCTGCAGGCCTGGGGGAGGGTGTCGCCTTCCATACTACCTTTGATTCCAGTCCGGAACCGGGAGCCGATGCCACGTCGGCTTTCGCTGTCTCCTTCGGTTCCGGCGTGTTTTCAGGAGACACCATATCCTCCACTGGGAACCGGTCAGGGTCAGCCTCCGCCCCAGGCTCCTCCACATTCCCCGCCGCACATGCCGTAACTGTCAAAAGCGCACCCAGCAGTAACATCACTGCCAACTTTTTCCTCATAAGCTTTACTCCCTTCTGCTGCCTGCTTTACACCAAGCCGCAAACCCACTGCCGCCGTGCTGCTTTCCCCAGTGCTCCATTTACCAATTAACTACACCTTTTGCTTGCCAGAATTCCCTTCTACAGCGTTGTTTTCGGTCAACGATGCCACCGCATCGCCTCCCTCAAACGCCTTGTATAAGGAAATCCTGGACTTTGCAAAAAGTGTACCCAATTGGAAAATGAAACACTAGAATGCAAATACCAGCGCGGTGTAGGGCGGAAGATCTACTACAATTGAGTTTTTCTGGTTTTTATGAGGAACCTTCTTCGCCGTCAATTCCGCCGGAACCTCATTGCCCCAGCCGCCGAAACGTTCTTCGTCGCTGTTCAGGATCAGCTTATATTTTTTCTTAAGAGGTACGGCAACCCGATATTCCTCACGCTTTACAGGCGTCATGTTCAGCACGAACAGCAGACTGCCCGTTCCCGCGGAAGACCTCCTCACAAAAGTATACACGCTGTTCTCCGCGTCATCGGCATCCATCCACTCAAACCCCGCCCAGCTGTCGTCAAGCTCGTAGCACGCCGGATACTTGTGATATATTTTCAGGAGCTCCTTCACATAGGTCTGCATCCCTAAATTGTTCTTCTCACCCAGCAGGAACCAATCCAGTTCCCGCGCCTCGCTCCATTCTCTCTCCTGCCCGAACTCCTGGCCCATAAACAAAAGCTTCTTGCCGCTGTGCCCGAACATATAAGTATAACCCACTCTCAGGTTCGCATACTTGTCAACCTGAAATCCCGGCATCTTGTTCACCATGGAGCACTTTAAATGAACTACCTCATCATGAGAGATGGGCAGAATGTATTTTTCACTTTCATTATAACTCATGGCAAAGGTCATACCGTGATGATCCCCCTTACGGAAAAGAGGATCCAGCTTCATGTAATTACAGAAGTCATGCATCCACCCCATATTCCATTTAAAAGAGAAACCAAGGCTGTCGGTCCCTATGTCTCCGGACACATCCGGCCACGCGGTGGATTCCTCCGCAATGGTAAGAAACCCCGGATAAGTACCCCTGACCACGGAATTCAAATGCTTGAAAAACTCGATCGCCTCCAGGTTCTTGTTGCCGCCGTACTCGTTGGGCAGCCACTGGCCATCCTGCTTGCCATAGTCCAGATACAACATGGATGCCACCGCGTCCACACGAATGCCATCAATGTGGAACTCCCTGATCCAGAACAACACATTGGCTATAAGGAAATTTTTGACCTCCGGCTTGCCATAATTAAAGATCTTGGTGCCCCAGTCGGGATGCTCTCCCCTCCTGGGATCGGGATGCTCAAAAATACACTGGCCGTCAAACTGCCCCAGCCCATGGGCGTCCGTGGCAAAATGTGCCGGCACCCAGTCCAGGATCACACCGATACCTGCCCTGTGCAGCCTGTTCACCAGATACATGAAGTCCTCCGGCGTTCCATATCTGGATGTAGGCGCATAATAGCCTGTCACCTGATAGCCCCACGAACCGTCAAAGGGATGCTCCGCAATACCCATCAGTTCCACATGGGTAAACTTCATTTCTTTCAAATAATCTACAATCCTGTCCGCGAACTGACGATAGTTGTAGAAACCGTCTTCCGTCCCGTCAGGATGCTTCATAAAGGACCCGATATGGCACTCGTAGATTGCCATGGGCTCCCGGTTCATGTCCTTTTCTTCCCGTTCTTCCATCCATTTCTCATCTTTCCACGCAAAACCGCTTAAATCCGTAATGATGGATGCTGTGCCCGGACGCAGCTCCGCATAATTGGCAAAGGGGTCCGCCTTGTACAGCTTTCTGCCATCCTGTGCAGTGATCAGGAACTTATACATCTCCCCCAGCTCCACCTCAGGAATAAACAGCCCCCATATCCCCACAGGGCCAAGCTTCTCCATGGGATGCGCGAACTCATTCCAGCCGTTGAAGCCGCCCACTACATGCACCTCTTTGGCATTGGGCGCCCATACGCCAAAATAAATGCCCTCCACGCCTTCCTCCACAGATACATGCGCACCCAGCTTCTTATAAATGTCATAATGGGTTCCCTGGGAGAAAAGATACTGATCAGCCTCGGAAATAAAAACTTTCTCTCTCTCTGTCTTCATTACATTGTTACCGCCTTTCACACAAAATCTTTTTCTGTCAGAATGATCATATCTTCTTCATCATAGCGCTTTGCCAAAAGAATGTCCATAAAATGCCCCAGCGACTTCTTGCTCGCATGACGGATGGCATTATCCACAATGTTTTTGACCTCTACCACCGTCACCACATGGTCGATGGTCTGCAGCTCCTCTATCCTCCTATGCAGCGCCAGCATGCCCAGATCATCAATAGCGTATTCCTTCTGACGGGCATATTTCATGCCAAAATTGGCCAGCGTGTCGTTGCTGAGCGACTCCACATCCATCCATGCCGTAAAGCTTGCCCCCAGATGCGGATACTCCGCGAAAAGCCTTGTAATTGCCTTCCTGGTATCCTCCAGGACAATGATGATTCCCACATTTTCCTGCCGCAGGAACTTTGTCAGCTCCGCAGCCGTACCTGCCTCCATGCCGGACGCCTTTTGGATGATCAGGGCGCCGTTCTTCAGCTGCTCCAGAGTCTCCCTCACATTCCTCTGGTTCAGTCCCTGGCCGGATATCTTTGCCACCTTTCCCGAAAAATTCCGATCCATCATCTGCACTTCGCGGATCATATTTTTTGCAAGCGTAATGGTATTCATGCCCTCGTCACCTGTGATGACGATATTACCCGTATATGCCGCCATGCTGATATTGTCAATCGCCTGTACCAACTGCTCTTTCGCGGAACGGCTCTGAATATAGGGAGCATACAGCTCCCTTTCTTCAATGGTAAGCTGTCTGATGGCCGGGCGTTCCTGTTCCCCATAAGGCTGACCGCCGTCTTCCAACGGCGCCGTCCCTGCTGCATCATATATGGCGCCTTCGCTTTCCTCCGCCACATAATCTGTAGCTTCCCCGGTGTTGTAAGATGTATACTCTTCCAACTCTGCAAAACTCTGCTGCCTCTGTTCTGACATCGGCATGGGTTTTTGCGGCTTCCGCGGTCTTGGCGCTGACGCCGGCTCTCTCAATATTTTCGGTTTCGACGCCGGCACAGACTGCTCTCCTATTTCCGGCTCCGATTCAGGCGCTGATGTCTCATACATTTCGGGATTTGGTTCAAGTCCTGATTCTCCATTGATTTCCGGATTTGGCTCAGACACTGATCCTTCATACATCTCCGGACTTGGCTCAGGCACTGATTCCTCATACATTTCCGACTCTGGCTCAGGTACTGATCCTTCATATATTCCCGACTCTGGCTCAGACCCTGATCCCTCATACATTTCCGGCTCTGACTCAGGTACTGATCCCTCATACATTTCCGGCTCTGGTTCAGGCGCTGATTCCTCACCTACCTCCTGCTGCCCCTGCATTTCTGCTTCCGGCTTCGGTGCTGGCACTTCATCCTTCTCCCGCCTTGACTCCGGCACTTCTGATATTTCCGGCTTTGACGCCGGAATGGGCACACCTGCCTCATACCGCTCCGACACGGAGCCTTCTGTCCTTTCCGGTGCTGGCACCGATCCTTCATATATTTCCGGCCCTGGCTCAGGTCCTGATTCTTCATACATTTCCGGATTTGGCTCAGGTACTGATTCCTCATCTACCTCCAGCTGCTCCTGCATTGCTGCTGCCGGCTTCGGTGCTGGCACTTCATCCTTCTCCTTCCTTGACTCCGGCACTTCTGATATTTCCGGCTTTGACGCCGGAATGGGCACACCTGCCTCATACCGCTCCGGCACGGAGCCTTCTGTCCTTTCCGGTGCTGGCACTGATCCTTCATATATTTTCGGCTCTAATGAGAGTGCCGTCTCACCTGCCTGCTCCGGCTCATCCACAGCTGCTTCTGAACCTTCTGTCCTATGGCCAACGACAACGTCCTCCAAATCCGCCGTTTCATCCTGTTCCTGAATCTCTTCCAGTTCTTCAGCTTCCTCATAATCCTCATGATTTTCAGCTTTTCCAAGACTCTCCTGCCCTTTCTGCGCCGGTCTTTCCCCAAGCTCCCGGTCCATTTCGCTCTCAAGTCTTTCCAGCAGCCCGTCCCTGACAGCCGCCTCAAACTCCGTAAACATATTTCCCGTCTGCTGTTGGACACGCTGCTGCAGCTCTGCCTTGCGCCTCTCTGTGCTTTCCTGCTTTATGCGCTCCCATTCCGCAAGAATGTCCTCAATGCTCATCTGACCGGTAATCTGCTTTTCAACGGCTTCCTTCTCCGGCACCACAAGGCTGATCTGGCCATCCGATTCCTGGGAAAGCACATCAGCAAGCTCCCTGGGCGGCTGCGCAATCATTGCCTGCGCCTCTGCCTTATTCTCCATGCGCATCTGATTCATGACAAACTCTGCCGTCGCATCAGCCGCCTGTACTGTATCCGGCAAGGTCCCGACCTGCATCATATCAGTCTCAGCTTCTCCGGCAAGACTCTCTCTGCCAGCCCCTGGCCTGTCAGCTTTCTGCCAACCACTGTCAGCTCCAGCCACACCCTCCTGCTTTGCCGTGCTATTTTTCGTATGCACAATCTCAAAGACTTTGGTATCGCTGCTGACATCAAATGCCTGCGCAGAATCCCCTTCCGATGCCTGTACAGAATCCATTCCGGAGATCTGTGCAGAATCCATTCCAGGGATCTGTGTAGAACTCATCTCCGGCACGATTTCCCGCACTTCCCCGAATCCTATTTCAGGCACGATTTCTCCCATGCCTCCAAGTCGCGCGCTGTTGATCTCCCCGGTCTCACCAAAGAAAACCTCTGTCTCCTCTACTTCTTCAGTATCAGGATTAAGTTCCTCTTCCTCAGTGTCTTCCGCATCCAATCCATCCAGCTGTCCGGTATCAGCTTCCAGCATAGGCGCTATAATGGAATGTGTAATGTCATCATGGGCATTGTTCTCTTTTTCAAGAACCTCCTGCAGCCCTGCCGCAATCTCCGCCTGCAGATTCATGGTATTATACTGGCCCATATCCATTATGGGCACCTGAATCTCAGCCTCACTCCCTTTATCGCCATTCCCCTGCCCCGCCTCCGCCTGGATCAGATTCTGTGAGCCTTCAAAATTCTGTCCCACAAGAGAGGACTGCCCCCTTAAAAAACGCTCTGATGCATCTGTAACAACCTGCGATACAGCTTCTTCCTGAACCTGCCCATAATTCTGGGGCTGCTGCACATATCCTTGCCCATGCCCGCAGCCCTCCAGCTGCCCGTAACTCTGCCCCTGCATATATCCCTGGACTTGCCCATAACCATACTCTTGTTCATAGTCCTGGTCCTGCACATGTCCCTGGCTCTGGTCATAGCCCTGGTCCTGCACATATCCCTGGCTCTGGTCATAGCCCTGGTCCTGCACATATCCCTGGCTCCGGTCATAGCTCTGATCCTGCACATATCCCTGGCTCTGGTCATAGACCTGGTCCTGCACATATCCCTGACCCTGTTCATAGCCCTGCAGCTGTATGTAGCCCTGTAATTGTATGTTACCCTGCTGCTCATGTGTTTGCCGCCGGCCATAACCTTGAGCCTGTTCATTCCCTTGCAGCGGCGCATACCCCTGTGACTGTTCATGGGCTTGCGGTACATACCCCTGGCTCTGTTCGCGTGACTGAGGATATACAACATTCTGAGACGCCTTGGGCAAACTTTCTTTCAACCGTATACCGTCAGAACGCTGAGCATATTTTTCCTGCTGAGAAGGCGACAGAGGCTGATGCAGCATTTTCAGCTCCATTGCCTTGTACACATATTTCCCTTCGCCAAACCACAGGATCAACTCATCACATTCTTCCACACACAGCGTCGCCTGCCCTATCCTGTGATAAAGATACGCAAGCTCATAAGCCCACTTCTCCCGATACTCCTTCTGTTTCAGTTCCTTTAAAACTTCAATGCGCTCCTCCAGGCTCACATCCTGCGCCTCGTAAAGCTTGTACTGCAGGATATATCGGTCAGGATCCTTGGGAGCCGCCTGCACAAATTCCTTAAAATATGCGACTGCCTCCACAAACTGCTCCATCTTAATGCAAAGTTCACAGAGAGAATAACATATGCTCCTTCCCCCCGGCCTGTATTCATACGCCAAAAGCAACATATTTTTAGCGTCTTCATAACGCCTGTTAATCTTATAAAGATCGCTGATCGTACACAGCATCATAACGCTTCTGATCCTGCGCCAGTCAACGGTATCCGCTATCTCTGCCGCCTGTGCATATTCCTTCTGAGCTATCAGTGACCGTATCTCATCCTTCTTTATCGTATATTCTATATTATCCAAGGTAATTACTCCTTATTTTGATCAACACCATTATTGTTAAGTGTATCACAGTATATATACTTATGTCAAAAATAAAAGTTTTAATTTTCAAAAAATTAATAACGGTTCATTATGCATGCCTTGTATTCATTCACAAAATATACCACATTAAAAAGGAGTGTAATCAAACCACACTCCTCCAAATTTTTTAAGGGAAACCTTACCCCGCCCACGCTGCCTTTCCCCACAGAGGGCAGCACTTTTTGCAATCCCTTTTATCATTATTTAATATTATTCTTTTATTCCCAGCTTCTGTTTCTTGTACTCCTGTTTTCTCTCATACATCATGGCATCTGCCCGTTTCATGGTACTGTACAGGCCACCGCCGTCCTCGCCCTCCACATAGATTGCATAACCCACGGCAATGCTGACAGGCACCACAAATCCCCTGTCGTTCAGCTCTCTGATATTCTGCTCCAGCGTCTGGAGCTTTTCATTGATCTTATCCAACGAGGTATAGGGCGCCCAGCCGCAGAATTCATCTCCGCCGATACGATAACACCTGCCCTCCCGGGCAAAAAGCTTCTTTAAGATGTCCGCAGCCATTTTAATGTAACGATCGCCATAGTCATGACCATAGGTATCATTGCATTTTTTTAAGTCATTCAAATCAAACATAAAGATAACAGTGGGCAATATTGTCTCTCTCCCGCTTGCCTTGTCCGGCTCCATGCGCTTTTCGAGGTCTTCCTTGAAGGCAGTACGGTTTGCAAGCCCTGTCAGCTCATCTGTAAAGGCAAGCTTACGGTATAGCTCGCTTTCCCGCGCCTGCTCCATGAGTTCCCTGGTCCTGCGCACATTTACAATTCCCATCACCGTTATGTAGAACAGAAATCCCATGCTGCCCAGAGGCGTACTCATATTGCTGAACCGATAGATTGCCAGTTCCAGCACAGTGCTCAGCAGAATGACCAGCACACAGACACTGTTGATCCTGACCCTTCCGGCAAATCCATACAGCACAATTTCACGGATCGTCATTGCCACAATGACCGCCACAAACAGCAGGAGACAGATGTGCGTCAGCAGCAAAGTCTCCCTCAGATCGCAAATCCCCGCTGCCTGCAATATAACCCTCACGGCAATCACCGCACAGTTTACATAACAGCAGGCACTCCACAGCCTGCTGTCCTTATTATGATACATATACCGCAGGAACAACATAAACGGAATCGGCAGGATCATAAGCGTCAGATGCGATATAAACACGATCGCCATGCTGCATGGAAAAATCCAATCCAGAACCTGCGTCTCTACGATTGACCAGATGCCAAGCAGCGTGGCAAATATGGCGAACTGTACAATCGTCTGCGCATCCTGCCCCTTCTTTACCACTAAAGCACCATAAAGCAGCAGGACTACTCCCGCCAGCGCAATTGCCACAGTCAATGCAAGCTGAAAAAGCCGCTCTGTCAGAATCTTATGCTCTATCTCCCGATAGGGACCATAGAAAAAACCTGTTTTCGGCCTGCTGTCACTGTAAACCGGAGTTACCCGGAACAAAATCTCCCTGCCTGCGTCATCCTCCGACAGGGCTATTGTGTTCCAGCAGAACCCTGTGGTTTTCACCATGCCGCCTTCCACGGCTTTCAGCTCATAGACCAATTCCCCGCCGATGAATACCTCCAAATACATGTGTATGGTATTGTATACGATCACTTTCCCGCCTGTATCCTCCAGGGGCAGAATCCGCCTGTAGCAATATGCGTCACCCTCGCGGAATATCTCCATGCTGTCATCCCACACAGCGACCCCCATGTCTGACGCTCCGACAGCTATCCCGCTGCGAGAAGAAATCTCCGCAAAAACAGCACAGATTATTCCTATTAACAATACTGCAAGATATATCCCAGTAACACGTTTCTCCACGCGCACCACTCCCTGTCATTTCTTTTGTCCCCTCTGCCCTAAAATATACAGGAGAACCTATGCTCAAACAAGCCTGCATGGCAATTTATGACAAACTATTCCACCCTGACGGTCTGCGAATCTCCTCTTGCCGCCTGCTTCAGCACGGCATCTGCCAGCTTCACGAAGTTACTGCCGGAGGTGCTCGCCCCTGTCACGGCGTCCACCTGAACATCTGCCTGTTCGTCCAAAAGCTGCTGCACATACTCTCTGGTATATTTATTGGGATAAGTCCCCTGCACCGAAACCATGTTTTTCATATAGGAATTATCCCATGCCTTGATAAAACCGCTCTCGTTTTTTGCGTTAAACTCCGCAGACACAATATTTCCATGGCACACCTGTATCACCAGGTACTCTTTCCAGCCATGGGAAAATTCCGCCATCTCTGCTGTATAATAGCCGTCCTTCAGATTGCCTGAGCTGCCGCAGCCTGCAAGCGCTACAGTAAAGAATACAAACGCCGACAGAATTCCTGCTTTTATTTTCCTGCACATTTTCCTCATTTTTATTCCTCTCTGCCTGCTTCAGCACGCATATCAATCAATATTTGAAAGTTTACTTACACACTCCTCTACGCCTCTTTCCTGGTCTCTCAGCTTTACCATCGACACAATCTGTTCCAACTCCTCCGCCTGCTTCAGGGATATGGACGCTGTTTCGTCCGTCTCCTTGGCAAACTGCTGATTAGTGTCCGCAATGGAAAGCACTGTGCGCACTTCCTCTGAAACGGTTTCGATCGCCTCTTTCTGCTCCATGGTAATATGCGTCATATTGTTGGAAATCTCCGTAAACTCTGCAGTTGCGCTGTTTATATTGTCAAAGGATTTCGCTGTATCCTCCGCCGTTCTCATCCCCTGCTCAATAGATCGGCTGACCTTTTCGATAATTTCTCCCGTCTTGTGCAGGGCATCCGCAGTCTGATCCGCCAGCTGGCCGATCTGCTGAGCAACAATCGCGAAGCCCCTGCCGGATTCCCCTGCCCTTGCCGCCTCGATAGTCGCATTCAGGGACAACAGGCTGGTCTGTGAAGAAATTTCCTCCATCAGCTGGCTGATGGTGACAATCTCCCTCATGTCGGCGTGGATGCTGTCCATAGTCTGAAGCATATCGCCCATCTGGAGGCGTCCCTCCTCCACCCGCTGTTCGGCTGTATCCGCACTCTGTTTCACACGCTTTGCATTTTCAGTAATCTCGTCTGTTTTATGAGTGATAATATCCATTTTACCGGTAAGACGCTTCAGGGCAGCAGACTGATCAATAGAACCGTCATACAGCTTCCTGGCATATCTGGATGTCTCTGAAGAATTGCTCCGGACAGCCAGAGACGCGTGATTAATGCGGTTCATTGTCCCATTCAGGGACAGGGTTATGGAGGAAAGCGCCTCCTTGATCGCCACAAAATCCCCCTCAAAGGTGTCCTTGACTTCTCCGGAATAATCCCCGGAGGAAAGCAGCCCCAGATAATCCGTAATATCCTCAATATATGCAGCCAGGTTCGTCACCGTCCTGGAAAGCGCCGTGGTCAGCACTTCCGCCTCAATATTATTGTCGGCAAAAACGACCTCCTCCTTCAGATCCCCCGCAGACAGCAGCTTCAGCCTCTGAGTTGCCAGCGAGAGCGAACCGGATATCTTGTCTGCAATTCCCACCGTCATCTTCCTTGCACAGATCTGCAGTACAACAATGATCAAAATACTGACCACAATGGTCCCGATAAGCACAGCCAGGAAATCCACCCCCGGCGCCGCTATCAGCAGGGTCCAGTTGGTTCCCGGCACCGGCGAACAGGCTATGTAATGCTGCTTGGCTCCAAAAAAAACAGAACAGGCATCTGACTGAAAATTCAGCATATTATCAAATTTTTTGGAATTTTGTGAAGTTCCGTACATTTCATACAGATTAATGGTCTTTCCCATATCCCCAATATTTTTATTTGCTATAACGTTCCCCTGCCGGTCTGCTATATAAGCCAGGCCGCCGGCGCCGATATTGATGTTGGACAACACATCATTCAACAGATCATATTTGTAGCTGCCTATCAGATACGCAGAGAGCTGTCCCTCCGAATCCATAAGCGGGGCGCCTACACAGATCTGCCAGATGCCGTTGTCATATTCAGGGCTTCCAATTGTCAGATTATCAGTCACCTTCAAATAATTATAATACTCCCTGTCCGCCACGGAAGCCGGCGCCTCGTCGTCACCATACAGCCTGCTGCCGGCGGCATCATAGGCAGCAATCCACACAAACTCAATCCTCTCCTTGCTCTCCTCAATCAATCTCTGTTTGGAGGCTAAGGATATCTTCGCATCCGTCCATTCCGGTTTCTGCGCCAGATTATCCATACGGTCAACCAGCAAATGAAGGTTAGACCCTATATTCTGCGCGGATGTCCTGGCTATGATCTGAAGGCTGTCATAAAGCACAGAAGATGTGGAAATCATTGACGCAACAATCATCTGCAAAATTAACGCCACCCCCAGAGTGACCGATATCCTGGTCACATAACGTATAATGATCTGCTTAATACTGCTTTTCTGCTTTCCACTCTGCAATTTCTCCTGAAACTCTTTCATACATCTTTTCCCTTCGTTTTACATCCTTTCACAAAGCAAATATGCTCTTTGTATCAGCGTAACATTTTACTATATAATATGGTTTTTTTCAACCGTTTCAGGGAAATTCTTTATCTTTATGGAACTGTTCTCACAGCAGGCCAGGCAGGTCACTGAATTGTTACGCTGATGCACACAAAAACGCATTGCAGAAAAGATATCCGCAATGCGTTTTGGCGCCCGCAACCCAGGGATTACCATGGGTCCATGGACGCCGCCTTTGCCCATGTTAGAAAGGAGGTCACAAATCAGCTTTATGTCCAGTCTTTTTTTCGGTATAAAACAGCTCCCGCCGCGGTGCATACCGCCGTCACCGCCCCCAGGATCAGCAGTTCCCTGCCATGCAGACCAAGACCGTCTCCTGCAAAAGTCCCCTGCATGAGGTCAACCGCATAGGTCATGGGCAATAAAGCCGAAATCCTTTTTATTGTATCAGGGAACAGCATATCCGGCATTGTGGCGCCGGACAAAAACAGCATAATAAAATAAAATAGATAACAGAGCAGGGTGGTACTTTTCATATCCCGCCCCACAGCCGTAAAGAAAAATCCCATGGAAAACAGCGCGGTTATGGAAAACAGCAGGCTGACGCAAACGGAAGCAAAATCTCCCTTCAACTGTACCTGGTAAAGAAGCCTTCCTGCCAGGAGCAGAATCCCAATACCCATAAGCGTCATGGCAAGGTTGACCAATACCTGGGCCAGCATGATGCTTTTCTTTCCCACCGGAGTGGCGTCAAATCTCTTATAGATCTTTTTCTCCTTATATCCTGCCAATGTCAACGGCAAGGACATTAAGCCGGTGACTCCGATCACCATAACAGAGTACGCCGGCACGGAAATATCCATCATGCCGATATCTGCCCCCTCATAAACGGGCTCATTTCCATAAATGCCCCCAAACAAGAGGAGCATCAGCACAGGAAACACCAGAGCAAAGAAAAAGCTGAAAAAATCCCTCAGGAACAACCTCAATTCCATTTTACAGATTACTGCAAACCCTCTCATAATATTCCCTCCATCGTAAGACCTGTCGTCTTCGGCGCAATCATCAGATAAAGCTTTTCCAAGGAGAGGTTTTCGTCCCACTCGTCCTCAGGGATCCGGCTTCTTACATACTGCCGAAACTCCTGCTTTGATCCAAAGAACTGCTGTTTCCCCTTTTCCAGATAAAGAATCTTATCCGCAAGCGCTTCCACCTCGTCCAGATAATGAGAAACCATGATGATGGCTACGCCGCCTTTCCTTATGTTCTCAAAGCTGGCCAGCATATTCTGCCTTACCTCTGGGTCAAGCCCCGTTGTCAGTTCATCCAGAACCAGCAGCTTAGGACGCCCCATAAGTGCCAGCAATATGGACAATCTCTGCTTCTCGCCGCCGGACAGCTTGTGGACCATGCTTTTCCTCCTGGCATCCAGCCCCATCTGTGCCAGCAGAAGATTCCAATCGGCAGGCTTTTCATAAAAAGCTGCAAACAGTCCGCATAGCTCCCCAACCCTGACCTTTGAAAAATATTCCGCTTCCTGCAGCTGAATCCCCATCATCTCATATACCTCGCTGCGTTTCAGCCATGGGTCCTTTCCAAATACCCGAATCAGCCCGCTGTCCGGTTTCCGCAGACCCTCCACACATTCCACTGTAGAGGTCTTTCCGGAACCGTTTGCTCCGATAACAGCCAGAATCTCCCCGGATTGTACAGAAAATGTGACATTTTGAACCGCATGCAGACTCTTATAAGTCAGATTCAGACCTTCCACTTGTACGATCTGTGACATCATAATTTGTATCCTCCTTTCGCTGTTCAGAGCCTGACAGAGCGGACAGAATATACTGTGACCTGGCTCTGAACCTTTACCGCAATTCTACAATGCACCCCGAGGTGAAACAATGGCATTTGCGGGAGCGGCAGGCTGCAATGCGCAAGATGTCGAATTTCATGCTTGAAATACATGCAATCCACTGCTTCATCGTGTTATAATGTTGGCACAGAAGATGGTATCGGTGCAAGCACTCAAACGCCACAAGGGCGTTTGCTTTCCGCTACACAGAAGCAGGGTATTCTGATACAATAATTTGAGAAAGAGGTCAGATGATGAAAGTCGAATGCAAGATCAGCGCTGCATACACAGAACCGTATGCCGTTCTTCACATAAGTAAAATGACCACCTCCATTGCAGAGATCATTTCCCTGTTGGAAAAGGAGAATGCGGACACTCTGACGTTGATTGCCACAAAGGAGAAAAAAACCTTTTTTATCACACCGGAAGACATATCTCTGGTGCGCACCGAAGGCAGGAAGATCGTCTGTTATGATAAACTTAAGAACAGATACCTGCTGGACAAGCCTCTGTATGAATTGGAAAACAAGCTGGACACTCATTTTGTGCGCATTTCAAAGTCAACCATAGTCAATATCACTCAGATCGACCATGTGGAGGCGAGTTTTAATGGAACCATGGAGCTGGTGATGAAGAATGGAGTTACGGATTATATTTCCAGAAATTTTCGGAAAAGCTTCAAAGAAAGGCTGGGATTAGAATGAAACAAACGGTTAAATTAATTATCAAGTATATTTTTTATGGTATTTCTCTGGGGTGTACTTCCTTTGTGATCATGTGCCTGTCTTTCTATCTTGGCGGCGGAGAAGATTTATTGACGGCAATATACCAAGATTTTGCGAGACAGTCCATGGGCTCCATGATCATAGGAATTGCCTGCGGCGGCACCTCTATCATCTATCAGTTCGACCGTCCTTCCGGATTATGGAAAACAATCCTGCACTTCTGTGTGGGGATGGGTGTTTTCTATCCCATGGCGGTCTGGCTGGGCTGGATTCCCTTCTATCCGGACAGGATATTATACACCGTCTTACAGTTTCTATCCTCTTGCGGAATTTTCATGGCAATCTGGTTCTGCTTCTATCTGTTTAACCGAAATGAAGCAAAAAAGATCAACAAAAGGCTTCGGGAGCTTGAGCGGGATCCCAACACAGGCAACAGTTAAAGATACCTGGGACCTGCCGGGCACACCGCATCAAACCAAGTCGCTTAAGGCGGCAAACTGCGCCAAGGTCAGCGCCTCCCCGCGGACAGTTGGAGGCAGCTGCATCCTCTCAAGCGCCGCCGCGGCTTTCTCCTTGGAAATCCCCAGCCCTGGTGCGTTTCCTATGCTGTTTACCAGAGTTTTCCTGCGCTGGTTAAAGGATGCCCGGATCAGGGCGAACATTTTCCTCTCGTCTGTCACTTGCACCGGCTTCTTCCCATAGCAGGTCAGACGGATCACCGCGCTTCCCACAGTGGGCCTGGGGATAAAGCAGTTGGGCGGCACATTTGCCACAATCTCCGGCTTCGCGTAATACTGCACCGCAAGGGAAAGGGCGCCGTAATCCTTGGTTCCCGGCCCCACCTGCATGCGCTCCGCAACCTCTTTCTGCACCATGACGGTAATGCTCTCCAGGGGCACATGATTTTCAAACAAGCCCATGATGATGGGGGTTGTGATATAGTATGGAAGGTTTGCCACTATCTTTATGGGCCTGCCGCCGTTTTTCTCCTCTGCGATCCTGCCAATGTCCACCTTTAAGATATCTTCGTTGATGACAGTCACATTGTCATAGGGGGACAGGGTTTCCTCCAAAATGGGGATCAGGTTCCTGTCGATCTCCACCGCCACCACTTCCCCTGCACGTTCCGCAAGTCGTTGGGTCATGGTGCCGATGCCGGGGCCGATTTCCAGCACACAGTCTTCCCCGGTGATCTCCGCCGCGGAAAGGATCTTGTCCAGCACATTGGTATCAATCAGAAAATTCTGACCATACTTCTTCTGAAAATTAAAGTTGTACTTCTGCAATATTTCTATCGTATTGCGGGGAATCCCCAAATCTGCCATTTTTTATACTCCTAATCCGGATAAACCGGAACCGATATTTTGCCATTTTGCGCAAACAGCGGCAGCTTCACACACCGCCGCATAGTTTCCAACTTCACACCGATGTATGGTCAAATTTCCGCCGAAAGTATTCCATCACCCCGTACAGATCCCCAAAAATCTCCAGGCTTAAGCCCCGCATCTCCTCATCCGGAGCCAGCATATCCGGCACCATCAGAGGCATCATTCCGGCTGCGTGCGCCGCCCGGATACCGTTGGGGGAATCCTCTATGGCATAGGTCTGTGACGGCTCCGCGGAGAGCTTCCTGCATGCCAGGAGATAAATATCGGGCTCCGGCTTGCTGTGTTCCACCATATCCCCTGTGACCACGGCGGAAAAGAATTCTCTTAACCCTGCCTGTTCCAGGTGGCTCAACACGGTGGACTGCCTGGTAGAGGAGGCAAGACCAATGACCCATCCGTCTTCCTTCAGCCATTTCAAAATTTCTTCCGCCCCCGGCTTTACAGGCAGGCCGTTTTTCTCAATATAAGCCCAGAACCATGCGGACGCCTCCTTCCGGAAGCCCTCATAATCGAAATCTTCTCCGTATGCCTCCAGGACATACTTTTTGCTGCCACTTTCGTTGCACCCGATGCATTTCGGAAAAACCTCCTCCATGCCCCTCAGCCCATGCTCTCCCGCTACGGCAGCCCAGCTTTTCATGCAGAGGATTTCCGTGTCAAAGAGCACTCCGTCCATGTCAAATACTACTGCTTTCATTGTGATACCTCTAATCTGGTCAAGTCAACACCCCCGTCTCAGGCTGACAGGGTATCAATCCTGCAACGCAGAATCCTCCACGGCAACAGTTCAAACAGGCTGCTGCGCTGTTACTTTCCCCCATTCCGGGCAGGAATTTCCTGCCATGCCCCTGTCACGCCGACACCTCATGATGAATCTGCAATTCATACAGTTTCTTATAAATGCCCCCCTGGGCCAGCAGCTCCTGATGGGTGCCCTGCTCGCGGATCTTGCCCTTGTGCATTACCATGATACAGTCCGCATGCTGGATGGTGGAAAGCCGGTGCGCCACCATGATGGTAGTGCGTCCCCGCATCAGCTTCTCCAGCGCCTCCTGGATCAGGATCTCCGTTTCCGTATCGATATTTGCGGTGGCCTCATCCATGACCAGGATGCTGGGCTTGTGGGCCAGAGTCCTGGCGAAGGACAGAAGCTGCCTCTCTCCCGCCGAGAAGGTGGAGCCCCTCTCGGACACCGGCTCCTGATAGCCTCCCGGAAGCTTCTCTATAAAATGGGATGCATTAACGTACTCTGCGGCTTTCCTGACCTCCTCCATGGTAATATCCTGGTCATGCAGACGGATATTATTCTCCACATTTCCCTCAAAAATAAACACATCCTGCTGCATCTGACCGATAGCGCTGCGCAGCTGCTTCTTGCTTAAACGACGGATATCCACCCCGTCAATGTAGATATTTCCCTTTTGAATATCGTAATAACGCCCGATCAGGTTCAGGATCGAAGATTTTCCCGCTCCTGTGGCTCCCACAAACGCCACGCTCTGCCCCGGCTCTATGACAAAGGACACGTCCCGCAGCACATAATTCTCATCATCATAGGCAAACCACACATGGGAAAACTCAATCTTTCCCTTGATCTGGGGCAGGAGGACCGGATTCTCATCCTCTTTCACCAGAGGCTCCTCGTCCAGGATCGTAAAGATCTTCTCCGCAGAGGCAATGGAGGACTGGAGGGTGGAAAACTGCTCCGCCAGCTCCTGTATGGGATCGAAGAAGGACTGGATGTACTGGGAAAAGATGTACAGCGTCCCGATGGAGATGATCTCCTCCGCCAATACCTCCTTCGCCCCCACGCCCAGCACGATCACCAGGGATATAATACTCAAAATATAGATCAGGGGACGGAAGACGGCAAAGACCATCATCTCTTTGTAATAAGCATTGTAGAGCTTACGGTTTTTGTCCTCAAATTCTTCATACTTTCTCTGCTCCCTGCCAAAAATCTGTATAATGCGCATACCTGAGATATTTTCAGACAGGAAAGTGTTGATGTCAGTCAGGCAGGTCCTGGTAAGGCGGTAGGTCTGTCTGGCAATCTTGCGGAACACAACGGTCAGCACCGCCACAATCGGCAGGAGCACAAAGGAGATCAGTGCCAGCTTCCAGTCCATAAGGAGCATGACCACCGCAAGCCCGATGATCTTCACGATATTTCGGAACAGGCGCACCAGGATGCCGGAGTACATTTCATTCAGCGCCTCCACATCGTTGGTGACACGAGTCACCAGCCTGCCCACCGGGGTCAGGTCAAAATAGCGGCTGCTCAGGCTCTGGATGTGGGCGTACAGCTCCAGGCGTACTGTGTGTATGATGCTCTGCCCCGTTTTCTGCAGCACCCATGTCTGAACGATGTTGAAAATAAAACCCAGCACAAGCACAATGCCGTATTTTACCGCAATCTCAAGGATCACGTCAAAATTTCTTTCCTCCTTGAAATTGTCGATGGCATCGCCTATCAGGATCGGGCGGTACAGGTCAAAGCCCGTAAGCGCAAGCACCAATACCAGGCAGAGCGCCATCCACCCAATATAGGGCTTCATATAAGAGAGCAGATGCAGAAGCGCGCTGCCCTTGTAATTTGATTCCAGCTTGTCGTCCGTGTATTTGCTCATTCCTGTCCTCCAACTTAACAGTCCAAAATCCCTGCAGCACCCTTTAGGGAAATGGCTTCCCGTCCGCAGGTTCTTCTAAATGCATTTATGCGCAATGGAACCTTCGGAATTGAATGCTTCCATCTGATGCTGTCAAAGTCTACATCGCCGTCAATTCCTGCTCCAGCTGCTGCTTCTCGTAGATATGGGCATAGAAGCCATTCAAGGCGATCAGTTCATCGTGGGTGCCGTATTCAGTCAGCTCCCCCTCTGTCAGCACCGCGATATGATCCGCCTTTTGGAGGGTGGAAATGCGGTGGGCAATGACGATCGTGGTCTTCCCGCTGCGCAGGCGCATGAGATTCTCCAGGATCTGCTCCTCCGTGTCTGTATCCACGGCGGACAGGGAATCGTCCAGGATCAGCACCGAAGCATCCATCAAAAGCGCCCTGGCGATAGAACTGCGCTGCTTCTGTCCGCCGGAAAGAGTCACGCCTCTCTCTCCTACAAGAGTCATATAATTCTCCGGGAACTCCATGATATTGTCATGAATGCAGGCATCCCTTGCCGCCTGCTGGATGCTGTGCCGCAGCTCCGGGTGATCGTCGATACGCTCCTCCAGCCCAAAGGCGATATTCTCCTCCAGAGTATCGGAAAAGAGGAAATTATCCTGGGGCACATAAGCCATATCCCGGTGCAGCACTGCCAAGGGATATTCCGTTATGGGCCTGCCGTCCACAAGAAGGCTGCCTTTTTCGCAATCGTAAACCCTCAGGAGCAGGTCCGCCAGGCTGGACTTCCCGCTTCCGGTCCTCCCCAGGACACCCAGCATCTCTCCTTCCTCTATGTGCAGGCTGATATTTTTCAGGACCGGTTCCTCCCCGTCAGGATAGGCAAAGGTCAGATCGTTCAGGACAATATCGCCCCGGATATGCACATCGCCGCCCCGAAGCTCCGCCGGCACCATGTCCACAATATCCGGTTCTTCCCGAAAGATACAGGCAATCCGCCCAAAAGCCGCAACCGCCTGGCTGAAGATATTGATGCAGTCCCCGCAGGCGATCATAGGCCACACCAGCATGCCAATATATGTATTAAACGAGACAAACTGTCCGATGCTGATCTGACCTGCCAGCACCATCCTGCCTCCATAGATCAGCGCCAGAAGCAGGCTGATACCTGTGACAACGTCCAGCGCGGGGCCGAACACTGCCCGGATCTTCACAACAGACAGGTTCTTTTCCATGTTGTTCCTGCTGGACTCCTCAAACGCCTTGAAATCTTCCTCCTCCTGGACAAAAGCCTTGATCACTCGGACCCCCGCAATGCTCTCCTGCACCTTATCGGAAAGCTCAGAGAACGCCTGCTGCCGCTTCGTCTGGCGCTTCTTGGACTCCACGCCGAAATAATAGCACCCCACTGCCACCAGCGTCAATGGCACAAAGGCAAAGAGCGTCAGCTTCAAATCCACATACACAATCATTTTCACCAGCACCATAATCGTCATGACTACCGCGTCAAACGCCGTCACCACCGCCATTCCAACCGCCATGCGGACAGCCTGCAGGTCGTTGGTAAAATGCGCCATCAGGTCTCCGGTCTTATGGCTGTTAAAGTACCTGGCGGAAAGAGTCTCCAGATGCCCGAACATATCGTTCCTGAGCTGATACTCGATCCCTCTCGACGCCCCTACGATAAAGTACCTCCACCCGAAACGCCCGGCCATGATCACAAGCCCGGTCAGCAGTATCTTCAAGGTCAGCGAAACCACGCCCTCCATGCCAAACCCATCCCTGGCAAGCCCGTCTATGATTTCTCCTATATATTGAGGAATATTCAGATTTGCCACATCTACCAGCATCAGGACCGCCACACCGGCAATGTAATACCCCAGATATTTTAACAGGTATGGAAATAAAGAAAACTTCCTGCCCTGACTGCCCGCATTCCGGTAATTTTGAGACGGATTTCCCTGATTTTGTTTTGTTTGTGCCATTTCTATCTTTCTCTCCCGTTTTGTCCGCAGATTGTTTCCCCATATAGGTACGCCCCTGTCCCTGCCAGTTTCCAGCACAGGGAACTGTCCCTAACAAACTGTCCGAAAATAACCTGTGCAGATGACAAAGGCTCAAAGCCCACGCTGCAGGCAACAGGGTATCAAGCTTACAACGCTGCAGGCTGCGCTGACTGATGGTACTGTGTGCCAGTGACACACGTCCAGTACAGACCCAAGCGAGCAGAGGCCAGCGCCGCCTGTGTGGATTCCGGCAGGTCAATGCACAAGTTATTGATGGACAGTTTCTAAGGCTCTGTTGATAAATAACTTGTACATCTGGCTTGCCTAAATCCACATAGCCTTCGTTGTCATCAGTCGCCGTACCCCAGTACGACTTCTTCTTCCGCCTGGTCTATGCGGATTTATCCTGCG
>CAOKQK010000023.1 GCA_948470905.1 uncultured Lachnospiraceae bacterium | reverse complement strand
CCGTCCCGGTGGTTGGCTCATCTCCTTCTGTTCCGGTTACAGGGTCCTTTTCGTCCATCCCGGTGGTTGGCTTGTCTCCTTCTGTTCCCGTGGTCGGGTCCTTTTCGTCCGTCCCGGTGGTTGGCTCATCTCCTTCTGTTCCGGTTACAGGGTCCTTTTCGTCTGTCCCGGTGGTTAGCTTATCCCCTTCTGTTCCCGTGGTAGGATCCTTCTCGTCTGTTCCGTCTGTGGGCTTTTCGTCCGCGCCAGGTGTCAGCACATTTGAGTCCGCGCCGTCCCCAGGCTCATTGACATTCAAACTGTCCGACATTTCGCCCGAGGATTCGCCGGAACTAATCGTATCTGCGAACACATGTTCCGTTGACGCAGATGAACAAACCAGCAGCGCCGAAAGCGCGGCCGCCAGCACTTTGTTCATTTTTACATGAACTTTCTTCATTTTTTCCTTCCTCCTCATCATTTTGTTTAATGGGTTATTTTTTTCCATGAGAATACTTGTGAATTTTCACCGACTCTACCGATTCAGTATAGCATTTACCCCCCCCCATTTTGTCAATCTATGGTAATTAATTGAGCAATATCTTCATTGTTACCTTGCAGATATTGCGCAAAATGTAATTATATTTTTCACAATATAATGTTATAGATGAAACTCCCCACCACAACAACAGGGATTTTGACCCTCGTGGCATTTATTAAGATCCCAGAGAACCCTGAATCTAAAAACAGTTGATTACTTTACAGAGAAATGTTATAATACACCTGAAGCATATTTTCTTTTGTATCGGTCATTGACAGATACATCTTTCTTCTATTTATCTCATATAGAAATTCTTATGGAAATTCATGCTTTCACCACAATCGGCGTCCCACAGGCGCAACATTACAGGCAGGAGTTTTCATAAAGAATCACTCCTGCACCCATTTGCGAGGAGGATATATATGGGCAGAACGAAAAAGAAGTACGAAGAACTGACAATTGTTGATGATTTTATGTTTGGAAAGATAATGCGGAACCCGGAACACTGCAAAAAGCTATTAGAAATTATTTTAGATGTAAAAATCAGGAAGATAACCTTCTTAGAAGATCAAAAAACAATGAATCCTGACTACATGTCCAAAGGCGTCAGGATGGACGTGTATGTAGAAGACGGCGCGGACACAGTCTATGCAGTAGAGATGCAGGCTCGGAATACAGGAGAGCTGCCGATGAGGAGCCGATATTACCAGGCAGTGGTTGACATCAATCTGATTGAAAAAGGACTGGATTACGAACGCCTGAAAAAAAGCTACATTATTTTTATCTGTACTTTTGACCCGTTTGGCAAAGGCAAGCACATCTATCATTTCAAGAATCTCTGCCATGAAGACCCCACTTTGCGCCTGGAAGACGGAACAGAGAAGATATTTCTGAACACAAAAGGAACAATGAATGATGTAGATGATGAACTCCGCAGCCTTCTGGATTATTTCGAGAGCAAGGTACCGCAGAATGCTTTCACCGGAAAACTGGATCAGGCAGTGATTGCTGCCAGATTACATAAAGATTGGAGGCAGGAATATATGGTAATAGAACGGATGATGATGGACAGCAAAAGAGAAGGAATAAAGGAAGGAAAGCTGATAAATCTTGTAGATCTGATATGTCGCAAACTATCCAAAGGGAAAACACCGGAGCTGATAGCAGAAGACCTGGAGGAGGATGCAGGCAAAGTGCAGCGTATATGCGACGTGGCTGGAAAATATGCACCAAATTATGATATAGAATCGATTACTTGTGAACTGATGACAGATGACATGCATCTGTAGCTGTAAGACAGATACATGCAAAAGGACAATACTGCATAAAAAGTCTGTTAAAGCGGTTTTTTTTATGGTACAATGCTTTCGTATTATAGTATAATTTGATATATCTCTATAACAAAACCTGAGAGGAAAAAACTTAGAATGCGTAAAAAAGAAAACATATCCTATATTGCAACCTTGCTCTTTACCCTGACTGCCCTGATTTTTATGGTTATCTATAATTTTTCTTCCTTTTATGCAAATGCAGTCTCCAATATGGACGAAATCGGCGCCAGCAGCCTGGCAAAGGAACGGGAATATCTCGAAGGTTATCTGACAAAAGGACTGGATGTCCTGCAGGTGACTGCCATCACAATTGAATACATGATGCGCCACGGAGCTTCCTCCGACGAGATAGAAGCCTTTCTGGTTGAGGAATCCGACCGGTACATGGCTGAAATTGACACTAACTTCACAGGGATATACGGACTGTTTAACGGAGACTATATTGATGGTATAGGCTGGGTGCCTGATGAAGATTATGTCCCCCGTGAGAGAGAATGGTACACGGCTGCAAAGGAAGCTCATGGAAAACCGACAATTGTGTCGCCGTACCTTGACGCCCAGACCAATACAATCATGATCTCCGTCAGCCAGATGCTTTATGACAACGACAGCGTTATCTCCCTGGACATTGTTTTAAACCAGATACAGATCATCACCCAGGATATCAACATGAATGGGATGGGTTACGGCTTTATCATTGACAGAGAGGGGCTGGTAGTCGCCCATTCCGATAAGTCGGAGAAAGGAAAGAATTACGAAAATGACGCCGAGATGAAGAAGCTTCTGGACAGGGTATACAAAGAGAACAACAAGACCTTCCATATGGAACTAAACGGCGAGGACTGCACTGTTTTCGTGGATACTGTCATGAATGACTGGTATGTCACCATGATCATCAGCAATACCAAACTATACCATGATATCCGCAACATCCTGGTGCAAAACGCCATATTATGCATTGTTGTTTTTGCCCTGATCGCTTCCTTCTGTACCGCCGCGTTCCGCAAAATCGGGCATCACATGAAAAAGGTGGAAGAAGGTCAGCTGGCTCTGGAAAAAATGAACGAAAAGATTGTTGCCACGATTGCCAAGACCATCGATGCAAGAGATCGATATACCAACGGTCATTCCCAACGGGTTGCAAAATATGCCCTGGAACTGGCAAAAAGAATGGGCAAGACAGAAGATGAACAGCGCGAAATCTACTATGCAGCGTTGCTGCATGATGTAGGTAAGATACATATTCCAGACGCCATTATCAACAAGCCATCCCGGCTGAGTGACGAGGAATTTGCCCATATTAAGCTTCATCCCCTGTCAGGCTACTATATCCTGAAGGATATAGACGAAATTGCTTTGATATCCCAGGGTGCTAAATGGCATCATGAGAGATATGACGGCAACGGTTATCCCAACGGGCTTGCCGGGAGAAACATTCCCGAAGTCGCGCGTATCATTGGGGTTGCGGATGCCTATGATGCCATGACCTCCAACAGGATCTATAGAAATATAATGCCCCAGGAAAAAGTCCGGGCAGAAATTGAAAAGGGAAAAGGAACACAATTTGATCCGGAGATTGCAGACATTATGCTGCATATGATTGATGAAGACCAGGAATATCAGATGAAGCAGAAAAGCGAAACATCCAAGAATATCCTGATTGTGGACGATGATCCCATGTCCCTGGACCAGGTTGAATTCATACTGCAGGACAATCCTGAATATATCATATACAAGGCGTTGTCCGGTGAAAAGACAATGCATATCCTGAGCGAAACTTCCATGGATCTGGTGCTCCTTGATATCCAGATGCCCGTGATGGACGGTTTTGAGGTGTGCGAGGAAATACAGAAAATTTCCGATATACCCATTGTCTTTATGACTGCCAACAAGGATTATGATACCATTGAAAAAATAGCACAGATGAATATAAAAGACTATCTGGTCAAGCCTATCATGTCTCTTGCCCTCCTGGAGATCATCCGCAGTATACTGTTGGATGACGGCGATTATAAAATAATAGAGTGATTACAGCCCTGTGCAAACGTGCGCTGGCCGGCGCGCCCTGTCAAATAACAGTTCAGTTAAAAGCTGGACTGTTATTTGATTGTAACCAACTGAAAGTCAACACCCCCGCTACAGTGCAGCGGGGGTGTTGATCCTCACGGCTTTCGCCATGACCTCACAGAAGTTTACTTCTCGGGAAATTTATTTTCCTGGGCTTGTGGCTCATTGCCATCGGGAATTACAGCTCTATAAATGTGGTATCGTACGCCGCAATCGTCACAGTTCTGTCACCCTTCTCCGTAGGGATCGTAGTTGTCTGTTCCTGATCGCTGTTGTTTATAACTACCAGCTTGCCGCTCTCGGGATAGTATGCGCACTCCGTATAGAGATTGTCAGTCATATACAGACCGCTTGTACCCTCGCCGCCTGCATAACGAATGAGCTGGTACAGCATTCTCGTATTCTCCAGATCCACCTGGAAGGAAGCGAGGTAGATGCCCTTTCCTTTGCCAAACTGATTTACCGTCACCAGCGGCCTGTTATCTTCATCTGCCATCAGCACCTTTGCCCTGCCATCCGTGAGATAGAGGTTATCTTTGCTTTCCACAGTTGCTCCTTCGGGAAGCAGCTCCTCGGTATCCTCTGCCTCGAAGCTCCACTTTCCATGGCAGACACGCGCCCCCGTATCCTTGTCAATACCCAGTACATGTGCCATGCGGAAGTTATAATCATAACCCTCCACTGCAGAAGGCTCATTTACACCCAGGAATGTCCCGCCGTCATGTACCCATTTGGTCAGGATGGTGACGATTTCATCATCCTTCCAGTTGTCACCGCCGCTCCATGCGCTTCCCGCGTAGCCGGCGTTGATCACCACGTCCACATCTTTCAATGCGCCGTTTTTCACATCCTCAAAGGAAATAAACTTCACATCCACAGGCAGGCCGGAGAGTGCCTCATTGATATGGATCAGATCATGCATATAAGTCTCATGGAAGTGCCCGGACAAGGTCCAGGAACGAAGCGCTCCCCAGCTGTGCAGCACCGCCACCTTTGTCTTGATCGTGTAAGGCTTGCCCGCATCATGGAAGGTGCGGATCAGGCGGAACTCGTCAGAAACCTTTTCAATATAGTCGCAGAAATCCGGGAAAGGCTCAACCAGATGCAGGTATCCGCCCAGGCCGATCCTGTCGATTTTTGCCCGCAGCAGGGCACGCCTTACACTGTTCCAATATTTCTTCGCATCCAGGGTAGGATCGCCGCCCTCCGCAAAGGTAGGCGCGCCGCCCAGCCCCACCGGGAACAGGTAAGGATGCAGGCGCAGCTCATGGGTGGGCACATCCACGCCTGCGCAAAGCCTTGCCTCATAACCGGAGAACACACACTTGATCAGGCCGTCAAAGCCAAATTCCTGGAATCTTCCATTATATGGCTCCACACCTACCCAGCTGTCGTCATAGAACACATAGGCTTTCTTGCCGTACTCATGCACCATATCTATGAGCTTCCTGCCGAAGCTGATGACAAAATCATTGATAAATGCCATCCAGTCAGCTTTGCGCTGCGTTCCGGGCATATGGGTCACATGAAGCTGTCCCTTATTGATAAAATCCTCCGCTGTCATGGAATAGCCATATTTCTTCGCAAATTCATCCAGGGCGATATCGCTCACCGTAAAGTCATAGGAGCCCCAATCGGAGAACATCTGACGGTTTCTCTCATCACTTCCCCAGATCCACACAAAGTTGTAGAACATGGATGTAAAGCGGACGACAGTAGTGTCAGGGTGGGTTTCACACCAGTTTTTCATCCAGCCCAGCATATATTCCTGCGTTTCAGGATACCTGGGATCAATCTGCATCAAATGCTCCTTGTCCCAGTTGTTGGTGGTATGATTGTACATGGAAATTTCTTCCCAGATACGGTAGGCAAGGAAGCTCACCGTATATTTGTGAAAGGGGGTGATCCCCTTTACGGTAACAGTCCCTGCTGCCTTGTCATAGCTCCACTTGGAGCCGTCAACCTTTTCATTGACAGTCCTGTCATAAACTTCCCAGTACTTCATGGCAGCGTCTTTGTCATTGACAGTGAACTGCTGGTCAAAAAAGCTCTCCATAAGATTGATCGTGACATTCTCACTCTCCGCCACCTTTGCAGGCGTGCAGAGGAAGGTCTGCTGCAGCTTATCCAGATTCTTCTTTGCCCATTCGTTATGGTCGCGGATAATGCATATGGTAGAATAAATCCCGTAGCCCGCATGTACGATCTCGTCTGAGAGCACTGTCCCGTCACTGTCCCTTATGACGTCCGCTCCCCACTTCTCCGCCATCTTTAAAGTCAATTGTTCAAATCCGGATTCCCCCGGGAGAGTGAATCCGCCCTTTGCCTTAGACATTTTTAATCCTCCTAATATCAGTTCCGCCTCTGCACTTCTACGCCCCCCCCTTAGCTGGAAGGAAATTCCATCTGATAAGTAACTCAGCTGCAATTTCCTTCCGGGGGCGTCTCCGTTTCGAGGCTGTTTTCCAGTTCCGCCTCTACGCTTCTACGCCCCCCTTGTCTGGGAGCAATTTTCAGCTGCAAAAGTACGCATCTGAAAATTCTCCCGGGGGCGTCTCCGCTACGAGGCTGTTTTCCAGTTCCGCCTCTTTACTTCGAGGCTGTTTTTAGATTTCCATTACTGCCTGTAACAGCAGGTTCCGCATATATTTTAGATGTTCATTTTGCGGCACAGTTCCACCGCCTCGCCTCTTGTGAGCACTTTCTTCAAGTCTGTGCTGCCGTCCGCCGCGATCAATCCCACACTTACAGCGGCACGGACATAATTCTTCGCAAAGCTGCTGCACTTGTCGTCATAGGTACATGCCTTCTCCTCGCAGCGTTCCGGAAGCGTCTTGCGGCTCTTGTAGCCGTTCATGGCAAATACCAGAAATTCTTCCATCGTCACAGGCTGCAGCGGATGAAATTCCTTGCCGTCCACCAGAGCCATATCGATAATACCGTTCTGGTAAGCGCACTCCACCGCGCCCGCATACCACTCATGCCCCACAACATCGGTGAACATATCATTGTACACATTTGTAGGGAAAAACCTTGCAGTCTTGATGATCATGTCAAGCACGGATGCCCTGTCTGCAGGCTTGTCAAGCTTATCCACCTCGGAGAGAAGCTTCTTCGCCTCCTCAGGATTAGCCACTTCCTCATAAATCTTAGGCTTCTGTAAAGGCACAATCCTACCGTCAGGCTTCCAGGTTCCATATCCTTCTGTAATGCTTTCCGCAAGAAGATGATAAGCCGGTTCCTCCGTATCGCTGCAAACTCTTTTGATCTCCTCCGCTACAAAGCCAGCCATAAAATACGCCCCATAGTCATTGCTGTGGGTATAGTCATTGGGGAAGAAACAGGATTTGGATGCCTCTCTGCCCGTCTTAATAATAAATTCCATGCTGTGCCTGTGCAGGTCTATCACAGGCACATTCATCTCCTGGCCTATCTGAATGCAGACCTCGGCATATTCCTCCAGCAGATCATTGTAGGTTTCATCGTTGCCCTTCCAGGTATTTCTGGCAATGGGCGTAACGATCAGGGGATACACACCCCTTTCCCTGCTCTCATTCACATACCGCTCCAGGTTGCTCCTGTAGCCGCCCTGGGCTTTCAGGGAATCCAGCTTCTGGTCATTGTGGGCAAACTGGAAAAAGCAGAAATCCCCGGCATGGCTGTATTTCTCCACAATGGCATAATGCCCTTCCTTTCGGAAAGTGGCTGTGGTCAGCCCGGAATGTGCATGGTTGGAAACTGCTACATTCTCATTAAAATATCCTGAGATCATCTGCCCCCAGCCGCTGTAGCTGGTGCCCGGCGCATAAGGGTAATCCGCACTCTGGTCCGTCACCGTGGAGTCCCCTGCAATGTACACAGTGGGACAGTCCGCCTCCTCTATGGTGACAGAGCTGATCTTCGGTCTGTCAGCCACCACTGTGATATCCAGGGTAGTATCCGCATAGCATTCCTTTTTCCCTCTGGGCACAATATCACATACATTTACCATCATGGTATGGGTAAATGCCGCATACTCAGGGGCATCCCCCTTGATGTCCCCCAGGAAACCCAGCCTCCTGCGCCCTGTAAAGATGATCACATTTTTCATGGGCTCATCCGTCTGGATCGTCACTGTCACCTTGTAATTTCCCTCATGGGGGACATCTGTCTTAAAGCAGAGAGGGATCCTCCTGTGCTCGCCCTCCATGGGCTCCCCGGTAACTTCCTCCAGATGCGCGATTTCTCCGTCCGAATCCAGAAGACAACCTGTACCGTCTCCCTGCAGAAAACTCAGATCCTTATCCTGATACCAGTAGACCGTGTCAAAAGCGGAATTAAGCTCCGGGATTTTCAGAAGCTCCTGCTGCCTTCTGTTCTTTTCAACCACGAACCCATAGCCCTTTTCCGGGGAATATAAATCCTCCGGAGTGACAGAAACCGTTTCCGCAGCGGTGCTGCCGCCTGCTGCACCATCATCCTTCACAGCCTGGGCTGTGCCGTCCGCAATTCCAAAAACATATTTTCTCTGAAACATTTACAACGCACCATCCTTCTCAATCTTGTCGGAAACCAGCAGATTTGCAAAGAATGCCAGCGCCAGTCCCTGGCCCCAGCCCTGGATATACGCCTTGGGAATGCCTCTGTAGCCTTCCTTGTCCCTCATGACAGCCGTGCCGCCGGATACGTTCATTACCTTGCCGTCCTCGCTGACATTTGCAAGCAGTCCCTTGATGGACTTGTTGATATACTTGGAATGGAGAGGATTGCCTCTGGTCAGCATTGCCGCGGCAATACCTGCGGAAGCGGATATTTCCTCATAGGACTCCTCGTCATCCAGCACAGTCCTCCAGAGCCCGTTCTCTGTCTGCACCGTCTTCAGAGCTGCAAGCTGTTCATTTAAGGAGCCTGCAATATCAATATACTTGGGATACAGATAACACTCCGGAAGAATGCCGCCCACCTGAGACATGGTGAACGCAGCCCACGCGTTTGCCCTGCCCCAGTAAATGCCGGACATATGATCTCCCTTAATATTATCATAACCATGATAATAATAACCACTGCTGGGGTTCTGGAGATATTTGATATGCCAGTAATACTGATTCAGCGCATCGTCTATCATCGCCTCATCCTTGTTCATAACGCCCACACGCAGAAGCAGGAATGCCGCCATAAACAACGTGTCACACCATGCCTGCTCGGGGAAATCATTGTTTGCGGATACGGTATGCTGCAGCACATGATCCGCAAAACGAAGCGCATCATTGGATATGTAGTTAATTTTACTCATCAGGATATCATAATACTTTTTGTCGTTGGTAGCCTTGTAAAGAGTGATCAGGCAATGGCCCATGGCACAGGCATTGACAGTCCATACCTTGGGCAGCCCCAGGCTGATGAGCTCGTCTACCCTGTCCTTTAACAGGGTCAGGTACTCCTCTTTGCCCGTCTTTTCATAAGCCTCGCCGATTCCGTAATACGCGACGCCGCAGGGCCAGTCCCAGGTCAGATCCATGTTCATGGTCTTCCTTACAATCTTGTCAATAACCTCCTCAATCTGTTTCTTGTCATACTCCAGTTGTAACATACATCCTCCATTCCGCCACAGGTGGGCTGTTTATTTTCTCGCTGTCCGGATCCTGCCGTACTATCCCGGATAGCTACCTGATTCTATTTTATTCTAATGTGAGCGTGAAAGCAATGAAAACTTACTCTATCTCTTAAAAATGAATCACAACATACCCATCCATTTCTGCAATAGAGCCTTCCTCCGGCCACCTGGGCATTTCCGCTGCAAAATTTTCTGCTCTTTCCAACAATATTTTCTCCGTTTCAACCTGAAGGCTATAGCCATGCATTTCAAGAAAATGCCCCAATTCCAGACCAGGGTTGCCAAAAGCATACAAGCCCCACTCAATGACGGAATACTTCGCTTCCCCCGCAAAGGAATAACCATAAGGGGTATAATATTTTTCCTTTAAATGAGGATCCAGCCAGTCCGTGAGAGCGCAGATCCTCTGAAACTCCTTTGAAGAATAACCGATATGATAATCTTGGATCAGAGAATAGGGAGTTGTATATTTTCCTGTAAATATCACTTTTGCATCGGCACTGTATTCCCGGATCACCTCTCTGGCGATTGTAGTCAACACCTCCTTGTCATATAAATATTTCTTATGATCCGTATAGAAAATATGATTTGTTTCATACATTTGGTTCCATACAAGACATACGCACAGGGCAAAGACCGCAGCCCCATATTTTTTCCAATACCTTTTCATAAGAAGATAAGGCAATAATAAGGCGGACGCGATAAAAAAGGGCATGAACTGACAGCTGCGGTACAAGGGCGCCATACCCACCATGAAGGTAAGGGTCACAGGCACCACGACCATGCCGACAAACAGCAGCAGAAACCAGCCATTTTTCTTTTTTATGGTCAAAACAACAGACGCAATGCCGAAAAATACCACGGATGCCACATATTCGGCAATGGGAAAATAGACTGTGGCATTGACAAAATACACTAACAGATACCTTTTCACAAGCATAAACAGGTCACTGAACCAATTATCCCCCCTAAAGAGCTTCAGACTGTCCGCTACCTCCCTGGCAGCAGCTACCTCGCCCAAATCCTGTAGTGAAAAAATGATTATAATCAGATTCTGTATCAGCATCCGCAGTACAATACAGCCAATTGCCAGACAGCCGCATAGAAATACCTTCCATACCATATGCCGGTCCATCTTCTCTCTGTCGCACATACCCTGAAAAAAAAGCATCACCAGGACGCCAACTACATACAGGATCAAAAAGGATTCATAACAGCCTACCGCCGCACATAATAACCCCATGCTCCCCAACAGATACTTCACACGCTTTTTGCCGGTATGTACAAAGCCCTCCATAAATAAGAGAAGCGAGAGGGTGAGAAGGATATACCCCAGATCCACACCATTATGATAATAATAAACCCATACCTCGCTGATAAAAGGATACGAAATAAAAACACAGGAAAAAACGGCATATCCCAGAATCCCGATTCCATCTCCAAAAATCCTCTTAAACAGGACACAAAACAAGAGAACACCTGCCAAAAGGAGCAATACCCCCCCCAATTCCGTTACGAAGGGCATAAAATTGTCAACGCGGAACAGCTTGTTGAGCAGATATATTGTCCAGCGGCCCATATACGCCTCCAGCCCCTGATCAAGATACAGCTTTACCAAGGTATCGTCCACACCTATGCTCTCATGAGTCACAGCAAAGCCATAGCTGCCCGCCGCTGTCAGCAGCACTGCTGCCATGAAAATTTTATTCTTCAGAAAATAACCCATTTCTTCCCATATATTTTTTATGAACATTTATATTCCTCTCCTGATTCCAGTTCCCGTCCGCGGGAACTTTTCCGCCTGCGGGAACCTGTACCGTTTCCGCACAGTTACAGTATATACGACATTCCACAAAATTACAATCCTGGCATTATATTGCATTCTGTTTTTCGGCATAGTATAATAAAATCATATTTAAGGAATGGTTCCGGTCATAGCTTTTTTACACATAAAAGGTGTAGCAACACATCACGGCAACTACAATCAAATATCCCGCTGCAAAGCACAATGCATCCATGATGCATGGGGATCAAGCTTACAACGCTGCAGAGCGCAACGCGTCCAAGAGACGCTATGGTTATGTCCTTTAGGACATTGTCACCCTCGCGGCATTTGTCAAGGTCCCAGAGAAATAAACTTTTAAAAAGTTTACTTCCCTGAACTTGTAGCTCATTGCCCGCAGAAATAAAACAATAACGCAGGAAAGTACAATGCCCAACAGAGAAGCTTTTGAACAGGCAAAGAAAAAAGTCATAGGAGTTGACAGACAGAGACTGGGAATCGGCACTCTGTCCGAAAAAACAGTCCATGCCATACTGAAAAATTATTATGAACCTGACGAAGACAGGCAGGAGATTCCCATCGACAATTATGTGGCTGATATTTATTCCGAAGGCGAGGTCATTGAGATCCAGACCAGGCAGTTTGACAAGATGAGAAATAAGTTAAATACTTTTCTGCCGCAGTTTCCCGTCACGATTGTCTATCCTATCCCAAGGGAAAAATGGATCATCTGGATTGACGAGGAAAGCGGCGAATTGAGCAAAAAAAGGAAATCCCCCGCCAAGGGAAATCCCTATATTGTGTTTCCAGAGCTCTATAAGATCAAATCATTTCTGAAAGACCCAAATTTAAGGCTGCGTCTTGCCCTGATGGATATGGAGGAATATAAGCTTCTGAACGGCTGGAGCAAAGACAGGAAGAAAGGGGCAAGCCGTTATGACCGCATTCCCACGGAATTGGTGGAGGAAATAGAGATCAGCTGCCTTGAGGATTATATGCAGTTTGTCCCTTTTGAGCTGGAAAACGGCTTCACTTCAAAGGAATTTGCAAAGGCTGCCCACATTCCTGTTCCTCTGGCACAGACAGTACTGAATATTTTACATTATGTAGGCACTTTAGAGAGGGTGGGGAAAAAGGGAAATTTATATCTTTATAATGTGAAAAATTAGATTACAGTCCAGTTTCCAGGCTGGACTGTAATTTTTCTCGGGTTTCTATCCTATTTGATCAGCTTCTTCTTCAAAGATTTCAGATACTCTTTCTGTTCCTCTGTGATCCTGCGGCTTTCCACAGCTTTCTGGATTGCCTTGTTGTGAGTCCATGTATCCAGCCTGTCCTGTTCCATACAGGCAACTGCTGCCTCATATTGTTTCGCAAGAGCAGTGGCAAAATACCAGGCAATCATCATCTTTACATAATATTCTTCCGACTGCACAGATGCCGCCATCTCAAGATAATCCGGCAGGAAATCTTCATCCAGATAAAAACGCATCAGCATGCCTATGCCAAAACGGATCGTATAGGTCCTGTTTGATGCGATCCACTCCTTAATCTTATCCATCAGCTCCGGCAGGTGCCTGCCGAATACTTTTGGACATATTAAGTCACAGGTAGCCCAGTTATCCACATATGGCAGGAAACTATCCACTGCGCTGACACATTTATCATAATCTTTTATCGTCTCTATGATAAAACCATGGAGATTATTTTCATCATAATATTTATGGGGAAGCTCTCCCAAAAAGTCTATTATCTCAGGTTCTTTATCAAGCCCCTTCGCAAGCTGCCTGCCCAGCCTGCGAAGCTTGGGCGTGCGCACTCCGATCACCGTGTCCGGGTCCACCGTCGGCATCAGATTGCAGTGAAACTTTTTGTATTCAACATCCTGCAGTTCAAATAATTTTTCCTGGATTTTCGTCATGCCTCGGCTACCTTATCCTTCGCATACAACAGTTTCAGAATAATCGGTGTGCATATGCTGGAGATAATGATCAGCAAAATTACCGAAGTGAAATAAACAGGCGTCAATAGTCCAACCGACAGCCCCTTCTGTGCCACGATCAGGGCGACCTCTCCCCTGGTCATCATTCCCACTCCAATCTTCAGGCAGTCCATTGTACGGAACCTGCATATCTTTGCCATAAGTCCGCAGCCTATTACCTTTGCGATCAAAGCAACTACAACGAACCCAAGAGAGAATAACAGGATCCCTCCGGTGACATTATCAATGCTGGTCTTTAACCCGATACTTGCAAAGAACACCGGACCAAATATCAGGTAGGAGCTGACCTCCATTTTCTCCTCCACATAATTGGCGTCCCTCATGGAACAGAGGACGATACCTGCCACATATGCGCCGGTGATATCCGCAATCCCAAAATACTTTTCAGCCGCATAGGCAAAGATAAAGCAGAGTGCCAGGCTCAGTATGGGGATCCTCCTGGTATGAGGATATTTTTCGTCCAGTTTCTTGAACACCTTATACAAAATAAATCCCACTGCAAGGGCGGCAGCAAAGAACAGGAAGGTGTTTAGGACAACCTTTCCAGGATTAGAGTCAGGATTCTTGAAGCCTATCACAAAAGTAAGCACGATAATGCCGATCACGTCATCTATGATAGCGGCACTCAGGATCGTAGTGCCTACCTTTCCCTTTAATTTTCCCATCTCCCTTAAGGATTCCACCGTAAT
This sequence comes from uncultured Lachnospiraceae bacterium, assembly GCA_948470905.1. Taxonomy (GTDB): domain Bacteria; phylum Bacillota; class Clostridia; order Lachnospirales; family Lachnospiraceae; genus Acetatifactor. The sequence continues at coordinate 29,866 of CAOKQK010000023.1, read as the reverse complement.
GCTGACACTGGTGGCAGTCATGATCACACCTACAAAGACTGCCTGATAAAATTTATCAGACCCCCAGGGCGCCATGCCGTAGAATCCCATGTAGAGCAAGGTTCCTCCCAGCAAAGGGACGAACACCCCTGCGCAGGCGATCAAAAAGGCTATGGGACCTGTTTTCATCAAATCCTTCAGATTCGTCTCCAATCCTGCGGAAAACATCAGAAGCACCACGCCTACCTCCGCCATTTCCGTGAGAAATTCCGTCTGCTGGACCAGGCCAAAAATACTCGGCCCTATCAAAAGTCCGGCAATGATCTCACCTACGACCTGAGGCACCTTGCACTTTCTCGCCAGAATGCCAAATGCCTTGGCAAAAATAATGATGATAGCCAAATCCTTAAATACACTGTACGTTTCCATTTTACCTTAACCCTCGTTTCTGCGCTGCTTTTTATTTACGCGTTAATGATCCTTATCCATATATGATCCACATATCGGAACATGCTGCGTTTTTTTACAGGTTTGTGACAGACGGCGCAGACACAAACCTGCAGCCTTTTTCCGGCATAAACAAGACGAGAAACATAAATATCCTTGTTCTCGCCCTGTTGGTTACTTTAATTTTCTTTGCTGTTTTGTTATCATTAAGACGGTCCCTGACTGTCTTATTCCTTCACATCTCCTTCTATGGTATCTTCAGAAGATGTATCCTCTATACTGCCGTCCTCCACATTTTCCAGAACTTCGTCAATATCGTCAATTTCCTGTTCGCCGTTGGACAGCTTTTCCCTCACCTTGGCAATTTTCGCCACCTTAACTCCCTCGTCCAGGTTCATCATTTTCACTCCGGATGTAATCCTTCCAAGCGTAGAAATGTCCTCCATCCTAAGCTGTATGATAACGCCTTCTGTGGTGATCATCATGATCTCGTTTTCATCGGTGACAGCCTTGACACCTATCACATTGCCGGTCTTCTCTGTGATCTTGTAGCATTTTACGCCTTTGCCACCCCGGTTCTGCACCGTAAATTCATCCAGGTAAGTTCTTTTTCCCATACCGTTCTCAGAAACGATCAACAGGGAATCACCCTGCATCTGCAGCTGCATACCCACAATTTCATCGCCGTCAGACAGGTTCATACCAATGACGCCCATAGTGCTCCTGCCGGTATTTCTGACGTCCGTCTCCTTAAAGCGGATACACATACCCTGCCTGGTGACAAGGAAAATCTCGCTGTCCTTATCTGTGCTCTTAACCTCTATCAATTCGTCATCATCCTTTAAATTGATGGCGGTAAGACCCTTTTTACGCACATTGGAAAATTCTGTCAGGGAAGTTTTCTTTACAATTCCCTTTCTTGTGACCATAAAGAGATTTTTATTCTCCCCATACTCGTCAATAGGAATCATGGCGGTGATCTTTTCTCCAGGGGTCAGCTGCAGCAGATTTACAATTGCCGTTCCCCGGGCTGTCCTTCCCGCCTCCGGGATCTCATATGCCTTCAGACGGTACACCCGTCCAAGGCTGGTAAAGAAATACAGATAATGATGGGTGGTGGTCATCAGCAGATCCTCTATAAAATCATCCTCTATGGTCTGCATGCCCTTGATGCCCTTGCCGCCGCGGTTCTGAGCCTTAAAGTTGTCAACTGTCATACGCTTTATGTAGCCCATATTTGTCATTGCTATCACTGTATTTTCTTTGGAGATCAGATCCTCCATGGAGATATCAAATTCATCATAGCCTATCTTGCTGCGTCTGTCATCTCCATACTTGTCCGCGATCTCATTGATTTCTTTTTTGATAACGCCTAAGAGTATTTTTTCATCCCCCAGAATCGCCTTCAATTCCTCAATGCGGGCAAGCAGCTCCTCATGCTCACTTTCCAGCTTCTCTCTTTCCAGACCCGTCAGTGCGCGCAGACGCATATCCACGATTGCCTGTGCCTGGGGGTCGGTAAGTTCAAACCTCTCTATCAGCCTTTCTTTTGCTACCTGTGCATTCCGGCTGCTGCGGATGATGGAGATAACCTCATCTATAAAGTCAAGGGCTTTGAGCAGACCCTGCAAGATATGGTCTCTTTCCTCGGCTTTGTTTAACTCATACTTTGTTCTTCTGGTGACAACATCCTCCTGGTGCCTGAGGTAATAATTTAACATATCCAGGAGATTCATGACCTTGGGCTCATTGTTTACCAGGGCCAGCATGATGACGCCAAAGCTGTCCTGCAGCTGGGTGTGCTTATACAGCTGATTCAAAATCACATTGGCATTGGCATCCTTGCGCAGCTCAATGACCACCCTGACGCCCTCTCTGTTGGACTCATCCCTGATGTCGGTGATACCGTCAACCTTCTTAAGCTTTACAAGCTCCGCGATCTTTACGATCAGGTTGGCCTTGTTCACCATATAAGGCAGCTCTGTTGCGACAATCTGGCTCTTTCCGTTGGGCAGAGTCTCAATATCAGTCACGGCGCGCACTACAATCTTGCCCCTGCCGGTCCTGTACGCCTGCTCACAGCCTCTTGTACCCAGGATAAGACCTCCGGTAGGAAAATCAGGCGCCTTGACAATCTGAAGGATTTCCTCGATGGAAGTACCCTTTCCTTCCTCTATCTTGTTGTCAATGATCTTGTCAACCGCCGCCACAATCTCCCGCAGGTTGTGAGGAGGGATATTGGTCGCCATGCCCACGGCAATGCCTATCGTACCGTTTACCAGCAAATTGGGATAACGGCTGGGAAGGACCACAGGCTCCTTTTCCGTCTCGTCAAAGTTCGGTACAAAATCAACGGTATCTTTATTGATATCCGCCAGAAGCTCCATGGAAATCTTGGAAAGACGCGCCTCCGTGTACCTCATGGCAGCGGCGCCGTCTCCGTCCATGGAACCGAAATTCCCGTGGCCGTCCACAAGAGGATATCTCATATTCCAGTCCTGGGCCATATTCACCAGGGCGCCGTAAATGGAGCTGTCTCCGTGAGGGTGATATTTACCCATTGTATCACCCACAATACGGGCACTCTTACGGTGAGGCTTGTCAGGACTGTTGCCCAGCTCTATCATGGAATAAAGCACACGGCGCTGCACCGGCTTCAAACCGTCCCTCACGTCAGGAAGGGCTCGCGCCGCAATGACACTCATGGCATAGTCGATAAAGAAAGTCTCCATCCTTTCTTTGAGGTCGACTTCCTGGATCTTATCTACTTCCGGTCCTTTATCAAAAATATCGTCGTTCATCTTCATACCCCTTGCGCGCTTTGGCGCGCATACCAATCAATATTTGAAAGTTTACTTTCAAATTTTTACCCCTGTCAATAGTCATTCTGCCTTAAAGGGACCTTCATAACGGCTCAGTGACCTGTCTGAGCTGTTATACTCTTTCTGAAATCCTGATCAGTTTATATCCAGATTCTTTACAAACTTGGCGTTTTCCTCTATAAATTCACGTCTGGGCTCCACCTTGTCTCCCATCAGCGTGGTAAAGGTCAGGTCAATCTCCGACTCCATTTCTTCGTCGTAATTCACCCTGAGCAGGATCCTTCGTTCGGGATCCATGGTGGTTTCCCAGAGCTGCTCCGCGTCCATCTCTCCAAGTCCCTTATAACGCTGTATCTTATTGTTTTGATCCCTGCCAACCTCCTGCAGAATGGCGTCAAGCTCCTCCTGACTGTAGGCATACCACACCTTTTTATTTTTCTCCAGCTTAAAAAGGGGCGGCTTAGCCAGAAATACATGGCCTGTCTTGATCAGCTCCGGCATGAAGCGATAGATAAAGGTAAGCAGCAGAGTGCTGATATGCGCCCCGTCCACATCCGCATCCGTCATCAGGATGATCTTATTGTACCTGAGCTTGGTGATGTCAAAATCCTCGTGAATGCCTGTGCCGAAAGCCGTGATCATGGCCTTTATCTCCGCATTGGCATATATTTTGTCAAGCCTTGCCTTCTCTACATTCAATATCTTGCCGCGCAGGGGAAGGATCGCCTGGGTTGCCCGGGAACGGGCTGTCTTGGCGCTGCCGCCTGCGGAATCCCCCTCCACGATATAGATCTCACAATTTGCAGGATCCTTGTCAGAACAGTCCGCCAGCTTTCCGGGAAGGGACATTCCCTCAAGAGCAGTCTTCCTCCTGGTCAGATCCCTTGCCTTTCTGGCCGCCTCTCTGGCGCGCTGGGCAAGAATGGACTTCTCACAGATCGACTTTGCAATTGAAGGGTTCAATTCCAGGAAATAAGTGAGCTGTTCGCTGACAACACTGTCAACTGCCCCTCTGGCCTCACTGTTTCCAAGCTTCTGTTTGGTCTGTCCCTCAAACTGCGGATCCTCGATCTTTACACTGATGATCGCCGTCAACCCTTCCCTGATATCCTCTCCGGAAAGATTCGGTTCGTTATCCTTTAACAGCTTTGCATTCCTGGCATAGTCGTTAAAGGTCTTTGTTATGGCATTCCGAAAACCCTGCAGATGAGTGCCGCCTTCCGGAGTGCTTATATTGTTGACAAAGCTGAAAACGCTCTCATTGTAGGAGTCATTGTGCTGGAAAGAAACTTCCACATACACACCGTTTTTCTGTCCCTCAAAATAGAAAATATTATCGTAAAGGGAAGCCTTGCTTTTGTTTAAGTAAGTGACAAATTCCTTAATGCCGCCCTCATAATAAAATTCAATGACCCTCTGCTGGCTGCCGTTCTCTAAGGTGACTGCATGGACATGTCCGATCCGTCCTCCTGTCCTGGCGTTCCTGTATTCCTCTGCGGTGGCATTTTCCTCCGAAAAGCTCAAGACCTCCGAACCTTTATTTTCCGAGTTTTCTGCCGCCTGTTCTGCCAGATCAGCCTGGGCTCTCTCAAGAAGCTCGTTCAACTGCTTTTTCTCATGGGCTTTGACAGCTTCTTCTTTTACATCTGACAAATTTATGGTTTCATCTTCTATGATGACTTCATTTTCCGTAACGTCCTCCCGCCTGCTGTCCCGCAGGATAATGCGGAGCCCTTTTGTGAGGAAAGCTATCTCCCTCAGACGCCTCTTTAAGATATCAAAATCATAAATTGTCGTCTCTGTAAATATGGTCTTATCCGGCAGGAAACTGATCGTACTTCCGGTCTTTTCCTTTGGACAGATCCCGATCTCCTTCAGGGGATAACAGACCTTTCCTCTCTCATAACGCTGCTTGTAAACCTTCCCGTCCTGACAGATGACTACCTCCAGCCAATCGGATAAGGCATTTACAACAGAAGCTCCCACACCGTGCAGACCGCCTGACACCTTATATCCCCCGCCGCCAAACTTCCCCCCGGCATGCAGGATCGTAAAGACCACCTCCACCGCAGGCTTCCCCGTCTTGTGGTTGATACCCACAGGAATGCCGCGCCCATTGTCTATGACAGTGATGGAATTATCCCCGTTTATGGTGACATCAATGGTATCGCAGTAACCTGCAAGCGCCTCGTCCACCGCATTGTCTACGATCTCGTATACAAGATGGTGAAGCCCTCTGCTGGAGGTAGTGCCGATATACATGCTGGGACGCTTCCTGACCGCCTCCAGCCCCTCCAGGATCTGGATCTGATCCGCGCCATATTCATTTTCAACTGCCGTGTTGCTCATGTTTTCTACGCTCATTCAATAACCATGCCTTTCCGAAGCTTATCTGACGCTGCCTGAAAACAGCGGTCAGCTTTCTGATTCGTCACTCATACAGGTGACGGTCCCATCAGACACCTTAAAGACCTTATTTATGTGAAACCTGTTGTTTACAAACTCCTCCAGACCGGTACAGGTAATGATGGTCTGAATGTCCCCTATGCTGTTAAGCAGATAGTTCTGCCTGTTGGAATCCAGCTCCGAAAGCACATCATCCAACAGCAGCACGGGATTATTCTTTGCTATCTTTCTCACAAGCTCTATCTCGGAAAGCTTAAGGGAAAGCGCAGCCGTCCTTTGCTGCCCCTGAGAACCAAATTTCCTGATATCCACGTTCCCCACAAAAAAAGAAAAGTCATCCCTGTGCGGTCCCACCGAAGTCATTTTCGACCTGATATCTCTTTCCTGGCTTGATTTTAGCTTTTTCTCAAATTCATCTATCCCCACATCCGGTTCGTAGTGAATGGAAAGCTCCTCTTTACCGCCGGAAATTTTTTTATGTATATCGTAAATAATTTCATTTAGCTGCTCTGTAAAAAGCTTCCTGCGCTCGATCATCTTACTCCCGAAGGACACCAGCTGCATATCCCATATTCCCAAGGTTTCCCTTAAATCCGGGTTCATATACATATCCTTCAAAAGCTTGTTGCGCTGGTTCACTATTTTGTTGTAGCAATTGAGGTTATAAAGATAAAAGCTGTCCAGCTGGCATAGCTCCATATCCACGAAACGCCTTCTCTCCGCCGGGCCGTTCTTTATTATCCCTAAATCCTCCGGGGAAAAGAAAACCACATTACAAAGCCCAAGCAAATCAGCCGCCTTTTTGATCTTCTGTCCGTCGATGGCTATTCCCTTGGATTTATTCTTCCTAAGGTGCATATCAACCCTGGTTTCCACATTATCCTTTTCAAGATAAGTTCGGATATGCGCCTCATCCTTATCAAAATTTACAATTTCCCTGTCCTTACTCCCCTTGTGGGACTTTGTTGTGGCAGAAACATAAATTGCCTCCAGGATATTAGTCTTACCCTGGGCATTGTCTCCGTAGAGAATGTTTGTGCCGCTGTCAAACTGCATATTAAGAGAATCGTAATTTCTATAATACGCAAGCTCAATTGATTTAATGATCATTCTTTTTACCGTCTTTACGATTCTATTTTGATAGTCCCCCCGGCAAATTCAACCACATCTCCGGCTACAAGCTTCTTGCCGCGCTGAACCTCCACCTGCCCGTTTACCCTGACCTGGCCATCCTGTATCGCCAGCTTTGCCTCCACGCCGGACCCCACAAGGCCTGCTGCCTTCAAAGCCTGGCCAAGCTTGATAAAATCTTCCCTCAATTGAATAATTTCCATTTTCCAGTCCTTTTTATAATTTATTCCTGCGGGCAATGAGACAAAACCCCCGCGACATCCGCAAATTATCCGCGCAGGCACGGCACTTGTCTCATTGCCCGCGGAGGCATTGAATTAAACTGCCCTCAGAAGCCGTCATTCCCTTAACTGACAGTTGTAAAATTCACAGGCAGTATCAGGTAAATATAAGTTTCATCCACATTTTTGATAAAACAGGGTGCCTTTGGATTCACCATATAAAGATCTACGCTTTCATCGTCAATGACCCTGAGCGCATCGATCAAAAACTTGGGATTAAAGCCAATCATCAGATCCTTGCCCTGTTTTTCTATATCAATGTCTTCATTCATGCTTCCCAGAAGGGAATTTATCTTAAGCTCCATCATACCGTCCAGGATATTGATAATGATGGGCTTTTTGTCACCTTCCTTCACCAAAAGGGTAGCCCTGTCTATACACTCAAGAAATTCCCTCTTGTTAATCTTAACCTTTGTCTCATAATCGCTGGACAACATCTGGTCTATTTTGAAATATTCCCCTTCGATCAGCCTTGAAACCACTGTCGTATTATCAAATTCAAACACAATGTGTTTTTCTGCAAAGGAAATCTTCACAAAGCTGTCCGCTCCGCCGGGAAGTATTTTGCTGACCTCGTTCAGAGTCTTGCCGGGAACTACCACTTTCTTTGTCTCATAGTTTTCCTTCAGCTGGATCTTGCGGATGGAAATCCTGTGCCCATCAAGAGATACAACCTTTAACTCATTTCCGTTGATCTCAAACAGCTCACCTGTCATAAGCTTATTGTTTTCGTTATCCGATATGGAAAATATGGTCTGCCTCACGACCTCTTTCAGTGTAAACTGGCTGATACTGATGCTGTTTTTCTTCTCCACCACCGGCAGATAAGAGAAATCTTCCCCTGACTTGCCTATAATGGCAAACCTTGCCTTCCCGCAGGTAATAGTGGTCTTGTACGAAGGATCTGTCTCCATGATGATATCGTTGTCAGGGAGCTTCCTTACGATTTCCAAAAATATTTTTGCATCCAGCGCTATGGCGCCCTGTTCTACAATCTCGCCCTCTATGATCGTTTCAATTCCCAGATCCATGTCATTGCCGGTCAGGGTTATGCTGCCTTTCGTGGCGTCTACCATAATACATTCGAGAATAGACATCGTAGTCTTATTTGATACAGCTTTCGATACAATCTGGACTCCATTCAACAGATTAGATTTTGAACAAATTAGCTTCATTTTGAACGACTCCCTTCGTTGGTTAAAATGAAATTTCGCCGGGCGAAATGATATAATATATATAAAATAATTTAGTATTATAAGTCATAGTGGCTGTTCATATGTGTACAACTGTTTCTATTATACTATTTTTCAAGGAAAAAGGAAATGGTAAATGTGGTGAATATTTCAAATTTAGCATAAGGATAAATTTGAAGTTATTAACAGCCCTTCTTTTTTGCCTTTTTCCCTGAGAAAAGTTATCAACAGTTTCAACAGGAACTGTACAGGCTTAACCACATAAATCACAATATTTGAAGCAGATCCGGCGCCTAAGAAGGATTCAGCTTCTTTGTTATGATATCAATTTTATTTTTCAATTCTTCGTTGTGCTCCAGCTCAGCCTCAATCTTTTTGATACCGTGGATAACAGTGGTATGATCCTTTTTGCCCAGAATCTTTCCTACGGCGCTGAGAGAGTTTTCTGTCAGCTCCCGACAGAGGTACATGACAACCTGCCTTGGCTGCACGAACTCCGAGTTTCTTTTCTTGGAAGTAATGTCCTCAGGCCTTACGCCAAAATGCTCTGCAACAGTGTTGATGATAAGGGTAGGAGTGATTTCCTTTGCCTTGTTGGGGGAGATGATATCTTTTAATGCTTCTTCTGCGGATTCCAATGTCAAATCTTCCAGATCAACCTTATTCAGCTTTGAAAAGGCGATGATCTTGTTAAAGGCGCCTTCCAGCTCCCTGATGTTGGATTTTATGTTTGTGGCAATATACTTGATGATTTCCTCGTCAATCTTCTTTCTGTAAACTTCCGCGTTTTTGCGCAGGATTGCCATTCTTGTCTCATAGTCGGGAGCCTGGATGTCAGCGGTCAGCCCCCACTCAAAACGGGAGCGGATACGCTCGTCCAGTGGCTTTATCTCCTTCGGGTTCTTGTCCGATGAAAGGATGATCTGTTTCCTTGCGGCGTGGAGCGTGTTAAAGGTGTGGAAAAATTCTTCCTGCGTACTTTCTTTTCCTATGATAAATTGTATATCATCTATCATGAGGACATCCACAGTCCGGTATTTTTCGCGGAGTTTTGCCATGGAAACCGCTTTGTTCCCGCCTCGGATGGATTCGATGACTTCGTTTGTGAAATCCTCACTGGTGACATAGATCACCTTTTTCTCCGGAAACTGCTCCAGGATGTAATGTCCGATGGAATGCATCAGGTGAGTCTTGCCCAGTCCCGGCCCCCCGTACAGGTAAAGGGGGTTGTAGGCATCCCCAGGTGATTCCGCCACGGCCAGGGCGGCGGAATGCGCGAATTCATTGTTGCTTCCCACCACAAAAGTATCAAATATATACTTTGGGTTCAGGTTTGCGTTTTCATAATTGACATTATTTGTGGAAGGTACGGGCGAAGGGGCCGGATTCTCCATTTCTGCCTTAGCCACATCGCTTTCCAGGATGAACTGGACATCATAATTATGGTTATCAAACATTTCTGTAATGGTAACTCGAAAGGGATCCTTATATTTGGTAGAATAATAATCCAGCAGCTGAGCCTTGCTGGGCGGCACAATGATATTTACCACATCATTTGCCACATTATAATATTCAAGAGGGGAGATCCAGGTCTCATAGGCAATGTCGGACAAGATGTATTCTTTTCTGATAATGTCTTTTATGGCAAGCCAGTTTTCTTTTATTTCATCCATTTTCTCAGACCTTTCTTGGTTCCCGCAGGCAGTGAGCCGCAAGTCCATTTTTTATTCCCCCAGGCAATGAGTTACAAGTCCAGGGAAGTAAACTTCCTTAAGGTTTACTTCTCTGGGACCTTGGCGAATGCTGCGATGGTAGCAATGTCCTAAAGGACATGACCATAGCGTCCCTTGGACGCATTGCGCTCTGCGGCGCTGCAAGCTTGATGTCCCATTGCCTGCGGAGGGAGATTTAATTATGATGTCTTTTATATACAGCCTGATTTTACACGCTCGCAGGAATTTAAGCAATGTTATACCAGACATTTACATTTTAATATATATTAATTGATATTTCAAATGTTAGTTATAAACATTATATGGATAAAGTTATCCACAAGTTGTTCATAACTATGTTTATAAAATGAGATGTGAATAAGGAATGTGGATATCGTTGTGAATAAGTGGATAAATATGGTTTTTATAAATTACTTGTGGTTGAGAGGAATTTTTGGATTTTGCACATTTATTGCACATGAAAAAATATAAATTATCTGAGTTATTCACAGAAAATGCACATTGTGTGTATAACTTTTTTCAGATGTAATATGTGGATATCTCTGTGTATAACTTGAAAATTTTTTTTCTTTGCCAATAAATGCGTGATTTTTGCTGAATTTTCTTGACAATATGCCTTTTTTCTTATACAATCAAATATGCTATTTTCCTGAAAAACAGGTACGGGCGTAGGACCGTATATATAATTGAGTGAAAGAAGGAGGTGCTTTTCCATGAAGATGACATTTCAGCCCAAAAAGCGTTCTCGCTCTAAGGTTCACGGTTTCAGAGCAAGAATGAGTACTCCCGGCGGAAGAAAAGTTTTGAAAGCAAGACGTGCAAAAGGAAGAAAAGTTTTATCTGCATAGGTCACAGAAATGTGACCTTTTATCGTCTTGGGTAGAATGATAATGAAAATTTCTGAAAGCTTAAAAAAAAATCACCAGTTCCGGTTTGTTTATAAGTATGGCAGATCTTATGCAAATAAATATCTGGTCATGTATGTTAAGGAAAATGGCACCGAAAAAAACAGGCTTGGGATAAGTGTGAGCAGGAAAGTTGGTAACAGCGTTGTGAGGCACCGGATTACAAGGCTGGTACGGGAAAGCTACCGATTACATGAAGCGGTGTTCAATAGTGGTTTGGACATTGTGATCGTTGCAAGGGCGGGTGCGGCTTCGGTGGGATATGAAGAAATTGAGAATGCGCTGCTTCACCTTGGAAAGCTTCATCATATCATTAAGGTTTATTTTTATTCTGATTAAAAAGGATCAGGGTATAAAAATCAGGATTATGAAAAAATTTTTAGTTGCCGGTATCAGATTTTATCAAAAATATATTTCTCCCATGAAAAGCACAAAGTGTCCCTACATTCCCAGCTGTTCCCAATATGGGTTGGAGGCGGTGCAGAAATATGGGGCTTTGAAGGGGAGTCTTCTCGCCGTCTGGCGCATATTGAGGTGCAATCCTTTTTCAAAGGGAGGATATGATCCTGTCCCTTAGACACAGGGGAACAGGGTGTAATTCAGGATTTGGATAGCTTATTTTCAGATCACTGACCGGTATGCGCGTTAAAGTGCGCATGGGGGTATATAAATGAATTTTATCTTATTGACTCAAAACGAAACCTTTATCATAGGGTGGGTCGCCAAGCTCCTGGGATTTATCATGAATGGGATATTCAATCTGCTTGACTTGATCGGGATCCCCAATGTAGGACTGGCAATCATATTGTTCACTATCGTCGTAAACCTGTTAATGCTGCCATTGAATATCAGGCAGCAGAAATTCTCGAAACTGTCCGCAAAGATCAACCCTGAAATGCAGGCAATCCAGGCAAAGTATAAGGGGAGGCAGGATCAGGAAGCCATGATGGCGATGCAGCAGGAGAGACAGGCTCTCTATGCCAAATATGGGATCTCTCCCAGCGGCAGCTGCGTTCAGCTGTTGATACAGTTTCCCATCCTTTTGTCGCTCTATCGGGTTATTAATTCAATGCCTGCTTATGTCAGTAAGATAGGCAATACCTTCCGTGTTCTTGCAGATAAGATTATCTCGGTGGATAATGCGGAATTTTTGCAGAATTCAGGTATTGACAGCATTCAGAATACAGTGAGTGTCTATGGAAAATCCATGCTGGACGGAAATCTTTCCAATGGTATTGTTGACGTTCTGAACAGGCTTTCTTCCACGGACCTGGCTGTTGTTGCAGAGAAATATGGACTTTCAGGACTGACCTATCCTGCAGAGGGAGGCAGCCTGATCCTGAGCACGGAGACCACCAGAGGGCTTATAGATACTTACAATAATTTTCTTGGGTTGAATATGGGTGATTCCCCCCTTTACCTGATCAAGACAGCCTGGGCAGTGGGAGCTATCGGGATTGTCATAGGGGCGGTTCTGATTCCTATCCTTTCTGCGGCGACTCAGTGGATCAACTACAAGCTGATGCCTCATCCGGATAATTCTTATGATGAGCAGGCAAATACCATGATGTCTTCCATGAAGATGATGAATACGGTAATGCCGCTGTTTTCCGCATGGCTGTGCTTTACCCTTCCTTCCGGTTTGGGTCTTTACTGGGTTGCGGGAAGCGTTGTAAGAAGTATCCAGCAGGTGGTCATCAACAAGCATATCGACAAGATGGATTTTGATGAGATCATCAAGAAAAATTCAGCAAAGAGCGCTAAGAAACTGGAAAAGATGAAACAAAACCAGGAGAGAATGGCGGCTTATGCAAGCATGAATACCAGGAGTATCCAGAACAGGGCTAACGTTACTTCCAGCATGTCCGAGAAAGAAAAGGAAGAAGCCATGAAAAAGGCTACGGATTATAACAGGAACGGCAGTGCGAAGCCTGGAAGCATGGCGGCTAAGGCTAACATGGTCAAACAATATAATGACAAGAAGTAGCTGTATTCATTTTCGGTCAGGTTTGTTTGTACAAACCAGGTTATAAGCTTGCCATAAAAGGAACCATCATAAAAGGATACAAGTAATTTTCAAGAGATTGGCTAAAAAGAAGTAATTAATTGCAATATTTGATTGGAGGGGTCAGGTTATGGAATATATTGAGTTTTCTGCTAAAACAGTCAGCGAAGCGATCACCGATGCATGTCAGAAGTTCAGCGTTACCAGCGACAGGCTTGATTATGAAGTGATAGAAGAAGGTTCTTCGGGATTTCTTGGGATTGGTTCCAGGCCTGCTGTTATCAGGGCGGCTGTAAAGATTGAGAAGCTTTCTGTATCGGAAGTGGCAGAAGATTTCCTTCATAATGTATTCAATGCGATGAATATGGCTGTAACCGTTGATGTGGTTTATGATGAAGATAAGAAGACGATGGATATCGAAGTCTCCGGGGATGAGATGGGCGTCCTGATCGGAAAAAGAGGGCAGACCCTTGATTCCCTGCAGTATCTTGTATCCCTGGTGGTAAATAAAGAGGTTGAGGATTATGTCAGGGTCAAGCTTGACACGGAAAACTATCGCGAGAGACGCAGGGAGACCCTGGAGAACCTTGCAAAGAATATTGCCTATAAGGTAAAGAGAACAAAGAGACCTGTGTCCTTGGAGCCCATGAATCCCTATGAGAGAAGGATCATTCATTCGGCTCTGCAGGGCGATAAATATGTCACTACCTACAGTGAAGGAGATGAACCCTTCCGAAGGGTAGTTGTGGCATTAAAGAGATAATGTGAACAGGCAGTATCTGATGCTGAAGTCAAGGAGATATTCTGTGAAGGGGGCTGATGCAAAATATAAGTTTGTTACAATATGATGATGTTCGTAACCGAACAACAACACGGCATATTGTATGAAAGCTTTATTTTGCTGCGGTCCCTTTTATTAATTTTATTCCTGCGAGGACAGGCTTGTATCCGTTGCCTGCAGCGGGATTTCTGATCTTGTACTAGGGGCAGTTCCTTAGCGGATAAGAGGTATTTATGGTATTGACGACAGACACAATTGCGGCAATTGCTACCGGAATGACGGATTCGGGAATCGGGATTGTCAGGATCAGCGGGAAAAAGGCAGTTGAGATAGGAGATGGGCTGTTCACTTCCCCTTCCGGGAAAAGAATATTGAAAAATGCAGAGAGCCACAGGCTGTACCATGGTTTTTTTTTGAATATAGATGAAGTGATGGCAGTGGTAATGAAATCCCCAAGAAGCTTTACAGGAGAGGATATAGTAGAGATACAATGTCACGGCGGCGTACTTGTGATGCAGAAAATACTGGAAGCCATCCTGAAGGCAGGGGCAAGGCTTGCCGAGCCGGGTGAGTTTACAAAGCGGGCTTTTTTAAACGGCAGGATGGATCTTTCCATGGCAGAGGCAGTGATTGATGTGATCCATTCTCAGAACGAGTTTGCCCTCACATCCTCTGTCAATCAGTTAAAGGGAATGCTCTCCGAAAAGGTAAAGGCTCTGAGGGCAGATATCCTCTATGAGATTGCTTTTATAGAATCTGCCCTTGATGATCCTGAACATATCAGTCTGGATGGATATACTGATAGATTGGCAAAAAAAATTGACAATTTGTCGGAATCCGTTAGTGCATTGATCAAAACGGCGGATAACGGTAAATTGATAAAGGAGGGCATCAGCACTGTTATTGTGGGCAAACCTAATGCAGGAAAGTCTTCACTTTTGAATCTGATCATGGGAGAGGACAGGGCTATTGTGACAGATGTGGCGGGGACTACCAGAGACATCCTGCAGGAAACAATCCGCCTGGGCGGGATCAGTTTAAATATTATGGATACTGCAGGCATCAGGGATACAGAGGATATTGTGGAAAAAATAGGTGTGGAAAAGGCAAAAAAATTTGCCGGGAAAGCAGACCTGGTCTTATATGTGGCGGATACCTCTGTAAGTTTGGACGAGAATGACAGGGAAATCATTTCTTTCCTGTCTTCTCATAAGAAAAATGTCATTGTTCTTTTAAACAAAAGTGATTTGCCCAGTGTGACCACAGAGGATGAAATCAGAGGCTTATTTGAAGAACTTTCCGGACAAAACGGGAAAAAAGCTGATACAGCACAGAATGATACATTAAAAGCAAATGTGCCGCTGGACGATATCAATTCTAAAGAAAACAATGCAGAGCAGATAATTGTAGAAAAACCTGGTAACAGAACAGAAAAAGTAATTATGATAAAATCCTCTGCCAGAAATCAATCAGGTTTGGAGCAGCTTGAATATACAATAAAAAGTATCTTTTTCCAGGGAGAAATTAAGAGCAGCAACGAGATTGTTATTACAAATATGCGCCATAAAGAGGCGCTTCAGGAAGCTTATGATTCCCTGGGAATGGTAAAAAAGAGCATTCAGGATAATATGCCGGAGGATTTTTATTCCATAGACCTCATGAGTGCTTATTCTTCTCTTGGCAGGATCATAGGAGAGGAAGTAGATGATGATTTGGTAAATGAGATTTTCTCGAAATTCTGCATGGGAAAATGATATAAAAGAATGGAAATTATCCTGCAGGATGGACAAAGGATTGGAAATAATATGTCAGAGATCAGAGAAAAGGTTGATGTATGTGTGATAGGGGCAGGGCATGCAGGCTGTGAGGCGGCGCTTGCCTGCGCCAGACTTGGCTTGGAGACTGTGATTTTTACGGTCAGTGTGGACAGTATTGCCCTCATGCCCTGCAATCCAAACATTGGCGGCTCATCAAAGGGACATCTGGTGCGTGAGCTTGACGCGCTGGGCGGCGAAATGGGCAAAAATATTGACAAAACATTTATTCAGTCTAAGATGCTTAATATTTCAAAGGGTCCTGCCGTCCATTCTCTCCGTGCTCAGGCGGACAAGGCGGAATATTCCCGTGCCATGCGAAAGGTCCTGGAAAATCAGGAACACTTGACTATTAAGCAGGCAGAGGTCTGTGAGATTTTGTGGGAAGCTGAGGATAAGTACGATTTGCCAAAGGATGGATGTGCAGGAGAGGACGAATCTGGAAATAGAAAAATTAAGAAGAAGGTAACAGGCGTTAAAATATTTACGGGTGCTGTCTACGAATGCAGAGCCGTGGTCCTTTGCACTGGAACTTACCTGAGGGCCAGATGTCTATGCGGGGAAGCTATCACGCATACCGGTCCCAATGGCTTGCAGGCAGCGACTTATCTGACGGATTCCCTGAAAGCTATGGGTATAGAGCTGCGTCGATTTAAGACAGGCACTCCGGCGAGGATGGATGGAAGAAGTATTGACTTTTCCAAGATGGAGGAACAGTTAGGAGATGAGAGGATAGTACCCTTTTCTTTTTCCACGGATCCTGAGACAATCCAGAAGGAACAGGCTTCCTGCTGGCTGACCTACACCAATGAAAGAACTCACGAGATCATTCGTGCCAATCTTGACCGTTCCCCTATTTACGCGGGAATTATTGAGGGGACAGGTCCCAGATACTGCCCTTCCATTGAAGATAAGGTTGTGAAATTTGCAGAAAAGGAACGTCATCAGGTATTTATTGAGCCTGAAGGATTACATACCAGTGAAATGTATGTGGGCGGTATGTCTTCTTCTCTGCCGGAGGATGTCCAGCTGGCTATGTACAGGACAGTTCCGGGCCTGGAGAATTGTAAGATTGTCAGGAACGCATATGCCATCGAATATGATTGCATTGATGCCAGGCAGCTTCGTGCCACTCTGGAATTTAAGTTGATAAAGGGGCTTTTCAGTGGAGGACAGTTAAATGGCAGCAGCGGATATGAGGAAGCAGCTTGTCAGGGGCTGATTGCTGGGATCAATGCTGCCATGTCTGTTTTTGGGAGAGAGCCCATAGTCCTGGATCGTTCTGAGAGCTACATAGGTGTGCTGATTGACGATCTGGTGACGAAAGATAACAGAGAGCCTTATCGGATGATGACCTCGCGGGCGGAATACAGGCTTCTTCTTCGTCAGGACAATGCGGATCTGCGGCTTCGCAAAAAAGGTTATCAGGTTGGCCTGGTCCCGGAGGAAGATTATCAGGCACTTTTGTCAAAAGAAAAGATGATAGAGGAAGAAATCACCCGTCTGAAAAAGACGATAGTGGGTGCAAATAGAGAAATACAGGATTTCCTTGCGGCACATGAAAGTTCCCCGTTAAAAACAGCTGCAAGTCTGGCGGATCTGATTTGCCGGCCGGAACTTGATTATGAAATTTTGCGGGAAATTGACATAGGAAGAAAGTCCCTGCCTGCGGCTGTAATTGAGCAGGTGGAGATAGAGATTAAGTATGAAGGTTACATTCTCAGACAGAAGCGTCAGGTAGAGCAGTATAAAAAGATGGAAAAGAAAATGATTCCGGAAGAAATTGATTATGATGATATTCCTTCTCTGCGCCTGGAGGCGAGACAGAAATTAAAAATATTTATGCCTGCTTCTATTGGACAGGCATCCAGGATTTCCGGAGTTTCACCTGCTGACATATCTGTTTTGCTGGTATATTTGGAGCATTTTAATCGTGATAGTTCAGACAGGCTGTTGAACTCTTAATTTTAGCTGTCTGAATGATTTGCCTTAGTGAGGATATAATTTTGAATGAAAATGATTTGCTGCAAAAATATTCAACTGCACAGTTTCAAAGTGACTTGGAATACCTTGGCATACAATTGTCTCAAAAACAGCTGGAACAATTTCTTGTTTATTATGAAATGCTGGCGGAGTGGAACCAGGTGATGAATCTCACTGCCATTACGGAATATGATGATGTCATGAAAAAGCATTTTGTGGACAGCCTGTCTTTGACCAAGGTTTTTGATGCAGAGAAACATTATATGCTGACAAAGCCTGTTTCTGTTATTGATGTGGGGACGGGAGCAGGATTTCCGGGACTTGCCCTGAAAATTGCTTTTCCAAATTTAAAGGTCACATTGCTGGATTCCCTGAATAAGAGGATCCATTTCCTGGATGCAGTGATAGAGAGGCTTGGCTTGGATGGAGTAGAGACATTGCATGGCCGTGCAGAAGATTTTGCAAGGCCTGGAAAGCTTCGGGAGAGTTTTGATCTATGTGTTTCAAGAGCAGTGGCAAATTTGGCTTCTCTTTCAGAATATTGCCTGCCTTATGTAAAACAGGGTGGTTTCTTTATCTCTTATAAGTCGGAAAGGATTTCTGAAGAAATGGATGCAGCTGGTAATGCAATCTCTCTTTTGGGAGGAAAGCTGGACAGGCAGACAGAGTTCACTCTGCCGGATTCTGATATTTACAGAAATCTTGTCATGATAAGAAAGCAGAGAGCTACTCCAAAGAAATATCCCAGAAAAGCAGGGCTTCCCACAAAGGAACCTTTAGTTTAGAACATATGTTCCATCCGAAATTGTGAAATGGAGTTTCATATGATAATTGATGATTACAATATTTTGGTTGACGTGATAAATGAATTAAGGCAGGAAATTTTAAATCTGGATGCGCAGATAGATGATAATTCCAGACGTATTAAAGAATCAGATGTTTATTTGAATGGTTTTACAGAACCAGAAGAATCAAAATTATTTAATCCCAGAAATTTGCAGACTGTTTATAAAGAAGAAATTCAAAAGGTATTAAAATTAAAAGAAGATTATACAAAGCAGAATGAACAATTATTTCAAAAGAGAGATGTCCTTTCTGAAAGAGTCAGCAAATTGGAGACAATCCTAACCAGAGAAAATCAGGAACTTACAGTTTTGAAAATCCAGGAGGAAGACAGAAAGAGGATTGCCAGAGAGCTGCATGATACATCCCTGCAGAATCTGACACACTTGATTCATAAAATTGAGTTATGCAGTATGTATATTGACAAAGATCCTATTCAGGCAAAACTGGAGCTGTCTATCATAAATAAACATTTAAGAGAAACAATTGATGAGATTAGAGGAACAATATTTGATCTGCGTCCCATGACTTTTGATGATTTAGGCATGAAAGCAGTTTTTGAAAGGTTGCTCATTAATATCAATGAAAATAACAGTTTTGAGATACAATCTGATATTGAAAATGTTTCATGTGAAACAAATATGAAAATGGTTTCCATATATCGCATTGTTCAGGAGTCTTTAGCCAATATTGTAAAACATTCGGAAGCAAAAAAAATAACATTTCAGTTTAAGATAGTAGATAAAAGTTATGTAATTGACATTAGAGATGATGGTAAAGGCTTTATCCAGAAGGACATAGGAGATAAGCATTTTGGAATTTCATTGATGAAGGAGAGAGTAGATTTATTAAATGGTGAAATTAAAATTAAATCGAGAGAAGGTACAGGTACTTGGATACATATCGAGATACCTTTATGAGGAGAAACTACATGGATGATCACAATAGATGATGTTAAACAAATAAGTCAAAAGATATCTTCGGAAATGGGTTTATCTGATGATAAATTATGGGAAGATATATACTGTATCGTGTACCGTGTTGATGTGTTTCCATGTGATGATAAATCTGTAATTAGCCGACATATAGATGTACAATATTTGTTTGGTGAATATTATGAAGTTCAGGAAAATACATCTTTATATGAATTTATTTGTACTATGTGTAATCTGCCATTATTGTACGATGAAAAAGAAATTATAATTTTTCAAAAAAGAGTTTGAGGTGTTTAGTTTTAGGAAAGAGATTTTGATTCATAAAGGCAATGAACCAATGTCCGCAAGACCTTGGTGAATGCCGCGAGGGTCACATATCATGGCGCCCTATGAGCGCATTCCGTTTGTCGTGTGGTTATTGATTGACTGATACCACTTTATGAAGGAGATATTATGGCTATAAAAGTTATGCTGGCTGATGATCATATTATGATGAGAGAAGGTATTCGCCAGCTTCTTGAATTTGATGGCAGCATTGAGGTAATTGGTGAGGCTAATGATGGTAATGAGTGCCTGGCTAATTTAGTGTCACTTAATCCGCAGGTATTATTGCTGGATATCAATATGCAGGGAAAAAATGGAATAGAAGTGCTGGAAGAAATAAAAAGTAAAAAAATAAATGTCAAAGTATTAATCCTTACAGTTCATGCAGAGATAGAGTACTTGATTAAAGCAGTTGATATGGGAGTTGATGGATATATCTTAAAAGATTCTGAATCAGCAGAATTGAAGCGTGCAATTAATGCAGTAGTGAATGGTGAAACTTATATACAGCCTAAATTGATACCTGCTTTGAATAACCGTTTGGTTGCAAGAGATATAGACAAGGATAAGATTGCCTCTTTGACAAACAGGGAGTTAGAAGTGTTGATTCATGTTGCCAATGGGCTGTTTAATAAAGAGATTGCAAATATACTTAATATTACGGAACGAACAGTTAAGAATCATATTTCCAATATTTTTAAAAAAATTGATGTTTCTGACAGGACCCAGGCAGCTGTATTTGCAATAAAAAATGATATTATTAAATTATGAAAATAGTACCGTATTTGCTTATAGGAGTTTACTCGCATATAGGTAAGGAAAGTAGACTATTAAGATGATTTGCTGCATTTGTCTATATCGAATGAATTTGGATATAGGCAAGTAAGGCAGACAATCAAAATTATTATATACTAAACTCAGCTACTGAGCCTTATAAACCTGTGTTAATAAGTTTTTAAACTGTGGATATTTATCTGCTTGCGTTCACTACCAAAAAACTTAAAAGGGACTGGCTGAGTTATATATAAAATATCTTATGAAATTTTAAAATATAGTTGGAAAGTTGCTTTGCAATCTAAATGTTTCACGTGAAACATTTTGTGCTTTAAAATGAATAGGTTTATGGAACTTTGCTATGGAGCAGCATTGGGTATTCCGCGCCGATTCCTCCGCCTTGTCTATGCAAAAATCATTCTGCGCGATATAGCCAGAAACTTATTTTTCAATGTACTAGGAGCAATCAACAATTTCTCGGCAGGTTGACAGGATATCAGGCTTGCATATCAAGCAGTGGGGTATGTGATCCTCGCGGCATTTTTCAAAACCTTTAGCATCTTTTCTTATTGCCTGCAATAATAAAATGTTTCACGTGAAACATAAGTTGATTATTTTATTGTTTACAGAGGACATGATATTTAAGCAAAAGAAGGGTTTGATTTTCCGCTGTTTGCAGCGTAATAATACAGCCACCAACCCAAATTTGGACTAACGCCAATATAAATATAATTTTTTGCAGGAACGGCACTTGGCATTTTATCTACAGGAATAAACAAATATATATGGTAAAAATTTCATAGACCTTTTTAAAGTTTAATGTGAAACATAAAGGCAGAAGGGCAAAAAAATGCTCATAAACATATCTATTGGTTTAGCTGAGCCTGGATAATAAGCAGCAGTTTACCCAGCTTTTCCTGCAATTAAAGCAGCAGTTAAAAAATAATTGCCATGCACTTATTGCAAGGCTTTTGGATACTGAAATATAATTTTTATACTTTGTATGTACACTTGTAAGTTAAATGACCTGCTTGAGCTGTTGCAATAAAAATGTTAAAGTTTTAAAATAATAATAGCTATATAATAAAATAAGTGTTATAATTAGTTCTTGAGTAAACCAATATAGATGAAAGAAAACTGCGTAAATCGACGAAAGGCAAATAACTATGGGGAAAATTATAGCAATTGCAAATCAAAAAGGTGGTGTAGGAAAGACCACCACTTCCATTAATCTATCTGCGTGTCTTGCTGAAAAAGGAAAGAAGGTATTGGTCATTGACACTGACCCTCAGGGTAACACTACCAGCGGTTTTGGCATTGACAAGAATAATCTGGAAAACACCATATATGAATTGATTCTGGGAGAATGTTCTATCAGTGATTGCATCATAAAGGAAGTTATAGAAAATGTTTCGGTACTTCCTTCCAATGTAAATCTTGCTGCTGCAGAGATTGAACTGATCGGTGTGGAGAAAAAAGAGTACATATTAAAGAACGAAGTAGATTATGTGAAAGAGGAATATGACTTTATTATTATAGACTGTCCTCCATCACTGAATATGTTGACCATCAATTCCATGACTACGGCGAACAGCGTCCTTGTCCCAATTCAATGCGAATATTACGCTTTGGAGGGGTTAAGCCAGTTGATCCATACGATCAATCTGGTGAAGGAGAGATTGAATCCTAACTTGGATATGGATGGCGTTGTATTTACCATGTATGATTCCCGGACAAATCTTTCCACACAGGTAGTAGAAAATGTAAAGCAGAACTTGAAACAGAAAGTTTATGATACCTTGATTCCCAGAAATATCAGGCTTGCAGAGGCCCCCAGCTACGGAATGCCTATCAACAAATATGATGCCAGATCTGCAGGAGCGGAAGCATACATGCAGCTGGCGGAAGAAGTAATCAGGGATGTACAAGCATAACGAATATTTTCAGTTGCAGGTTTGTGTATGCGCGCTGTTCCACACAAATTTGTTATATAAAAAAACAGCGCAGAAATGAGGAGGATATGGCGTTAAAGTCAAGAGGATTGGGCAAGGGACTTGATTCCCTGATACCGGATGCAGTTGGGGAGGCGAAAACGAAAAAGGAAGCAGATACTCAAACTGATGTATCTGTAAAGGATGAAAAGGGAGAACCGGAAACCATTGTGAAGATTACAATGGTGGAACCGAACAGAAAGCAGCCTCGAAAAAATTTTGATGAAGATGCCTTACAGGAGCTGGCTGATTCCATAAAACAATTTGGCCTGATCCAGCCTATCCTTGTCCAGGACAGAAAGGACCATTTTGAGATAATTGCCGGGGAGCGTCGCTGGAGGGCAGCCAAAATAGCAGGTCTGAAAGAGGTTCCTGTTATCATCCGCGATTATAGTGAGCAGGAGATCATGGAAATCTCTTTGATTGAAAATATTCAGAGGGAAGATTTAAATCCTATTGAGGAGGCTCAGGCATATAAGAGGCTTCTGACAGAATTTAATTTAAAGCAGGATGAGGTTGCTGAGAGAGTATCCAAAAGCCGTGCAGCTGTGACGAATTCCATCCGGCTGTTGAAGCTGGACGACAGAGTGCAGCAAATGGTGATTGACGATATGATCAGCACTGGGCATGCCCGCGCCCTTCTGGCTGTGGAAGACCATGAAGAACAATATACCTTGGCGCAGAAGATTTTTGATGAAAAACTCAATGTAAGAGATGTTGAAAAACTGGTCAAAAATCTTCACAAGCCTGTGAAGCCAAAAAAAGAGAATGACAGTACTATGGATGCCATTTATCAGGATATTGCAAATAAGTTAAAACAAAAACTCAGCACGAAGGTGACAGTTACTTCAAAAGGGGATGGCGGCGCCGGTAAAATTGAAATAGAATTTTATAATCATGATGATTTAGACAGGTTATTGGATATGATAAAGGGTAATTAAAAGCCTATAGTTACTAAGGAGTGTGAAAGACTGATGATTGCACAGGAAGGTATTGTCGCACAGTCAAGTGCGTTTTTGGATAAAATAGGGCTTGGTTCCTTTGATGTTGGCTATCTGGTTGTCATAGTTGGGATTCTGGCAATTTTAGTCCTCATATTGGTTATTTTAATGATAGTCCAGATGTGCAGGACAAGCAAACTGGCAAAGAGACTTGACAAATTTTTGATTGGAAAGAACGGCGCCAGCCTGGAACAGGATCTGATAGAACTCTTTGAAGATAATAAATTTTTGAGAAATAATGTAGACAAGAACAGGAGAGATATCAGGGAAATCAATAAGAGAATGGAGCACACCTTCCAGAAAAGGGGTCTGGTAAAATATGATGCATTTAATCAGATGGGCGGTCAGTTAAGTTTCTGTCTGGCGCTTTTGGATGAAAATAATAATGGATTTATCTTGAACTCTGTCCACAGTACTGAGGGCTGTTACTTTTACTCAAAAGAAATAAAGAATGGAGAATGCAGCCTTTCTCTCGGCACGGAAGAATCAGAGGCGTTGGGGATTGCCATGGGTCATTGACCCCAACAGTCCAGATAAGTTACGGAATTGTTATACTGATTCATATGCAATGAGGAAAGAAAATCCGAAAAAATTGTGGCACCCGCGTCTTATAATAATTGCAGATGGAGTTTCTTTGTCCTTGAAATATGATTATGGGTGCATTGCAGTTGTTGACTTAACAGGAGGGATTGTTTGAATTATTACCATTGATCATGTATCGAAAAACAATAGTAAATATAGTATGTAATCTTTAAAAATGGATTCCGTGAATACAGGGTATTGAGGAAAAAGACAAATGAGTCTGAAAAAAGTGAAGGAATTAAACGGCGATGAGATCCTGGCAGGAGATATTATTACCAGTGATTATCAGGTGATTCTGCCCGCGGGTTCTGTGATCCGCAAGGAATATATAGAAAAGCTGAGTGAGCTTGCCATTGAAGAAGTATATATCAGGGATGAAAAAACTGAAGACAGCAGTATCTTGATTTTGAAATCTGAAATGGAAAGGTCAGTGAAAAATACTGTCAAAGGCATTTTAGAGAGACATACCTATCAGAAAAACAAAGAGTTAGCGGAATTGAGCATGGCTGCGGACAGTATTATTTCTACGATTACGGAAGAAGAACAGGTAATAGAGAGGGTATATGATATAAAAGAAAGAAGTGCTGATATTTATGAACATTCTATCAGTATTTGTTCCCTGGCTATCTTGACAGCTCTGAAACTTGGAGTAGAATATAAAGCAATCCATGATATAGGTGTAGGTTGTCTACTGCATGATATCGGACTCAGGTATATGGAACTTGATTATTACAATAAGGATGTGGATGTGCTGAATAAGCATCAAAAAGCAGAGTTTAGAAAGCATCCTGTGTATGGTTATACTTCCCTGAAAAATGAAGACTGGATTTCTGAACTGAGCAAGAATATCATCCTGTATCACCACGAAGCGCTGGACGGTTCCGGATTTCCTCTGCACATGAAGAAAATCCCCTTTGAGTGCCAGATTGTCAATGTATGTGACACCTTTGATGAGATGATCTGCGGCATTGCCTGTAAGAGGATTAAGGTATATGAAGCTGTTGAATATTTAAAAGGCTTTAAAAATATCCTATTTGATGGTAAAATAATAGATGCTTTTCTAAGTTTTACAGCGGTATATCCTGTGGGCAGCCATGTCATAACAAATGAGGGCGAAATTGCGGTGGTGGTGTCGCAGAATAAAGAGTTTCAGGACAGGCCGGTCCTGCTCATTCTGAAGGATAAAAACGGAAATGATGTAAAGGGCGAGGTAAAAAAGAATCTTGTACAGGTTCACAACATTTTTATAGAAAAAGCCATAGATTAAGAGGAGGATATCATGATAGATATTAAATTTTTGAGAGAGAATCCCGATATTGTTAAGGAAAATATTAAGAAAAAGTTTCAAGATGAAAAGCTCCCTCTGGTAGACGAGGTTATTGCCTTGGATTTTCAAAACAGAAAGGCAAAGCAGGAGGGGGATGACCTGCGCGCACGACGCAACAAGATATCCAAGGAAATAGGAGCTTTAATGGCGCAGGGCAAAAAAGAGGAAGCGGAGGCCAGGAAAGCGGAGGTTGCAGCAGGCTCCAAAAGGCTTGCAGAGCTGGAAACCATGGAGGCGGAGCTTCAGGATAAAATTACCAGGATCATGATGGTGATACCTAATATCATCGATCCTTCTGTACCCATCGGCAGGGATGACACGGAAAATGTGGAAATTAAGAAATATGGTGAACCTGTGGTGCCTGACTTTGAGGTTCCCTATCATGCAGATATTTTAAACGGGATCTGCGGATTGGACAAGGATGCTGCCGGACGTACCAGCGGAAATGGTTTTTATTATCTTATGGGTGATGCTGCAAGAATCCATTCTGCCATGATAAGCTATGCGAGGGATTTTATGATTGACAGGGGATTTACTTATTGTATCCCTCCTTTTATGATCCGCAGCAGCGTAGTCAATGGCGTCATGAGCTTTGGAGAAATGGAAGCCATGATGTACAAGATCGAGGGAGAGGATCTGTATCTGATAGGGACCTCCGAACACTCTATGATAGGTAAATTCAAGGGAGAAATGGTGCAGGAAAATGACCTGCCGATTACCATGACTTCCTATTCCCCCTGCTTTAGGAAAGAAGTGGGATCTCACGGAATAGAGGAGAGAGGCGTATATCGCGTACATCAGTTTGAAAAGCAGGAGATGGTTGTTATCTGTAAGCCGGAGGAGTCCATGGAATGGTATGACAAGATGTGGTCTTATACTGTTGAATTTTTCCGCAGCCTGGATGTACCTGTACGAACATTGGAATGCTGCAGCGGTGATCTGGCGGATTTAAAGGTGAAATCCTGCGATGTGGAAGCATGGAGCCCCAGACAGCAGAAGTATTTTGAGGTCGGTTCCTGTTCTACCCTTGGTGATGCACAGGCGAGACGCCTTGGTATACGCACCAAAGGAGAAAATGGCACATATTATGTTCATACCTTGAACAATACGGTGCTGGCGTCTCCCAGAGGCCTGATCGCATTTCTTGAAAACAATGTAAACGAAGATGGAAGCATTAATATCCCGGAAGCCTTGCGTCCTTACATGGGCGGAAAAGAGAAGATAATGCCCATTAAAAAATAAACCGGGAAACTGGGTTCCTTGGCAATGAGCCGCAAGTCCGGAGAGAAATGCATTCTGCTATGCAGGGCTGTAAGATTGATGTCCCTTTTGTTTGTAGAAGGGTTTTCGACTGGCGTATTTATTCCCGCAAGCAATGAGTCAAGTCAACACAGTTGACTTTATGCCGTGCTGCACGAGCATAAAGAAATTTTCCAGACAATAGAATTTTTCCAGAAAAGAATTCTATTGTCAAAAATATGGATTGGCATGGGTAAAGAAGGGTGTTTATACAACTTCTTATGAAGCACGCATAGGGGTGAAAATAGGAAAATAAGTATTCACAGTTTGCATTATACCCGCAGGAGCGAGCAGGGAGTATAAAAGTGAAAGACAAAATTAAAGTCGTAAAAATGATTTTTGGTCTTTTTGCGGCACTGGGCATTATATTTATCATTGTTGGAATCCTCTGGCTTGCAATCGGCAGCAGATTTAAGAAAAATGCAGTGGAGGTCAGCGCGGTTATTCAGGAAATAGAACAGTACAGGGACTCCGATGGGGATTTAAGCCACAGAGTTTATGTAAGCTATTCCTATAATGAGCAAAATTACGAGAACGTACGGCTGAATGAATACAGCAGCAATATGTATGAGGGCAAAGAGATTGAAATCATGATAGACCCCAATAATCCAAGAGTGAATATGATGAACCTTGGATTGTATCTTGGTTCGGGAATATTCATTGGAATGGGTGTAATTTTTGCCTGTGTAGGGATTTTTCCGCTGATAGGGTTGGGAAGAAGTTCTTCAGTGCAAAAGAAACTGATTGCTTCAGGACAATATATCTATGCAACGGTGGAGAGCATACAATACAATAAAAACTACACCATGAACGGTCAGCATCCTTTTATTATTTATTGTACATATAAGGATGACTATAAGAATATAATCTATCGGTTTAAGAGTGACAATATCTGGACAAATCCTGAATATTTCGTCCAGCCTGGCAGTGAAATAAAGGTTTTTGTCGACCGGCAGAACTACAAAAATTATCATGTGGATATTGAAAGCATCATGCAGGCCAAAATAATGGATTATACATAATAGACTGATAAGAGGGTAAAATCCTGCCATGTGTAAACATGGGAGCCTATCAATGTTGGGGCGTAAAGTATCATCCAAGGTTAAATTGCACATTATAACTTATTGAATCCTTGAACTAAAAAAGTTTGATTTAAAAAAATAATCTATAACAAATTTATTCTATAAAAAGGAATTTGTTATACAAAACGGATAATGAGCAAAACGGGTCTCGGATTAATACCCTGCAACACTGAGGGAGGAATTTTAGAACAGTTCAGACCACCCTCCGCGAAGTAAACAACTGCAATGCATTTTTCAGACACATTTATGCGCGGCTTTGCGAGGCTTGCAGGTGACAGAACACATTCTTTTTATGGATGCCCTTTCCGCAATGCGTTTCTACATGCGTCAGGAAAACAGTTCAGTGACCTGTCTGAACTGTTACGGATTTTATCGTATCTGGAAGATGATACAAATTTTAATCCCGAAGAGGGTTTAATTCCCTGCAGCTTGCTGCGCAACAAGTTAATGACGAACAAAGTGAGTCTCGGGCTGATACCCCGCAGCTTGCTGCGGGGAGTTTCATTATTTTAGGAAGAAGGTGAAATCTTTGCATAGATATTTGCGAGCTATTGGATTTAGTACATTTCAAAGCCGGAAGAAGCTTCAGGAGCTTTTGGCTGATATAGTAATGAATGCTGACAAACGCAGCATTACATTGAATCAGGATAACGTATTGCTGGGTGAATTCTGCAAAAGTTTCGCCTCAGGTCTTGGCATAGCTGTCTGTGGGGAATTTGATGACGAATCAGAAAGATTTACCATAGAGTATTATTATCCATATCTGGAAGGCAAAGGTGTCACTTCGTATGATGATGTAACCGTGGAACGTCATGCAGATAAGGATTCTTATGCAGGCATCTGCGATGATGTGAAGGTAGGCATTTCCTTAATTTTTTACCTGAAAAACAGGATTCCCTATATAAAAGCACAGGTGATGAACAAACTGCCTGTGAGAGGAACTACTCTCACATTGTCAGCCCTGTCGGTCAGCGGGACAATTCTGTTTCCTATTCAGAAGGATGAAGAACAGATAGAGCGAGTCAAGAGAGACTCTGCTACCAGAAATACACTGATGGCAGCAGCGCGCAGGGGCGATGAAGATGCCATCGAAACCCTTACCCTTGAAGATATGGATATGTATACCGCTATTTCCAAGAGAATCCAGGAGGAAGATATATTCAGCCTGGTGGATACGTACTTCATGCCCTATGGTGTGGAGTGCGATCAGTATTCTGTTCTTGGTGAAATCGTCGAAATGCGCACAATTTTTAACCAGATAACAGGAGAACAAATTTTTATTTTAACAATTTGCAGTAATGAGTTGACATTTGACGTTTCTATTAATATAATAGACTTATACGGAGAACCTCAGGTCGGCAGACGCTTCAAAGGAATTGTTTGGTTACAGGGATATATTAATTTTCCAGAAGAACTGTGACCATTTGCCAAAAGGGTTTTTTGATAAATCTTTAATTGATATTTTTATAGCTGAATCACTTGCCTATTAGCAAGTTTTTCATACAAGTCCTTGTAGCTCAGTTGGATAGAGCGATCGCCTCCTAAGTGGTAGGTGTTCGATTGCCGGAGGAACGTAAAATCAACAATTTCATAGCTGAATCACTTGCCTATTAGCAAGTTTTTCATACAAGTCCTCGTAGCTCAGTTGGATAGAGCGATCGCCTCCTAAGAAAGTGTTCCAACGCTCGCCTTGGGAGGGAAAGGAAAATGTTGCGAGTTCCACAATTTAATAGTTTTTATAGATGTTTCCGTAGCTCAGTTGGATAGAGCGACCGCCTCCTAAGCGGTAGGTCGGGTGTTCGAGTCACCTCGGGAACGCCAAAAACCCCGCCGAAAGCCCTGTAAAATCAAGGTTTTCGGCGTTTCTTATTTTCCGAGAGAAATCGGACAGATAGCAAAGTGCGATTAGCAAAAGCCCATCTTGCTAATCAGACGCACCAGAGAAAAGTCGAACTTTGATTTTTTCATTCATCGGTTAGCCTGCTTCGGCTTGCTAATGATTAGCAGGATTTTTGCCGAGTTTGCTAATCAAAATGCTTTTCCTGCTAATTTTCCGAAAAAAGCTGCTAAAAATCGTGCTAATTTGAATGGCGATAGTTCCAAGTTCAATAGCTTGTTTTATAGGTTTACCTGCTACCAGATACGGCACATTTGAGTATCCCATCGTTTCTATATATAATGGAAGCAGGAAAGGACGGTGAGCTGCATGAGAGAAAAGAAAACTCACA
>CAOKQK010000022.1 GCA_948470905.1 uncultured Lachnospiraceae bacterium | reverse complement strand
TATGCCAGGAAATTGAAAGAGCAGGAAGCACAAAAGAAAAAAGAAAAGGCGCATGAAAATAATTCCAAAGAGAGTACATTGAGAAATACCTTTCAGCAAGCCATACAGTTTTATGCTTTGTTCTTTTATAAAATAGGTTTGAAGAGTAAAGGTATTGATAAGCAATCGGGCGAGCTAATTATATTAAAAGAAGAATATATTGACGTTTTAAACCAAATGAATCGTATTCATGAATCGAAATACAATGGTGAGAGATATGAAGTACTATCCAGGCTCGGTATTCAGATATATCAAAATGATGATACCGTCCGTATTGCGCATACAACATATAAGCGGGCAATGGAGGGTATAGAGTATTTATGTAAAGCACCCGACAGCAAATACAGGTGGATGAATTTTCTCCGCCTTGATTTCCAAAATGCATATTCGCCAATTCCAACAGTAAATGACATATGCAAAACACTACCCGTTAGAAGTGTTGAAGCTGTGAAAAAGTTAGAAGATAATTTGTCAGGAATAAAAATCAAAACAAAGATAAAACCGCTAAGAGGAATTGTTTCAGATTTCAAATGGAAGGTTGAGTATGCATACAAGGGGAAAAATATATGCGGCTTCTATGCGGATAACGAATACTTCATGTTGTGTATTTATTTCAACCATTTTCAGAATATTAATGAGTTTTCAAAGACTTTATATGAGGAAGACTACGAGTTATTTCAATGGTTTAAAAATCAGTTTCCAGAAAGATTATGCAAATGCCCTAATAATCGGAGGGTTTATTTTGGCAATGAGCCTCGCCGCATTTGCGGACTGTCAAATCGGGCAGAAATAGTGAATCCCGACGATTATGATATTGACAGGGCTTTGTGCATATTAAGAAAGTATCGGAATATTAGTCTGTAATTATGGAGGTATTATTGTGAAAATAAATAAGTGCGTTAAAGATTCTTTTGTAGTGATTGGTAAGGAAGGTTCCACATCAGATGGCGAGAATTTTGTACAAGAGTTATGGGATAACGCAAATCTACATTTTGAAGAAGTCAAGCATTTGGCAAAGAAAGATGAAAATGGAAATATAGTAGGAATATGGGGAGCAATGTCCGATTTTTCCCGTTCTTTTAAACCGTGGGAGGATTTTAACAAAGGACTTTATCTTGCAGGAGTAGAATGTGTTGATGATGCAGAAGCCCCCGGTGGTTGGACAAAGTGGATTATTCCCGGTTATGAATATATTTATGTAGAATGCGAAAATGATGATACATTTCCAAAGACAATAGAGTATATGAAGGATAACAACATTCCATTAGTTGGTGCGGTTCACGATTTTACCTGCCCACAAACAGGGAAGAATTATATGTATTTTCCGATTAAAAAGTTATAGAGAATTTTTAGTTTATTGCTTAATAGTAATTAAGAAGAAATAGGTTTTCCTTGGTATTACTTGGATGGTACTGGCAACATGTAAATAAAGTCATTATGGAAAAATCTAATGGCTTTGTCAATAGTATCTAATCAGTTCTTCTATGAAAAGAATGGAATGCTTAGGGATAGTGTAGACGTGATGTATGCGAAAGTTAATCCCTAAGCAAAAAAACAGCTTCTGATTTGCTATTGAAAATATTGAATCGTTATTAGGGTTGAGTATTGTAGGTGTGCATGAATTATATTAATGTTAGGAGAGTAACGAATGAAAGCAATATGTATATCAGCTTCAAATATTTTACATAGCAGCGAAAAGAGCATTTCTCACATTATTTGTTCTAAAGTTTCTGAAATTTTAAGACAAAAGAACATAATGTGTGAAATAGTGGATTTACGAAATTACCTTTTACAACCGTGTATTGGCTGTGGAAAATGTTTTGAAAGTAAAAGATGTTGTAATGATACTGATTTTAATACTATTTATAAAAAAATTGTAGAATCGGATGCCCTTTTCTTTGTATCGCCACATTATGCGCCAATCCCTGCCAAATTATGTATGATACTCGAAAAAATGGAGGAAATTACTTTTTTGCATTGGTGGAAAGATAATAAATATAAATCTGAAGTATATGGAATCCCGACAGGAATTATTTCACATGGCGGTGCCCCTGATTGGGCATTAAAAAGTTATAAAGCAATGGTAAATGACACAATAGCAAATGCATTAGATACTATTCAGTGTAAGACGGTTCCGTATGATTCTGAGTGGAAAACAGGAATATCACTTCCAGTACAAAGAGTACTGGAAGAAGATGGGATTTTTCCGATACAAAAGTATGATTGGAATTTGCTTACGCAAAGATTAAGAGATTACATTGAACTTGTCTTAAAAGAAATATGAGATTTATGGCGCAAACAGCGAAGACCGAAATAAGTATAATATAGGAGGGCTGGCAGGCTGCAAATGAATTGCTTGAGCTGATAACTTAGAATCTTTCAATATTGCAATTAAATGGAATCTTGTTACATTCCTGGCATTGATGTGGTAGAGTATCCGGGGGTGCATTTGGTCTATCTGTCGGGAAGAATTGAGGAACTATGGCTGGATAGCTGCCAGGAAGAAATAAATATGTTATCAAGACTGTTTTCTTGTATATTTTTAAGATATATTCTTGAGAGAAAACAAGTATTATGGTAAAATATTGGTACAGAAGATTCTTGTGCCGGCTTCTGAATTTCATGTGCGGGGAAGCGCATAAAATCATGGCAGGATAAAATAGCAAATGCATAAAAGGGGGAGGCAGTATAGCATGGAGGAAGAACAGAGAAAGGATCTCAGACAAAAGATAGGAGAGGTAGAACAGGGACTGAATAACACGAAGCAGGTTATCGGGGAAAAAGCAGAAGCAGTGCTGAGCAGCGGTAAACAGATCTTTGAGGAAAAGGCAGAGGAAGTCCTTGAAAAGGCAATAGAAAAGAAAAAAGTGGGGATGTTCCGGGGAATCCAGAGCAGGATCGTCACTCTGATTGTCTGTGCGGTGGTCTTTTCTGCCGTAGCGCTTACTTTAAATGGCATTGATGCCTACAGCAAGGGGCTGAAGGACAGGATCCGGGACGATATGACAGCCCTGGCGGAGGCATACGGGGCGGAACTGCGTACAACCATTTACATAAGTGAGGGCAGATCGCTCCAAAGGGAGAATCTTGCCTCTTTGTTTCAGAATGTAAAGATAGGAGACATGGAGAGCAGTCTATGCTATGTGGTGGACGGGGATGGGCTTTTGCTGATGAATCCCAGGACCGACACAGTGGGCATACCGGTGCAGAATAAGCTGGTGGCAGAGCTTGTGGAGCAGATAGACAGGGGTATTATCCCGGAGCCGGGATACATGGAATTTGAATATGACGGGGTCCAGAAGCTTTCCAGCTACTGTGTCATGGACGGCGGACAGGCAATCCTGCTTTTGACTGTAGACAAGTCGGAGGCCTATGCGGATGTGAACAGTTTCGTCTTCCGGAGTATCGGAATGGCGGCGGGTCTGGTTGTGGTTCTGGTGTTGATAGGGGTTCTCATGTCCCGTGTCATTGCAAGGCCCATTAAGCTGTTGACAAAGGTTATCGACCAAAATGCCGAATTTGATTTTACGGAAAGCAGGACCAGCAGGCTCCTCTCCAAGGGTAAGGGAGAGACAGCTGTGATGAGCAGCGCGCTGGAGGCTCTGAGGGGCAATCTATCCGGTATGGTCGGCAAGCTGGCGGAAACGGCTGAAAGGCTGCAGGTCAATGCGGATTCCCTGAAAGAGATTGTGGGGGAGCTGAACAGCAATTCCTGTGATAACTCCGCTACCAGCCAGGAGCTGGCGGCAAGCATGCAGGAAACCAGCGCTACCACTCAGCTCATTGATGACAGGATGATCGGAATCAATGAGAATACGAAGAAAATAGGGGTGCTGACAAATGAAGGCGGGGTCAAGGCGGAAGGGATCATTTCCAAGGCGGAGGGGCTGAAGAAGAGTACGGAAGCTGCCAATGCCAAGACCAGGGAGATTTATTCTAATGTAAAGAAGGAGTCGGACGTTGCCATAGAGAAGGCGAAGGAGATAGAGCGCATCAATAGCCTGACAGAGGCAATTGCCAATATTGCCAGCCAGACGGAGCTGCTGTCCCTGAACGCATCCATCGAGGCTGCAAGGGCAGGCGAGGCAGGCAGGGGCTTCTCTGTGGTGGCAGGCGAGATTGGCAATCTGGCGAATCAGTCTACAGAGACAGCCAACAATATTACCGCCATAGTATCAGGAGTCAAGGATGCTGCGGAGAGCATGGAAAACTGCCTGCATCAGATGATTTCCTTTATGGAGGAAACAGTCATGGCTGACTATGAGAACTTTATCAAGGTCAGCACAGAGTACAGCGCGGATGCCAGAAGCTTCTCTGACAGCATGAAGACGATCAACATATCCATTGCTGACCTGGAGGAGAGCATCCGGGATATCACAAATTCCGTGCAGGGTATCAACAGCACTGTCAACGAGGTGACGATCAGTATTAACGATATTGCAGCCAAGGCGACGGATATGGTGGGCTATGCGAATGATACCGGCGAGAAAGCAGAAGATAATGCGAAATTTGCCCGAGAGCTGGATGAGATTGTAAAGAAGTTTAAGATTTGACGGGAGTTAAAAGACGGGAATGAAGAATAGGGGGGCACCAGCCGGGAGAGAGGGCTGGTGCCTTTTTTAGATGTGGGATTCCGTTTTTTGTGATTTCCTTCGCAGATTTGTTGATGAGGGGAATCAGCAAAAAAATGTCTATAAAATTTTGCTTGGTAGAAAGCTTCCTCTGGTTTTATTGTGATGTGGGAAAACGGTTACATATTAAAAATCACATTATATTGGTTTAGGTTTGTTGGAGAAGATGTCATTGTGTTTTATTATATTTCTTTTTTTAATTCTTTGATTAATGCGGGACACATTGCAATCATAATAAATAAGAATGGAAGCGATGCCGCAATTGAAATGGTCTGTAAAGGTTTTAGGCTTCCCGCAGCAAGTAATAAAAACGCGATTGCCGCCTCAATGACTGCCCATATTATTTCTTTATATTTTGGAGGATTAATATTCCCATCGCTTGTCATAACGCTCAGCGAATAGGTTGCGGAATCGGCAGACGTAATAAAAAAAATTGACAGTAAAAGGATAATCAAAATTGAGATTACCTTGGAAAGGGGATATTCGTTAAATACGATAAACACTCCTGTTTCCGGGGTGGCTGCTAATTTGCGGATTGCCTCCAGTGACCAGTCTCCGGTTGTACTCAGGGCGATTGTACCAAAGACAGAGAGCCAGATAATTGTAAATACCGTCGGGATAATAATTACGCCTGTCAAAAATTCCCGGATTGTACGTCCCTTGCTGATGCGCGCTATAAACATTCCCACAAACGGGGTCCATGCGATAAACCATGCATAATAAAAAACTCTCCAGTTCATGAACCAGGAATTGTCTCCAAAGGAACTGATGGAAAATACATCCCCGAAAAAGTTTTGAATGTGTTGTCCCAGACCGTTAACCAAAGTGTTTAAAATGGGGATGTGCGGGCCTACGGCAAACGCAAGTAATAATAACAGGAAGGCTATTATCGTATTTATGGAGGAAAGGTATTTAATTCCTTTATTGACACCGCTGACAGCGCTTGCGAGAAACACGGCTGTAATTAAGACAATAATAATCAAATATGTAGTATTTGTATTCGGTATATCAAACAAATAGTTTAATCCCCCGCTAATTTGTTTGACGCCTAAGCCCAATGAAGTAGCAACGCCGGCAAAAGATACAACAACAGAAAAGGTGTCGATGGCTTTCCCTATTGTTCCCTTTATGGCCTTTTCGCCCATAAGCGGGGTGAGCAGATTGCTGATCTGGGCATTTTTGCCTTTTCGGTATTGGAAATATGCTATTCCCAAACCGACAATTGCGAAGCAGGCCCATTGTGTGATTCCCCAATGTAAGAAACATGTCCGAATGGAGAAATTAGCAGCTTCAACAGTGGAAGGGGTAATTTCTTCCGGCGGATTTGCGTAATGGGAAAGTGGTTCTGCAATACTCCAAAATACCAAACCGATTCCTGTGCCGCCGCAAAATAGCATTGCGTACCAGTGAAAGTTGCTGTATTCCGGTTTGTCAGTGTCTTTGCCAAGCTTCACATTGCCATACTTGCCTAAAGCCAGCCATGCAAGAAATATACAAAGGACGGAGACAAAAAAAACATAAAGCCATCCGAATTTTTCACTGACCCAGGACATTACTGCACTTGAAATATCCGTCAGCTGGTCACTGCATAAAAAGCCATAAATAATTAACAGGAAGGCAATTGTTACGGATAAGATGAACACGGATTGTTTTTTGATAAAGCTTTTATTTTCTTTCATTTTACGTTTTACCTCTTACATTTTCACCCAGATGGATGAACCCTGACGGTATTTGTTGTTATCGCAATTTTTCGTTATTTCGGATCATTTCAAAGAATGGCTCTAAATCATTTTTGTTATAATAAAAGGGGCATTTACAGTCAAGCAAATCGGAAACCCAGGTTTTTAGATCCATATTTCTCTCAATCACCCGTTTCTGGTAATCTATCGGTTCCACCATGGCGGTAAAAGGCTCAAATGTTTTTTTGGAATCATCCGGCAATTTGCCCTTCAGCATGCCCTTGATCCAGAGCTCGGGCAGATTCATTCCAACAACAGTGGAGGCATATCCCCATGTGGAATGCCTGAAATTAATCTCTGAGAAAAAATAATTGTCATTGCTGTCAATCAGAAATTCTATGGAATAAATACCCTCAAATCCAATCTCAGCCAACATACCATTCAGGGATTTCTGCATTTTTTCATTGTTAAATGGTTTCACTGTCATATAGGGGCTGTAATATCCCTTGATTAGATAGTTATAGGTTGATTCTATGGGGATAAATACATTTTTCCCTTTGTTAAAGCTGAGACCATCCAGACAGTATTCATTCTTTTTGTCGATGTATTTTTGGACAACAACCTGCGGGCTTAATACATGCTCATAAGCCTTTCGCAGTTCATCTTCATTTTCACAGATATGCACATCCGATTTCCAACCGCCGACCACTGGTGAAATGGATTTTGTGATAACGGGGTAACTTAAGTCCGCGGGGATTTCACCGCGGTCTACCACGATGGTATCAAGGGTCTTAAGACCATGCTTTCTGGCTAATTCCAGAATTTTGTACTTATCCATATATTCCAGGGTTCTTCCTTTTTGACCGGAGGAAAACATGATAAATTTATCTTTTATTTCGTCGTAATGAGCATCCATAACACCGAGTACCTTGTCTTCCATGCACATTACGATGGGCTTATCGGCCATATTTCCATATCTTTCCAAAAGAAGCGAGTACCCTTCCTCTATACTGTCAACATAATGGCAGTTATGGATGTATTTACTGGTGGAAGCGACTTTTGCTTTCCCTTTTACGGCTATGTAATTAGGGTAAATGTTTGCTTCCCCAAGACTCCTGATAAGCCCTAGGGTATTGTAGTGTTCGGTGGCAAATACTACCACAGTCAGATTTGTGTTCATGTCAATTTTCTCCATTTATAGATTTGTTTTCTGGTCAAATGCCAGTTCCAGTCTTAATACTTCAAATGCTTCAGCGTATTTTTTGCCAATCTCGTACCCCCGGAAACCGCATCTGCACTCAATGCCGGTGATCCAATTTTCAGCGCCGAATTTATCATACTCGCTTTTATGCTCCCTTAAAGACGCTCTTTTTTGCTCGATAGAATCTTCGATATCAACGTACAGTACCGGCTTAAAAGCAACATAGGAGCGGCCTGAAGGTGTGATTGGTTCATAGAAAAACACTGTGTTTTTCCTTCTGGCAGCAGCAATAGTGGCATTGCTTACTCCCACATGAGCCTGGTGCGTATCAAACGGATGATGTGTGAAAATCACGTTTGGGTCATAGCTGCTCATTCTGATGTCAATGGCATTCACGACATCTGACCGAAAGGGTATATCCTTTGTCTCAAAGTCAAGAATTTCAATATCCTGAATGCCAAGGACATGTAGGGCGTTGGTTCCCTCGGCGACGGCAATATCATCTGCGCGCTGTACTTTGCCTTCCTTGTTGGTATAGCCTGACTTGCTCATTATGAGGACCTTGACCTGATGGCCGTTCCTGACAGCTTTGGCAAGCGTTCCGCCGCATGCAATTTCAATATCGTCCAAATGTGCTCCGATGGCTAAAATTTTCATTTTAATCTCCATTCAAATTAGGTTCATTATGTAAGTCTTGTTTTTGTACATATCTTACGATTTTAGTCCAATTTATTTTGTTTCAATCTATGTATTCTCCATCTTGATAATTGATCAACTTTAATTATGGTAAAAGAAGCAGAAACTATCTAATCTGTGTAATTTTCAGCAATCCATTCTTTGGCTATATATAAGTCTATTGGTTTGTGGATATCTATAGATTCATCAATTTCGTAGTATGCAATATTGTTACCCATAAACCCCCACGGCTGTTGACCTTCAAAATTGCTTTCCAATAGCATCCTGGTATTTAACACCCAGATATTGTGGGATAAAAAATAGCACTTAGGCAAGTCTTGCCTGTTTGTAGACACTTTGCCAATCACATCCCTTTCATACATTTGCAGTCGGTTGTCTTCATCTATTCTTTTGCCTCTCAGCGGATGGTGGTCGTTATCTTCATAAACTGGCACTACGGCACTTATGGACATATCATCCTGCATCATTTTGATGCAATGATCAATCCATTCAGATTTGATAGTCACATTATTTGCAAGTATAACTACTAAGATATCACCAAGCGGCTCGCGTTCCTGTATCATACCAATAGCATGCTTGATTACGTCTACGTGTTGTGTGGTCGGTGCGCCTAGATAATCAGGACGAACGATTTTGATATAACCTTCTTTTGCCGCTGCATCCAAAATCTTATTATCATCGCTGCTGCAGTAATAAGCATGAATTGTTTTTGCTGCTCTGGCGGCATGAGCAGGATAATAGAGTACAGGATGTCCAAGTATATCTAATACATTTTTATCTTTTAGAGTATTATTTCCTCTGCCTGTGAGTAACGCTGTAACCTTCATTTTCAGTTGCCCTCCTGTTGGTAATCAGTTTTGATATAAAATAAACGCTTGGATATCTGCTTTAAGTGAAACCGAGGCAAAAACTTATCGCATCCATGATTCTGTACCTCTGTTTTTCATTTTTCTTTATTGTTCAATGCTCTTTTTGCTTTCGCAAAAATATTAATAATATTATCCTGGTTCAGTACAAGCATGAGCATCATCAATATGGCTTCTATAAACCATAGATGGGTGTATATCTCAATCACGGATTGTCCGAGTAATATGAGCCATGTGACGGTCACTATCTTGTATCTATTGATTATGATCTCTTTCCCGACCGCCGATCTACGCACCTGATATATGATAAAGCTGGCAATGACCGTGGCAATCGCTGCTCCTTGCACGCCGATCCAATAGACCAAAATCATATTCAATATCAGATTTGTCCCTGCTCCGTAAACTGCGGATAATGCCATTGATCTGGAATCCTTTTTGGCTGCCAGAATAGGTCCCAAGAAACCTGCAGCATTGTTAAACACACTGCTGACCAGAAGAAACGGCACATACCTCCACGCTGTATAAAAGTCGCTGGCATACAGGAGATGCGCCAAAGGTCTGGTCAGCATGATCAGCCATGAACAGGCCGCGCACATCAGAGTATTAGTCACTAAAAAAGTCTCGCCAAAAAATTTTGCGGTGTCCTGTTTTCCATATTCCCCAATCGCGGAAATCTGCCATGCCTGGATGAATATCCCCTGTAATGTATTTAGTATGGACGGGATTTTATAGGCTACCGATAAAAGACCATTTGCGGCAACTCCGCAGAAAAAAGTAACTACATATCGGTCAGAGCCACTGTTGATCCACCAACCGACAGCACTTGCCAGAAGGGGCGTGCAATAGAGGAGCATCTCTTTATGGAGTTGCTTGTCCGTCTTTGCACCGCGAATCCATCTCCAAAATCTTAATCGCAGAAAAAGATATATGGCCGGTATTGCCTGCGCCAGGATGTTCGCCGTAAAAAAACCTTTTAGTCCCCAATGGAACACGATCAGGAACAGGATATTTGAAGTCAGCATCAC
This sequence comes from uncultured Lachnospiraceae bacterium, assembly GCA_948470905.1. Classification (GTDB taxonomy): domain Bacteria; phylum Bacillota; class Clostridia; order Lachnospirales; family Lachnospiraceae; genus Acetatifactor. Next base: position 34,413 of record CAOKQK010000022.1, on the reverse strand, counting down.
AGCGGTGCCCAAGGTGCCTGCAACTCCCATATCTGCTATTTTGTCAAGCGCTTTTGCCAATTGGATAAAATACTGATCCAGAGCATAAAATATAAAATATAAAAAAATATATGGCTCCAGACCAGTGATATCCTGCCACAGCTGAAGTCTGTTAATCACCAACAGGAAAAGGGTGACTATTACAGTGCTGCATCCAATATATTGGATTCCTGTCAACGCGACATTATTCACGGAGTGGCACTTGTCCATTGCAAATCTCATTACTGCATCCACGATATTCAACGTAAGGATGGGATACAGCAATGAGACCGTGGAAATGGCAAGATCGTAAATGCCATATTCGGCTGTAGTGAGGGTGCTGGTATAAAGAGGAACCAACAGAAATACTAAAATCTTAGAAGCAAAATTGCTGATTGTCAGTATTCCCATATTTTTGATTAAAGCCTTACCGCGTCTATCCATTTCTCTCACCTCCAGGTCACTTTGGATAAATGCCGCCTTGGCGGTTGGAATGAGTTCGGTGCATGGTAAGGATTTTTATGTTGCAGCCTGCTCGACTTTACGTGCAAATTCCTCAAAGTTTTTTATGATGCATATTTTATCTAAATTACAGTGAGGATTGGAGATTACATGCTCGATGCTGTTTTTGGTGGCAAGCGCATCGGTATTTCCGCCCAGATTGCAGCAATCATAAAAAAAATACGTCCGGACTTTCTTTTTGACTATCATATTTACACCCAATACGCTTCCCGAATTGACAGTAACAAAGCATTTATCAGAAAAATCATTATGAAACTGGATTGCTTCCCAAGGAATGGAAGAGTTTTCATACACGTGAAAGCCCCTTTCTGCATAGACGGTTCTGCTGTCACGGGGATGTGTTTTGATCAGGAGATTATCCTTTCCAACGAGTTTTGCAATCTTTGATACGATATCAATTTCTCCAATCGGGTCGCCGCCCTCAAAGTCATATACGCTTGTAAAGAAAATATATTTTTCTCGTATTTTTGACATTTCAGGCTTTAACTCAAAAATGCGGCTCAGACACTCGCCGATATTTTTGAAATCCTCAAATTGGGGAATTGCGATTGTTTGTAATTTTCCCTCATATATGTTGGGATAAAAACAATAAAAACGCTGTGTCTTTTTTTCTAAGATTTCCTCATGAAAAAGAGTTCTTATCCTAATTGCGAGATTTAAACGGGCACCCTTAAAATAGGAGCTGTCCTGATAGGACAAAATACCCTCTTCATATCTGGAACAGAGCAATTCAGGATTGATTTTATTTAATTTTGCGAATAATCCATGCACAAAAACATCCGTGTTATAATACACAAGTTCATCATAAAATAGATTGGTAAAACAATCTGCTGCCAAGGAGCCTGTTAAAACAAACAGAAATTTGCGTGCCTGAAGGCTCAGGTTGTGGGTAGACTGATCAATCTCTTTTGTTTTTGTCCACATAACGTTGTTAAAAATATGTTCTTCAGTCAGTCTTTTGCTGACGGATTCTGCATTATTAGAGTGATCCGATAGGATGATATCCACCTTGTCATCTGCCCATAAAGTCGTTCGGAGTCGGATTGCTGTTATTAATTGGTAATATGTATTGCTGATAACGAGTATTGATTTCATGTTTGTCCTCATCTTTGTGATAATATAGCGTTTATCAGGCGATTAGTTGTTTAAGCCGATGCATTCCAAAGCGGATCTTGCACGCAATATAAAATATAAGCTTTCCTTTCAAAAATAACTTTAACTTGAGCTTTTCCTTTTTTCTTACGCAATCAGCTGATAGGAAATTCCTTGCATTTGATCTTATAACTTTTTCGATTCTTTCCTGTTCCGGTTTAAAGGAATTAAAGCCGGTGATCAATATGTAGCTGTACATAGTCATATACGTTGTGATTTTTTTTCTTAAAGCAGGCATTTTCAGCTCAGGATAAAGCCGGATCATATCCTCAGTAACTGTATCAGCGATATCTAATAAGATCATATTTTGTTTTGATACTTTGGCGTTCATGATCGAACCGGTCCGCATGCGGTAGAAATACCGTTGATCTTCACAAATAACAACCTTATGGCATTGGGATATAATGTAATATGTAGTCGCAAAATCTTCATAAAGGTATCCTATGGGATAGCGCAGCTTATAAAATAAGCTGGCTTTATAAAGGGCAGAGGGTCCATGGGAAATTTTTTCATCTAAAAGCATCATCCTTAATGTTTCCACACAAGTATAATTCTGTATTTTATCATTCTCTTTCAGGGGACATATTTTTTTGTGTGTTGTTTTCCAAAAAATATAATATGTCCCTATGACTATATCTGCGTCGTTAATGTTTGCCCAGTTAAGGTACCTCTCAATCAAGTCGAGGCAGATATAGTCGTCGCTGTCCAGAAGGTACACAAAGTCTCCGCGCATTATGTCCAGACCACTATTGCGCGCACTGCTCAGTCCCCCATTAGGCTTATGTATCACTTGGATACGAGTATCCTTTTGGGCAAATTCATCGCATATTTTTCCGCTGGTATCCAGTGAGCCGTCATCAATCAGTAATATCTCCAAATTTTTATATGTCTGATTTATGACACTTTCAATGCATTCGGCCAAATAATTTTCAACATTATACACAGGAATGATGACACTGACCAATTGTGAACTTATGTTACTCATGTATTTCCCTCCCCTTTGGGGTCATCCCCAATCAATATCCTGGAATAGATTATTATAGGCAAAATATCAAAGTATGGAAAAAGTCCATTGAACAGCGCTAAGACGCCCACGCTGCCGAAAATCCATAATGTATGTTTTTTTGCAAAAGATAAAAAGCTAAAAATATAAACTGTAAAATTGATAACACCATAGCAGACTAATACATCAATAAAATCATTATGTGCATGTATACCTGAACCTAAAATACTTAAATTGTTGGCCATCAGAGCATCCATGCCCACTCCAAATATATAATTCAGAAACGGATTCCCTTTATTTAAGGCTTTCATTGATGCTTCAACGATCGCGCCCCTGCCGTTTGTTATAGACGAGTGAAATATTGCCTGGTTGGTCTTATCTATGACACTATCAAATACGCCGAGACTATACGCAGCACAAATAGCAATACAGCCAATGAACATCAATAGCACAAGTCTGTTAAATTTTCGGCTCTTACATATCTTATAAAGGACATAAAGCAGTATGACTACCAAGGAGATCAAAACCGTTCTTACTGCCGTGAGCAAAATACAAACGGCGCAGATGACGAAAAAAAACAGCGGTATCATATTTCCAAGCTTCAGCCAATAATATAGGTTTATCATTTCCATAAAAAGCAGAAGATACGCTAATGTATGCGGATATAAATAAGGACCTTTTAAAACATGGGTATCCCATCCTGCATAAAGTCCATATATGCTGACATACGCGACTAAAACGCATAAAAACATAGTCTGCATCAGATAGAATTTATTTTTGTTTTTAAGAAAATAGGCCCTGGTTTTTTCACAGCTGGTATTTTTCTCGGAAAAAAGAATAAATATCACTATTGAGGTCGCATATGCTATACTGCTCGCAAAGCTTGTGGCAGCACCTTCGCGTAACAAGGACAGCAACACTGTGAGTATTAGAATAACGATTGCCAGCAAAAAATTTATTGTTATCTTTATTTTGTTGAGCCTCAAAAGAAATAACAGGAGGCAGACAAAGAGTGAAAAAGTGAGCATTCCATCACCCTGAAAAATAAAGCAGACTATTAAATTGAGCAGCGGATACCATAACAGTAATTGGAACTCAATTTTTTCTAACGCAACGACCTTCATGATTTCTTCCCCGAGCAGTTCTGCAATTTTTTCCCGCGGGCAATGAGCCAGGTTTCGTGCTTGCACGAGCAAAAAGTCAGCAAGCTGACTTGGCAAATGCCGCAAGGGTCAACAAACATGGCGTCAATATGGATCCTTTCACCATCATTTACATTCTTCAATACATTTTTTATATATGTCCATCAAGATACTGTAATTTTCTTCGGGTCCATACTCTCTTGGAACACTCATAACCTTTTCCCACTCTATCTTATCTACTTCTTCAACAGCGCGGACAATGTCTGCTGCAAAGTTATATTGAAAATGCAGACCATTGATCCCTTCTTGAATTATAGTATCAACATTCCCTATATTGCTTCCCAGAACAGGAACGCCGTTTGATAAACTTTCAGCTATTGTCATGGGAAAACCTTCGTATAATTGTGTTGGAAGGATGACAGCCTTTGCTTTCTTCATAATAGGTATCAGTTCACCCTTTTCTTTACGCCCAAGCATACGAATATTGGTGATACCCTTGTTTTCAATAAAATTTCTGCACCATTCCTCTTCAGGGCCTATTCCACAAACGATCAGATCATAGCGATCTATCGACTCCCATGCTTCAAACAGGATATGTATTCCTTTGGTTTTATCTAAACGTCCTGCAAACAGAATATAATCGGCCATTGCAGATCTCCTAAATGCCTTGGTAAAAATTGGGCTTCACAAATACCTTTTCCGGGTTTACGCAATTTAATTGAATGAGCTTTCTTCTATTAAATTCTGTCAAACAGATAAAATTTGCATATTTATATATTCCAGTCCATCGGTGTATCTGATTGCACACTACGACACCCAGAGTCTGTAAGAAACTGTTTCTATAGCATTTATGCTTTAGGGCACACCTTGCACCAATTGACAAGCAGTCTTCGCATATGCGACCATCTCGATAAAACCATGTGTTCGCACAGATCATTCTAAAATTATGGATTGTCTGAACGATCGGCACTTTGCACTTTTTCGCCGCATAAAAAATAGAGGGACTGATAAGCGGCTGCACATTATGAACATGGATGATATCAATTTTGTTGTCTATGACAATTCTTTTTACTTCTTTATAGGTCTTAAAAGAGAAGATCATTGTAAATGGCATCAAGAGTTTTTGAATCCTGCTGAAAGATTCGATTTCAAAATTGTCCCTTGTATATAAAAATACTTCATTTCCATGTGATTTGAGCAATTCATATTCACTGTTTGCTACTGTTTCTTCTCCGCCTCTTTGCTGATATAGATTATGTGCGACCAATACCCTCATTTTTGACTCACTCTCCCCTGATGGAATCTCTTTAAAAAGTCTAACCCCTTTTGATAAAGTACGGCCATGACCAGTGCTCCGATAAAAACTCCTATAGAACAGACAATATATGACAGCAGTTCGTTGCCTTTTATGAGATGAACAAAATCAAATTTTTCAAAGAGTCTAAAAACGAGCATGTGACATAAATATATTTCCAAACTGACCGAACTAAGGAGACTTGTTGCCCTATTAATTAAGATTCCTCTTTTATCAATACCCAACGCAAGCACAACAAATGAAGTAAACAATAATAAGCTTGTTATATTTGTAGTAAAAAGGTAGTATACAGGTATCAATATCAGGATACTCAAGATAACCCAGGCACGATATTTTTTTGAGAACAACTTAATATCTTCTTTATAAAGATAAAGTCCCCCCCCCATAAGGAAAAAGGGGGCGCAAAATATAATATTTGTTCTTTCTGCCTCAAAGTAAATTTTACTGATATAACTAAAAATAATAGAGACTATCAATGACACCCAGGCTCTTTTTTTGTCACTCAACAAAAAGCAGGTAAATGGAAAGAGCAGGTAATATACAAATACAACGCCTAAAAACCAGCCAACACCGATTACGCTGATGCCGCCTCCGGATTCTGGTAAAAGGCCAAAGCAAAGAGTCAAATCTGCAAAGGCCTCATATAGCGAGTCAATGCTCGGCGACATGATTAAATCTGCCATCACGAGCAAGGCAAAAAAAGGCCAGATTTTTTCATATCGTCTCTTGTAGAACTGTTCCGATGAAAATTCCTTTTTTACCATGCGCTCAAAATATCCACAGCAGGTTGCAAACCCGGACACCAACATGAATAGAAAAACCAAATCCTTCAGTTCTGGGATCACTTTATTAAAAATGATTCCGGGTAGGTTATAATCTCCGTTTGCCAATACATGCATGATAACTATGCCAAAGCATGCATATCCCCTGATTCCGTTTAATGATTCATAGTAATTCTTATTAGTTGACATGGTTTTTGATATTCCTCATTGCCGGAAATATGTAAACATGAAATAGCCTGACGATTGTAAAAATAAGCTTTTTTGGAAGAACCTGAATAATCCTTGTTTCGGCTTTTTTTATCTTAGATGACTTGTTCTCCCATAACGGCTTATCTTTCCACGGAGTCAATGCTCGATAACTAAGGAACTCCCTTCTATATGGATGTCCGTCTTCCTTCTCCCATGGTCTGGTTCCGGAATAAAAGCATGATGTGAAATGCACCACTGCAGGATCTTTAATATCTGCATCGAAATCTTGTCTTGTGTATGCCCATACCGGTTTTCTGCAAAGCTGCAGTCCGTCATATCCAAGGTAATAACAAGCTGATTGAGCGTTGTATCTGATTGGTAGTATCTTTATTTTCCCCTGTGCATTAAGGACTCCGTTTAATACGCCTTGATCCAAGTAAGTAATATCCCCATTATATTTTTTAATGAATGCGATGAAGTCTTCTTCAACTGAATTTTCTCTCCAAGAATTTAGGTCGATCACCATCACGCCGCTGTTCATGTAGGATGAGTCATCTGATAAACCTAAATTTTTTCTATATAAAATACCTCTGCAGTCATCCGCACCAGCTATCCAGCCGTTTTCAAGATCAAAATTCCATAAATCGGTCAACGGCTTGCGGGCTATTGTATCGCAATCAATATATATCAACCTATCTACCCCTTGGGGGATGACATGCAACATGAACAATCTAGCAAAGGCACTTATATGCCACTTCCATACTGAAATCTTGGTGTTGGAGATTTTCTCCGCATCAACCTCGGGAAGAAAAATAACCTTTCGACCGTATCTTTCTACCATGGCTGTAATATCCGCTTTATGTTCTTCACTGATGCCCTTCTCTATGATAAAAAAAGTTATCTCATCAACATCTTTATTATTTTCCAGTACGGACACTATCGATATAGCAGCCAATTCGGAATATAAATCACTGCTGGAATATGCTATAAACATTATTGTTGAATCCTTTACTGTAGTCTACTATTAAGCACTTTATCAAAAACCACCATACTTTTTTTCAAATTCCGCAAATGATTGCAGCTGTTTATCCTTGTCTGCTAAAATGATTTTTTTATCCCCACCAACAAGTTCCAAGGGCCATTTCACTGCCAGATCAGGATCATTCCATAAAATTCCATCATCATATTCGCCAAAGAATTTTTTCCCGCATTTATAGGAAACAATAGACTTTTCTAATACAAGATAGCCGTGTGCGCATCCAGCCGGAACCAAAATTTCATTATGCTTTTCTTCAACAAGGTCAAATGCAATCCATTTTTTATAGGTCCTGCTATTTTTCCTCAAATCAACCACAACGTCCCATACATGACCATAAATGCATCGGACAAGTTTAGGCTGTTGTTCTACCCGTTGGAAGTGTAGCGCTCTTATAACACCCTTGTGACTTGTTGTATAAAAGACCTCCTCGAGCTCATGGTGAATACCATTCGCCTCAAAGACCTCTTTTGAATAGTCTTTTGTAAAACATCCCCTTATATCCTCCACATTAAATGGTGTGACTTCGATCAATCCATCAATATCCGTCTCTCTAAATTCAAATTTTTGGATCATATTTTCCCCCTATCTATCTGATCTTTTATCCACGGAATGGTTTTTTTTATTCCTTCCTCAAAAGAAAATTGAGGCGTATACCCTGTATGCTTAACCAGCTTTGCGCAGTCAAAGATCTCCTCTGGCTGCGTTATTCCATGAAACGGGATTGCTCCTAAATTAAGCGCGATCCCTGGATTGATGGTATCTCGGATGATCCTGATAAATTCTTTTAACTTTTTTGGTTTAGTGCTGCCAATGTAATATGCCATGTTTTTTTTCCCATTTTCCCCAATGCAACGCAACCCTTGTGCCGTGTCAGAAATATAGAGGAAGTCATACATTTGCTCACCTGCGGTGAAATCAGCCGGCTTCCCGGTCAAAAGAGTTTTTGCCGCAAAATTGATAAAATTTAAAGTATAATTTCCTTCTCCAAAATTGTTAGACAAATATGTCCAGACATGTTCAATCCCAAGTTTATTGCATTCAGCCTTGCTCATGTAATGGGCAGCGATTTTGGCAACACCATAATTGCTTACAGAATTGGGGGTCGCCCCATCTAAAGGTGAATACGCATTAACATCATGTTCTGCGATCGTCCCCGCTCCAATAAATCTTTTACAGCCAAGCTCAGCAGCCAAGTCCACCGCATCAAGTGTCCATTTTGTATTTTTCAACTGTAGCCCATAATCTGCCCTATCATTTCCTGTAGAACCTTTCCACGCAAAATGGTAGAACGTATCATATTTTCCGGTTGGTATCTTAGTCTTTAGTTTAGTAATCTCATCGCCGTCCATAGAGACAACCTCTAAACTGTTATTTTTCGGCAGATTGCTTTTACGGTCGTGATGAATCACAGCGCACACTTCATAGCCCTTTGACAAAAGTTCCTTAATAAGAGCACTCCCGATGAAACCATTCGCTCCAGTTATTATTACTTTTCTCATGTAATACCCCCTTAAAATAGTTTGGTTTCATATTTCTATATAACAATCATGTGGCCCTTTTCCAGGGTAAGGGGTCATCACATCGCGCAGGCAGCAAGCGATGATGCTCAACTGTTATGAGGAGACAGATGTCAAGTACTGAATTAACATTCTAGTAAAAGGGATTACCTACAGCCTACTCCGTAGCTTGAAATTCTTTAATCTGCCGATCCATTACAGGACGAACATCTTCTCCTGACATCCATGCCTTACTCCATTCAACAACTTTTTCTATAGCCGTTTCGAGATTCCAGTGTGGCTTCCAGCCAAAAGTTGTTTTGAGCTTTGAACAATCCAGTTTCAGGAAATTTGCTTCGTGAGGACCGCCATCAGACTTGTCTATCCACCTTAGTCCGCCTCCCCAACATTTCACAAAAAGGTCAACTAAAGCACCTGTCTGGAAGCAATCTTGGTCATCGGGACCTATGTTGTACCATGACGAGTACTTAAGATTTTGGTACTGCATCGCAGCAATCATCAAATAGACGTACACAGGTTCAAGTACATGCTGATAAGGTCGCGTAGAAAATGGATTGCGAACGATAATATCTTCACCCTTCATTGCAGCCCTAATGCAATCTGGGATTATGCGATCGTTGGCAAAATCGCCACCGCCGATCACATTGCCGGCTCTCGCTGTGGATACAGCAACTCTTTCATCTGTGAAAAAGCTATTCTTATAGCTGTGAGTTACCAGTTCTGAACAAGACTTGGAATTTGAATACGGATCATACCCGTCAAGTGGTTCATTTTCTCGATAGCCCCATTCCCATTCCTTATTCTCATATACTTTATCTGTGGTCACGTTCAAAAAAGACTTTACACTTTGCGTCTGAAAAACAGCCTCACAAATGTTCACCGTCCCCATCACGTTAGTGCTGTATGTTCCAACCGGATTCTTGTAACTATCCCTCACGATTGGTTGCGCCGCCATGTGGATGACAATTTCCGGCTTGTATGTCTTGAATACTTCAAGTAGATGATCCAAATCTCTGACATCTCCCTTAACATGAGTAATCTGTTCTTTTATGCCGCAAAGTTCAAAGAGTCTTGTTCCTGTCTTCGAACAGGATGAGTATCCAATCACTTCTGCGCCTGCATTTATTAACATTACAGACAACCATGAGCCTTTAAACCCTGTGTGACCAGTGAGGAGGACCTTTTTCTCTTTATAAAAACTTAGATCAAAACTCATTTAATCCTCCCATAATTTCCATGGCGCCTTACCCGAGTCCCATAGTTTTTCTAATTTTTGTTTTTCTCTCAACGTATCCATACATTGCCAATATCCTGTATGCGTGCGTGAGATTAATTCCCCGTCTTGAACCAGGCTATTCAATGGTTCTTGTTCAAACACAGTTTGATCACCTTCAATACGATCAAATATTTCTGGATTCATGACCATATATCCAATATTGATCAGGTCGCCATCGAGATTTGACTTCTCTCTAAACGCTTTAACGACGCCCTCTTTTCCTATGTCCAACACCCCCTTGTTCTGTCCAAAGTTATAAACGGATATTGTCCCGATTTTTCCATGTGTCTTATGAAAATCGACCAATTCCAGAATATTTACATCCCCTACGGCATCACCGTAAGTGAGCAGAAAGGGTTCGTTACCGATATAGTCTTTGATTCGCTTAATTCGTCCGCCTGTCATTGTGTAAAGACCCGTATCAACAATCGTGACTTTCCATGGTTCCACGTGCTTGTTGTGGACAATCATCTCGCCATTGCCTTTTGTGTAGTCAAACGTGATGTCAGAAGTATGGAGGAAATAATCGGCAAATAATTCCTTGATCATATGCTGTTTATATCCGGCACAAATGATGAACTTGTTGTACCCAAAATATGAGTATTCTTTCATAATATGCCAAAGAATAGGCATACCGCCAATCTCGATCATTGGTTTGGGCTTGAACGCCGACTCCTCTGAAATTCTCGTGCCGAATCCGCCGGCCAAAATCACTACTTTCATTCCCTGTATCCTCCTGGGCCTGTGAATCATAATAGTCACACGCGCTGTCCGTTAAGACTCCAGCTAATCGTCGGATTGATTATCCGGTATTGCCGTCTGTCCCTTGCTGACGGTCCACTAAAACTTAGGTCCGCTGATGTTTTTGATGCAGTGATAACAGCTTTCTCTGTTATGGCAGAATAGCGCAATAAACACAATGACCATTATCGCGACTTTGAGTTTATCTGCAACCATATCATTCGTTGAATCTTACCCCCTTGATATGAAAAGCGTGCAATTTTAGTAGGAAGAAAAGCACTATAAGCACAGAAGCTGTTACCTTTTGGTGAACCAGTTCAGTAACTGCCGCCTTTAGCGGCCAACCCACGGCAAATCCCCCAGCATCAACCTTTCCCGGTTGGCGTGACCACTTTTTTTACCACTAATAGAATTAACCCGCATAATCATGTCTTTTTGTGGGGATTAATAGGGGAGGGGGAGGCTGGAAGGGTAGAACGGCGGCTGTTTATGACAAAAAGATCAGCTTTATGCATGGATATTCACAATCAGCCATCCCACAGGAAATGATGAAGCTATAAAATGAATAATAATGGGAATAGAAAGGACTGGTTATCCATGAATATGGTGTATGAAGATGTATTGGAACGGCTGCAGGAAGAACGTCTTGCACATAAGCTGTCACAGGAGGAGTTGAGCCGTCAACTTAAGATCACGCAGGGGCATTACAGTAAAGCAGAGCATGCAATTAAGCGCTTTACATACCATGAAGTGCAGCGCCTGGCGGATTCGGAGCTTGATCTGTATTACATATATACGGGCAGGCGTATCGTGCATAAGCATGAAGAATCATTGAAAAACTGTAGTTACAAAGAGCTTTTATGTTATCTTCACGTCCTTCTCTCGCTGGAATGCTGCAGGTTGGGGGAACCGAAGCAGGAGGCAGAAGCGCAAAGGTATAGACAGCTATGTCGGCTGAAGTATATTACAGGCGCACAAGACGATCAGGAAAGTATCTATATGCTTATCCGAAGATTTGAGAAGAAAACACAGTTTGAGATGGCGGATTACCTGGGTATGGACATTAAAAAGTACAGAGGAGTAGAAAAAGGAACCTGTCTTCCTGACAGTGAGATGTTGTTTAAGGTATATTCTTTGTTTGAAGTTTCGCCTGCATATGTTTTGAAAGACATAAAAGGGCTTTCCTGTGAGATGGAATATTACCTGAGCAGGGTCAATCCAAGGATAAATGGAGCAATATACCATTATTTCCGTCTCCTGCGGGAGCTTTATGCAGTGAGAAAGGTGAAGAAGAATGTATCGGGTTTAAATGATACGATCCAGGATCAGCAATGACCTGGTATGCTGGACGAGAGTCAGAGTCGCAATGACCTGGCTCTTAAAGAAATGTTTAAAATAAATCTTACAGCTGTCTCTAAATGAGTGCGTAAAGGCAGGGCAGCAGACGTGCTGAGTATGCGGGAGATTGTATAAAAAAGGGGCTTTTTTACAGCCCCTTTAGCTTTTGGGGTTATTATATTTCATATTTTTCAATTACGCAGCTGTGTGGTTTATTCCTGTTCTCCCTGTCATAATTGATCCCCACCAGCAGGATCTCCCCTGTGTATCCTTCCAGTGCCTGGGGGTACTTTCTGTCCTTAATCTGCTGGAGGGCAGTGTCTGCACTCTTGTCAACCTTGAGTTCCACTATCAGTGCAGGCTTGCCCACGGAGGGCAGCGGCAGGAACACTACATCCGCAAATCCGCGCCCGGCGGGAAATTCCCTGACGAGCATATAGTCTTTCCTGGCGCTGTAATATGCCAGGCCGATGGCGCAGCTTAGGCTGTTCTCGTCGTTGTAGGTCAGTATGGATGCCGCCTCCGCATGCGCCTTATCCAGCCCCACGGCGACGCTTTCCCCGTCGCCGGCCAGGGTATCCGCCAGCAGCTTCTCTGATGCCTTAAGGATGCGCATGACCTCCGCCCAGCCGCTTACGCTCATGGCAGTCTCAAATTCCCCTATGATCTCCTTGTTGGGGATAAACGCTTCCTTTGCCGCGGAGTCATATGCCAGATATCCCAGATGGATCAGCAGTGTCAGCACGTCGTCCTTTGTCTTGAAGGTGCGCATGTCATTCTGGAAGCTGCGCGTGTTTACCCGGACCTGGCCGCCGCCCAGCATCTGTACGATATCTGCCCGGAGCCCGTCAAAGTCCATATCCATATAGACCTTCAGCGCCTCATAAGTCTCGGTGGATGTCCAGTAACCCGAGAAGTCATGGCAGCGCATGGCTTCCACCACGGACCGGGGGTTATAAATGTGCCGGAACCGTTTGAACCTGTACCCATCGTACCAGCTTCCTGTCTTCTGGAAATCCATGTCGAACCGGGCACACAATTCCCGTACCTCCTCCTCCGTAAACCCTGTGTATTCTTCCAGTTCCTTCTGGTCCGTCATGGAATACTCGAAGAACATGTTCAGCGCGGAATGGGAGCCATATTTTTTGATAGGGAGGATGCCTGTCATATAAGCCAGCGCCACATAGGGCTGATCCTTTAGAAGGTTACGCAGGAAATCAAGGTAATGCCGCTGAAGATCTTCCGCCTCCTGCCTTTCGCGCATCACGCAGTCCCACTCATCGATCAAGAAGATGAACTGTCTGCCTGTCTCCACATAGATCTCCCTCAATGCAGCAGCAAGCCCGATATCCGTTCCGTTCAGGATCCCGCCGTATTCTTTCCGAAGATCCCTCAGCACCTCCCGGACCAGGTAATCCGTTACCATCCCCGGGGAAGCCTCGCTCAAAAACTGCTGCATGTTCAAAAATATCACATCATACCGGTTCAGATGTTCCCCAAAGGAATCATCGCTTTCTACTTTCCTGCCCCTGAACAGATCGGTCGAATCACAGCCGCTGCTATAGTAAGCGGCCAGCATTTTCAACGCCATCGACTTCCCGAACCTCCTGGGCCTGCTGACGCAGATAAATTTTTCTTCCGTATTGATAAGCCTGTTGGTGCAGGCGATTAGGTTCGTCTTATCCACATAAATTCTGGAACGGATAGATTCCCAGAACCCCTTATTCCCTGGATTCAGATAAAATCCCATGTGCGCGTATCCTTTCTGCTGCATTATTCCTGCGGGCAATGAGGAAAATAGCCATGCTTGCATGGATATTTTAGCCGGCAAAAGCTGGCTTACAAATGCCGCGAGGGTCACAATGTCCTAAAGGACATGACCATAGCGTCCTACGGACGCATTGTGCTCTGCAGCGGGGTTGTTGACTTGCAACGTCTGTTGTACTGAATTTATAATAGCTACATTATAACAGAAATATAAGAAATAATCTGCCCTGACTAAATAAAATGTTTTTGTTAAGTAAGTGCCTGGCAGGGATGCTTTTACATATCTGATACATGAAAAGCCTGAGCGTGTATGTGAACCCAGCATCATTTCTTGTGGCAGGCAATTCCGTACTCTAAAATTGCTGCCATTCTGTAGAATCGCTTCCTCTTTATTATATCCAAAATATCCCTGATAGACAATGATGAATTTTTGTGAGTGTAAGATAATTAAAAAACCGTTAAAATGTGTTGACACAGGTAATGTAATCTTTTCGCGCGCTTTGCCGATATATATAGTGAATTGTTACGCGTGCAAAGCTCCAAAGCCTGCAGGGGCTTGCGAATGCTGTGAGTGTTCGGATAAGGAATTGTCCGGTCCGAAGCCTAAGGAACTGTCCATTAACAACTTGTGCATTTGACTTGCTTAAATCCACACAGTCTGCGTTGGTCTACGCTCCGGTCCGTGCTGGACGTGTGCCACTGGCACACGCCTCCTTCTTCCGCCTTGCCTGTGCGGATTTATTCCCGCGGGCAATGAGTCATAAGTCCAAGGAAGTATACTTCCTTAAAGTTTACTTCTCTGGGACCTTGGCGAATGCCGCGAGGGTCAAAAACCCTGCTGCTTGCTGCGGGGTTTTTGATTCTTCGTCATCTGCACAAGTTATTTTCGGACAGTTCCTAAGCGAGACAATATGCATGGGGCGCAGGAACGCAGAGAACGGAACAAGTTCCCCCAGGCAGAAATTTAAAATAGGAGAAACAAAAAATGGGACTATTGGTTAAATTTATTGCTTTGGATAGTGAAGAAGAAATTACAGATCAAGCCGGATATATTCAGAAGATATTTCAAAAAATTCATGCAAACGGCTTGATAAAAAGGCTGATGGTGTCTTTCGATGAGCTGCAATACATGTCCAACCCAGTAAAAGGGGTGGATGAGGAAGGCAATATTTATGTGATAGAATTTAACAGTATGGAAAATGGCCAATCCGATAATTGGGTTATTGTATTTCGGTATGGAACCTACGATGCATTGAAACAGCTGGAAGTGGAAATCTATTCTGACACATATGTTGCAGACAAAGACAATAATTATCTGGAAATACTGAAATTGACAGTCAAAAAGGCAATTGCAAAAGACTGGAAGACAATCATCTGGCTCATAGACAGGGATTCCGAATGCTTATCGGTAGAATTATATCCGAGGGTATACAAAATAGAAAACCTCATGAGAGAACTGATCAATGAGGTCATGGCCAAGCAGTACGGCACATCCTGGTGGGATTCCTTTGTGCCATCGAACATAAGGGAAAAGCATGTCAAAAGGTTTAAGGAATATAAGTCAAAGGCGCCTGCATTTAATAATGTGGATGAGAGGCTGATGTCCATCGACATTGATGATCTGGTGGAGCTGATCACATTAAAAAGATATAAATGGGTTCCGGCATATGATGAAAAAATCAATCTTCTGCTCAACGGAGTGCGGGGATATGATGACAATAAGATCCGTGAATTGCTGATAAAGCAGCGAGTTGTGGACATTGATTTATGGCAGGATCAGTTTTCCAGATACCTGCCTGCGGATTTCAAAGAAAGGTTCCTTATGTATGCAAGGGATAGAAATCATATTATGCACAACAAGCTGATAGACAGAACCGTATACAGGCAGATAAAGGAATCCGGAGAAAAAATAGAAGAGGATCTCATACAGGCGATAGATAAATTAAGCAAAACGATCCTGTCCAATGAGGAAATGGAGGAAGTGGAAAAGCAAAAGCAGATTGAGCTGGCAATGCAGGCGGTATGGGAACATGAATCCAAAGAAAGGGATGCCCATGTTTCTATAAGGTCAGATGACGAGATCAGGGAGCTGTTTGGGGACAGCATATCGGAAATGCTGAACACCTTGAGAGAGGCGTTTCATTTCAGAAAAGATATTGAAATTGACGGAATGCACCAGGTGGACTGGGGAGAAAGCGGGGAGTTAGCGTCCATACGGTCCAAAGTAGATGACACATATCTGCCGCTCACATATAGTATGTCCATCAATTCCCAGGAAGGCGCCGACAGTACATTAAGCATATACGGAGGCACAGATAAAAGACGGCACATTACGGACATAACATACAAAAATGCTTCTGTGGAATTTGACGCTGACAGCGGCTTATACATGCCCATTATACAGGATCAGCTCAGCAGCGTCGAAGCGGCAGCAGACGATGTGACGGAATTTATCTGTGATGAAATAACGGACTATCAGGAATATACCGAACCGGAAGATACTGCTGAGTGTGTTTGCTGCAGTGAATGCGGCGAGGAGGCCATCTGTATAAATGAGGACATACTTCCCGTCGGAACATGCATGAACTGCGGGTATGTCAATGAAGTGCATGTATGCGAGGGGTGCGGAACGTGGTTTAATCACGAGCAGGACGGCATGTACTCAGATGGCGTTGCAATCTGCCAGAACTGCCTGGACAGACTGAGGGCGGAATAGATACGGAGCAACTTTGGATTGCCCGTAACAGTTCAGCGACCTGTCTGAACTGCTACGACTGAGCTGCCGGGAGCATTTTGCTGCGGGATTATTTATGGATTTTATATGCAATCTGTGATATACTGTCAGTATTGACAGCCCATTGAAACAGTCAGCAACCCCATTGCAGGCAACGGTGGCATCTGATTCTGGCTGCATTCGTCAGGGCCCCAGAGAAGTAAACTTCTCGGAAGTTGACTTCCTCGGATTTATGACTTATTGCCCCGCGGGAATCAACACCCCTGCTGCAGGCACCTCCTCCGGCTCATTGTCCGCGGAAAAAGGGGCGTCATATGGATATAGGACAGAAATCAGGAAGGAGCGTATCACCGTGAAGTCTCTTGTTAAATTACCCATTGGCATTGAGAATTTTGAAAAAATACGGACCATGAATTTTTATTATGTGGATAAAACCGGATTGATAAAAGAACTGCTCCGTAATTGGGGGGAGGTGAATTTGTTCACACGTCCTAGACGATTTGGCAAGTCCCTCAATATGAATATGCTCAAATATTTTTTTGAATATGGCTGTGACAGCAGGCTGTTTGACGGGCTGGAGATAGGGGCGGAAGAAGACCTGTGCGCAGATTATATGGGGAAGTTTCCTGTAGTATCCGTTACATTGAAGGATGTAAATGCCATGGATTATGTGACAGCCAGGGGGATGCTGAGCTCGATCATCGGAAATGAGGCGATGCGTTTTCAATTTTTATTGGAAAGCGACCGGCTTTCGGATATGGAAAAGAAGCAGTACGCACAGCTGCTTCATATAGATGTGAGCGGAAAGCAGGGATTTATCATACCGGACGATGTGCTGGCTGGCAGCCTGCGCACTTTGACGTATCTTCTTTGCAGGCATTACGGTCAGAAAGTCATACTTTTGATTGATGAGTATGACGTGCCCCTGGATAAGGCACAGCAGTCCGGCTATTATGACGAAATGGTCGCCTTAATCCGCAGCCTGTTCAGCCAGGCTCTGAAAACAAATGACAGCCTTTATTTTGCAGTATTGACCGGATGCCTGAGGATTACCAGAGAAAGTATTTTTACAGGGCTGAACAACATGAAGATCATGTCGGTAACAGACGCCCGGTTTGACGAGCATTTCGGCTTTACGGACAGAGAAGTCCGCGAAATGCTGGAGTATTACGGCCTGGCGGACAAGTATGAACTGGTTAAGACCTGGTATGACGGATACCGGTTCGGCCATACAGATATATATTGCCCCTGGGACGTGGTCAATTATGTAGATCTGCTCCGCTGGGAAGAAGATGCCCTTCCAAGGTCTTTTTGGGTCAATACAAGCGGAAACGGCATTGTCCGGAGTTTTATCCGGATGGCTGGCCCAAAGACAAGGCGGGAGCTGGAGCGGCTGATTGAAGGTGAATGCATTGCCAGAAAGATTGATCAGGAACTGACTTACAGGGATCTGTATAAGAACATCGATAATCTGTGGAGCATCCTGTTTACCACCGGTTATCTCACTTACCGCGGGAAGCCGGATGGAAGGGTCTACCAGCTGGCGATACCGAACCTTGAGGTCAGGGAAATTTTCATCGAACAGATCATGGAATGGTTTCAGGAGGAAGCACGCAGGGACACTCCGAGGCTGGATGCGTTTTGCACAGCATTTGCGGTGGGAGACGCAGAGACGGTGGAGCAGCAGTTTAATGCTTACCTGGAAAGAACCATCAGTATCCGTGACACGAGTGTGCGCAGGGATAAAAAGGAAAATTTTTATCATGGCATACTGCTGGGGCTGCTGAGCCACCGGGAAGACTGGGATATCAGCTCCAATGCTGAGTCAGGAGACGGGTTCAGCGATATTTTGGTGGAGACGGAGGATGGAAAGACAGGTATTGTCATCGAGGTGAAATATCCGGACGGAGGCAGCCTGGAATCCGGATGCGGGGAGGCGCTGAGGCAGATAGAGAAGATGGGCTATGAGAACAGGCTGCGGCGGAATGGGGTGGAGGTAATCCTTAAATATGGGATAGCCTGTAACAGGAAGAAATGCCTGGTGCGGGTAGTCAAAGATCAGGGATAGAGCCGTTATACCGCTCAAATTTTTTTATCACACAGCTGTGCGGTCTATCCCTGTTATCTCTGTCATAATTAATCTCTACAAGCAGGATTTCACCGGTATATTCCTCCAGAGCCCGGGGAGGGGGGAGTTACGGTCCTGGATCTGTCGGATGGCGACATCTGCGGTCTTGTCATATTTCAATTCCACTACCAGAGCAGGCTTGCCCGCGGAAGGCAGCGGCAGGAAAACAACGTCCGCAAACCCGTGCCCCGCAGGAAACTCTCGAATGAGCATATAATCCTTCCTGGCGCTGTAATATGCAAGGCCGATGGCACAGACGAGACTGTTTTCGTCATTGTAGGTCAGTATGGATGCCGCTTCTCCATGCGCCTTGTCCAGACCTTCAGCAACGCTTTTCCCATCGCATGCCAATGTATCCGCAAAAAATCTCTCCGAAGCCTTCAGGACCTGCATCACTTCTGACCAACCGCTCACACTCATAGCGGTCTCAAACTCCCCCATGATCTCTTTGTTGGGGATGAATGCCTCCTTTGATATGGAGTCATATGCCAGATATCCCAGATGGATCAGCAGAGTCAGCACATCGTCCTTTGTCTTAAAAGTGCGCATGTCATTCTGAAAACTGCGCGTATTTACTCTGATAGCCCCGCCCCCAAGCATCCGCACGATATCTGCGCGAAGCCCGTTAAAGTCCATATCCATATACACCTTCAGCGCCTCATAAGTCTCAGTAGAAGCCCAATAGCCCGAAAAGTCATGACAGCGCATTGCCTCCACAACAGACCGTGGATTATACACATGGCGGTACCGCGATAGAAACATCTATTTCAACATTACGCAATAAACAGACAACAGATAATTAGAACTGATCAGTTCATATTCAGCTATTTGTTTATCGCAGGAAGCTTCTAAATACTGTATACATTGTTCTATGTTTTTCACAGACTCATTTGTATATACAATCACCTTGTCTGCCTCTTGTATTATTTTATCATATTCTCCTGGCGTCTGTGTCCCAACACGTTTAACTGCTCTGGGTGTAATAAAATCATACATGGAACACATAAAAATCCAATCTACATTATCATAAAATATTATCCAAGGACAATCCGTTTCCTGCTTTACCGCCAGTTCCTGTGCCTCAGGACGCCATCTCAAATAGGCAATATTGCCCGGATCAATACTTTTGCATATATCTGCTACCAAAAACACTACCAGACAGCAGGTCATTGCACGTACGCGGACAGGCGGATTGTTATTGGGCATCAATAAGCAAATATCTTCCATAAGCATATAAATAAAAGCGATTAACAACAATATAGAAGAACTCCATAGATATCTGCCTTCCGCTGTGGGCTGCGTATGTGTGATGAACACTGCATATAAAATACTGGAAACCACCATCAGACAAATTTTGTAATTTCCCTTTCGTCCAAAAAAGTAAAGGATAATCACAATTGCGAACAAAATCAATGGTACTGTTATTCCATTTTCTGTGGTAAGCTGTGTACAAGTATTAGACACTGATACTGAAAACTCTTTCAGTATGTGCCCCCCCAAATATTTTCATCCAACTGGAATGTCCTTTTGTTCCATCATCAAAAAAGATGTTTTTGATCCATTTAGGGAATAGCAGCGTTGTACTTGCCAGGGATATCATCATCGTCCCCATATAAGTGCCTGCTGCCCTCAGCTTACCCAGCCCGCCTGGAATGGTTATCACCAAATAAATTAGATATCCCATCGAAAACAAGCCCAGCCATATCCCAAAATAATAGTGTGTCAGCATTCCAACTGCCGCCGTTAATGAAACTCCTATCACTCTCTTAATGCTCATATCGTCCTTGTCCAAAACAACCAAAAAAGTCATTTGTGCCAAGGAAAACATCAGATACATTTTGATTTGTCAGCGCTTCCGATAATACAAGGGGATGAAGTAAGATAACACCAATTGCCAGTAATTTACCGAGGTCAGAAATATCCTTTATATTGCCAAAAAATTTCCATAATACAAAATAGAAAAGAAAATAAAAAACGAGGTTGATACTCAATCCGATCCATTTTGAACAGGAACCCATATTTATAATAGATACTTTTATCCGATTCTTCCCTTTATGCCAGCTTGTCTGCCAGCTTCATTGCCAACTCCACCGTTACGTCTGAGTTATAATGCTGGTGTTCACCCCAGCGTCCAAGACCTATCACTCCCTGTTTCCTGCTCCAATCAAGCAGTTTCTTAATGATCTCTGGTTTCTTGATTGTATTCAAGGGATAAGCATATTGATTCATATACTTAAAATTGCTGTTTGGTTTTTCCATATTAATCCGCTCACTGTTTGTTTCTGTCCAATACCCTTTACTATTTAGACAGAAATTATGACGAACAAGGATTCTGTGATAAGAAAGCCCGGGATCCGGATAGTATATCCAATGACACGATGTATCCAGGTTTTCCGCAACATACTCAATCTGGATAGAACTATATTTTAAATCGCCTATGCTTTGCCTGATATTATCGGGCATGTTCACAATTTCATCAAATGCTGTCCAGGGAGCAGTATTAATGATCATCTGTGCTTGATATCTGCAGCCATCGGCTGTGGTTACTGTCTTGGTCTTAAAGTCAATTCCTCTAACAAATTTATTATATTCTATATTGTCTTTGATTGCATCAGCCATTCTGAGCCATACTTCTCCATAGCCATACTTCTTCGGATAATAGAATTGAGCATGTCCTGGTTGTGTTCCGTATGCCTTTTTGGTCAGGCAGGAAAGAAGCGTTTCTTCAAAGCTTACATTTGGAAGCTTCTCCAGCCAATAAGTACCCAGCTGGTCAAGTTCCTTATCAAAAATTTTCTGATTGTAAGGAATCATGTATTCTTCCGCTATTTTAGAGCCCAGTTTCCAATATATCCAATCTATAAACATTTTCGGCATCTCTGTTCCAAGATTACATCCGGCAACAGCAATTGATTTGAGATATTCCACTTGATCTTCAATTTTCATTTGCCAGATATTTGCCTCAAGGGGATGATTAATGAGATTGCCATTAACAATGATCCTGCTGTCTCTGTCGTATTTGTCCCATTCTTCTTCTGGCATGAAACCAAAAAGAAATTCATTGACTGTAGGGCGGCACACATCCAAAAAATGACCACCGCCTATATCAAGGGGTGAACCGTCTACCTCAGCAGACCGGCAGAGCCCTCCTGCTGTTTCTTCTTTTTCTAACACAAGAAAATCCGTAATTCCTGCCTGTTTTAACCTGTTTGCAACAGTCAATCCAGCCGGTCCTGCGCCTAAAATTAAATATTTCAATTTTGTTCCTCCCATATTTCTTGGAATATTTTCAGCATCTTAGAGCTATATAGTTTATCCCATGTAAATTCTTTTACAATCCTTGCTGATTCATCAGAAATGTTGTTGTAATATGTTTCATCAGTCATTAATTTCTTTATTGCTGTACATATTTGACCAATATTTTTGGGATCAAGAATTATGGAATCTACATCCTGATGCAATAATTCGACAGCGCCAACACTGTTTGATACAATGGTTGGCAGTCCGGCGCTCATTGCTTCAAAAACAGCCAGCCCCCAGCTCTGTTCAATGTTCACAAAGGCGAAAGCATTAGCAGCATTAAATAATTTATTATATGAATCATCATCGACCTGTCCCCAGATTTTTACATAATCATCTACCCTTTTTTCAACGATCATCTGCCGGATTTTCTTTACATAATCAATATCAATATCCGTGTTTCCGATGATATCGAGCCGCACCTTGCATCCTTCTTTTCTGAGCCTCTCTACGGAAAGTATTAATGATTCATAATTTCGATACGATAAAAATACACCCATGGACAGAATCGAAAAATCGCCATTTATATCAGCAAAAGAGTGTTTTTTTAAGCTGTTGTTTATATCAACTCCGCAGTACAAAACCTTTGCTTCCTTCTTCATGTATTTTTCCACACGTTCTTTATTTTTTGATACATTAACGGTAATAACATCAATTTTTTCTGCCATGTGGATGATAGCAAGTTTTGTCAGATAATCTTTGATTAATTTATTATCTTTTTTATTGACGCCAACATGAAAAGCGTTCGGCAGATCATTAATCTGCCAGACAATTTTTTTGCCTTTTTTCAGCGCACAATAAATAAAGCCATTTAGCTGATTGTCATGTACATTGAATATATCAACATCATCTGGAATAATATTGAAAAGATTACGATTATCATTTTTATGTTCTGCTTTATTTAAATCAGATTTTTCATCATATAACGAAATGATTTTAAAGCTTTCAAATTCCTTATATGTCTTTTGCCTTTCATAAATTTTTGTGCATAATACAAAATCTATATTATTTTCGCTTAAATATTGACATAACCGGAGAACCTGTTTATGGGTTCCGCCTCTGATATTTAATTCATTTACTACGACTGCAATTTTCATTGTTTCTTTCTCCGTCTTAAATAACCATGTATTAATATTGGCAGCCAAAAAGAAGATATCAGCAGTGTTACAACTGTGCCCAACATGACACCTGCGGAACCCATACCACATTCTTTTGCAAAGTACAATGAAACAGGTATATTCACAACGGCTTGTATGATTGCCATATATACCTGGTTTTTGACCAGACCAAGACCGTTTGCAATGGTGCCATGAGAATTAGTCCATAAACTTACAATGCAGTAAGCCGCTCCGCATTGGATTAAATAATTTTGATAGGGAATATCTCTTTGCAGCCAAACCCTTGAAATAGGAATAAAAAAGAACATTAATATGATTGCTCCCATGAAAAACGGTATCATCATTAAGTATATTTTTTTTATTATTTTTTTAATATCATTATATCTTGTTTGGGCTGCATACTCGGTTATTGCACTCCATATGGGAGATAAAAGTGCAGCAAATACCCCTATGATCACTTGAAACAGCTTATTGACAGTATTGTATGGCGTCACATCAGAAGCGCCATACAAATAGGAAATTATTAAACTATCTGTTGTGAATAAGATCAATGCACAGAGTTGAACAATAAAAAAACGCATTCCAAGGTCAGTGATGCTCCTGCCAATTTTGATATCAACGTCCCTTAAGCTTGGCCTGATATTTTCACGCCTTTTATAGACAATAATACTTGCGGTAATATTTACAATTAGCATGGAAATACCATATATAAGCGCCATTATAAACAGATTACTTTCAAACACTCTCGTGACAATCAATATACAGACCATGTTAATGAGCTGCACCGCAAGTTCCATTACACTGACATGCGCCGCTTTCTGCAACGCATATAGTACATTTTTACAAATCGACAAAACAAAATTTACTGCTACAAAAATTATGCTGATGGTGACAACTCCAGCAAGGTTCTCCTCTATATTGTATACGCCAAATACTCTGTCCCAGTTGACAAAAGAGGCAGCCGCAGAAAATATAATTGCCACGACAATCATAATAATTGCAATAAATGCATACGCAGAAGATACAAGCTTCTTGCTTCGCCCATCTTTTCTGCTCAAAGATTCCGTGAGCTTATTTCTTAGTCCGTTTCCGATTCCTATATCAAAGTAGCTTATCCAGGAGAGTATGGTGAGTATTGTAGACCAAATACCATACTTTTCCATACCCAGGTAATTAAGGACTATTGGGACATAGATATATGATATGAGCATTGATATTGGCTTGCAAATTGTGCTTCCGATCATATTAATTTTTAATTTTTTATTCATATGTCCTTTACCTTATACACTTAATTGAACATTAAACTATTAATTGTAATATATTTTTTTCATTAAAAACAATTAACAGCTGAATACATACAGGCACTTTCCAAATGATTATATGTTTTTTGTAATGGAAGCAATTTTCTTATAGTCCGAGAAACTCATTAAGGATTTATCTTTTTCACTTATAATGATATTTTTAATACCTCCAATCAATTCCATTGGCCAATTAATGCCGATGTCAGGATCATCATACATAATTCCTGAATCACCTTCTCCATAAAAAACCTCTCCACACTTATAGCTGACTATGGAATCTTCAAGTACAAGATAACCATGTCCAAAATATTGAGGTACCAAAATGCAATCCATATTTTCTTCAGTGAGATGAAAACCCTTCCACAATCCAAATGTAGGTGATTGAGGCCTTAAATCCACTATTACATCATAAATGTGTCCTTTGATACACCGCACCAATTTGGCCTGTTGTCGATTTAATTGAAAGTGTATTGCACGAATGACTCCCTTATGAGAAACAGTATAGAATACTTCTTTCAACTGATGCGTAATACCGTTTTCTTTGAAGGTATCAATATTGTAATCCTTTATTAATCCGCCCCTTTCATCTTCAGCATAAAATGGCTTAATTTTGTATGCACCCTTTAAAGCCAGTTCCTGAAAATCAAACTTTTGAATCATCTATTTCTACCCTCCACTAATTTTTCCTGCTCTTTTAAGTAAGCAATTGTGTCATATATTCCTTCTTCAAAAGATATTAAGGGCTTAAAACCAGTATCTGTAACTAACTTAGATGCATCATATTCTTCGATGGGAAGAAAATTACCATGAAATGGAATTTCTCCTAAGAACAATTCTATGGATGGATCAATAGCATCACGAATAATTTTAATATATTCTTTTAAACGCCTTGGTTTGGTACTGCCAAGATAATAAGAGGTATTAGGCTTCCCATTTATGGCAGCTGCACAAAGGGCTTTTACCGTATCTGTAACATATACAAAATCGTATATTTGTTCTCCGCTGGTAAAAGCGGCATGTTCTCCACGAAGCATTTTCCTGCTTGCCATGTTGACAAAATTATTAGTAGTATTTCCGACACCATATGTATTTGATATGCAACACCACACATGTTCCATATTACATTTTGTACATTCCACTTTAGTCATAAAGTTCATGGTTAATTTTGCAATGCCATAGATACTTACAGGATTTGGAGTGGCGCCATCTGTTAAGTGATAATTCAGCACATCCTTTTCTGCGAGTGTCCCCGCACCAACAAAGCGCTTTACGCCCATGGAAGCCAGTACATCTACAAGTTTCATAGAATAATCAATGTTTGTAAGTTGTAGTTGATAGTCTGCCCGTGCATCCCCAAATGAGCCTGCCCAAGCTAAATGAATACACATATCAATATCTCTGTCATTAATTAACTCCGGCAACCATCTTATATGGTCTAAGTCACAATATATAATTCTTACTCCTGATAAGTTACGTATATTGTCGATATTCTCTTTTTCGTTTTTTACTACAGCATATATAAGTATATCTTTACTTTGTAATTCTTTTAACAACATACTTCCCAAAAAACCGTTTGCACCTGTTACAATTATTTTCATATGCCCGCCTATTTTTATCTTTCTATTTTTTGCTGTCTATAAATTCCTGTATCTGTTTTTCCATGCAATATGTAATATTTTCCCCATTTGCCCAACATTTGCTCCATTCAACCGTTTTTTCAACTGCGGTTTCAATATTCCAACGGGGTTTCCAGCCAAATGTCTTTTTCAGTTTGGAACAGTCTAATTTTAAGAAATTTGCTTCATGAGGTCCTTTATCAGGACAGACTGTCCATTGTATATTATTTCCCCAATATTTTACAAATAAGCTAACGAGATCTTCTGTTTGCAGGCAATCATTTTCATCGGGACCTATATTATAATTCCCCGCATACATTTTATCCTGATATTGTATGGCTGCAATCATAATGTAAACATATAATGGTTCCAATACATGCTGGTAGGGTCTTATCGAACCAGGATTTCGTACCATAATTTTTTTCCCTGCTATTGCGGCACGCACACAGTCCGGTATAATACGATCATTTGCAAAGTCACCGCCACCAATCACATTTCCTGCTCGAGCAGTGGAAATGGCGGTGGCGCTTTCAGCAAAAAAACTGTTCTGAAAAGAATTTGTTATAAGCTCGGAACAACTTTTGCTGTTAGAGTATGGATCATATCCGTTTAGTTCTTCGTTTTCACGATATCCCCATTCCCATTCCCTGTTCAAATATACCTTGTCAGTAGTTATGTTTAAAAATGATTTAACGCTTTTGCACGTTCTGATACATTCCAAAATATTTACAGTACCCATGATATTTGTTTCATATGTATAATGCGGGTCCTTGTAACTGTCCCTGACAATGGGCTGTGCTGCCAAATGGAAAACAATTTCTGGTTGGGTTTGTTCAAATACCTGTTGCAGCCTTTTTAAGTCCCGGATATCGCCAATAATATTGTTTATTTTACCAGCCATTCCTGACAACCCAAAAAGATTAGGGGCAGTTGGAGGATTCAGACTATAACCTGTGACAACTGCATTTGCGTTTGTTAATATTTGACACAGC
Source organism: uncultured Lachnospiraceae bacterium (assembly GCA_948470905.1). Taxonomy (GTDB): domain Bacteria; phylum Bacillota; class Clostridia; order Lachnospirales; family Lachnospiraceae; genus Acetatifactor. The sequence continues at coordinate 7,423 of CAOKQK010000022.1, read as the reverse complement.
CATGTACCCTTAAAGCCGGTGTGGCCAGTAATTAAAACTTTTTTCCCCTTGTAAAAAGATAAATTAAACACTATAGATTCCTCCCAAAACATATTAATGTATTACCAGACTTTCCAAGGGGCATTTCCCTCTGACCATAGTTTTTCCAATTGCTGTTTTTCTCGGACTGTATCCATGCATTGCCAAAAACCATTATGTTTATAAGCCATCAGCTGTCCTATTTTTGCTATCGTCTCCAAAGGTTCTTTTTCAAGAATGGTATTGTCATCCTTGATATAATTAAATAGTTCCGGTTGGCAGACCATGAATCCTATATTAATCTGATTTCCGTCCCCTTTTGTTTTTTCGCGGAATTCAAGTATTTGTCCGCTTTGATCAATATCCAAAACACCAAAACGCTGTCCGGCATTATAAGATGACATTGTGACCATTTTCCCATGAGATTTATGAAATTGCAGTAGTTTTGTTATATTAATATTTGAAACACCATCACCATAAGTTAGCATAAATGGTTCTTTGCCTATATATTCCTGTATGCGTTTTACCCGCCCTCCAGTCATTGTATTTAATCCGGTATCAACCACTGTTACTTTCCAGGGTTCTACCATGCTGTGATGTACAATAACTTCGTTTTTTCCGAAGGAAAAATCATAGGTAATATCCGATGTATGTAAAAAGTAGTCTGCAAAATACTGTTTAATTACATGCTGCTTATATCCTGCACAAATAATAAAATCGTTAAACCCATAGTAACTATATAGTTTCATGATATGCAATAAAATAGGCATTCCTCCAAGCTCAACCATTGGCTTAGGCTTGAACTGCGATTCTTCAGAAATTCTTGTTCCATATCCACCAGCTAAAATAGCAACTTTCATCTGTTCTGCTCCCTTAAAAATATTTTGTTAAAAATACTGCTGTTCGTTCCGGCTGCATCTGCTGAAATTATTTTGAGGGTACAATAGAGTAAAAAATTGTTTTCAGTATATGATCTAATTTACGTAACACTTTTCTGGGAAGACAGGCATATACAATTTTTTCAACATGCTTGTCATAAACCAGATCAGGTATTATGTAATTTGGATGTATTAACGGAAAAGACAATTCGATTTGAGTTCTGTTAAACAGTTTTTTGTCATCAAAAGACAGCGTTTTATATGAGGAAAAATGTGTGCTGTCACTTCCATAGCCAATATTGTCTATCAAGTTGCATTTGGGAATAATTGCAAGTTGAAAATATAAGTCTTTAACAAGGCCCCATTGAACATCCCATGTTGTCCAAGTTCCATCGGAAATTTTCTGTTCAACAGTATTTATCCATTTTGTCTTTTGTCTGCGGATACGCAGTGGAAATAATTTGGCAAACAATTTCTGAGCTTCTGTATTCGCATGTATTTTTTGCAGATCAAATTCTATCAATTTCCAGGCTCTGGACCAAGTTGCCCATCCCCAGTTTGTTCCGCTTTTTCCAAAAAAATAGCTTTCCCTTATTTCCAAATTGTCATAAAAATTGTAGCCAGTTATCATATTTATCCGTTCATCGTCTTTATATTTTTCTAATAGTTCATCGCAAAAGCGAAAGAAAGACTGGCTTGGGACACAGTCATCTTCCAGGATGATCGCCCTGTCAACATTTTCAAATACCCAAGAAAATCCACTGAATAACCTTTGGGCAACTCCCAATGCCTCATCCGCATAGTTTTGGTATACATCGCATTCCCAATCAATATCTTCAACGATTCTTCTACAGGATACCATATTATCCCAATCATCATAATTTTCTCGTTTGCCATTTTGAATCAGAAATAATTTTCCTGGTCTGGCTTGTCTAACTTCATTAAAAACTTTTTTTAAGGTTTGGTATCTCGTAAAAAAAGCAATTGCCACTGGCGTATCTATTTTCGCTTTAAAGTTTCCATCTACCCTATAATGGTTTATCATTTCAATTTCTCCTTATCAAAAGATAAAAAAATCACAATTGCTGCAGAGGATTCAAATCTTTCAGCCGTTTAGGATCTTGGTAAATAACACATAATATAGAAAAAACATATAAAATTCCTGTCTGTACTGACAATAATATATCCTGCATAAGCAACGGTATCATACATACAATTATTACACAGGCTGTCTGTGCGCTGCGAACCTGTCTAAAAATCCTGCAGAGAATTATCAAAAAAATTGATAAACCCACAATTCCAAACATTAAGGTAATTCCCATATAAGAGTTTTCGGTAAAACTGTGCGGAAAGTCCAATTTGATATTGCTAAAATAAGCTTCCGGCAGATTAACCCCCAATAATAAATCTTTAAAGCTGCTTTCTTTCATTGTGTTCAAAAAGGCTTCGCTTAGATACTGCCTGCCATTGGCTGAAAAACCATGCATCCGGAACCTGGCCAAAGCAGGAATAAATACAACAAGCAAATTAAAAAGAGGAAATCCAACTATGAGTAAAAGTATAATGCCGATAAGCAATTTCCCGATAAAGGGTATTTTTCTTTGATATAAGCCTATTAATTGCAAAGATATGATCATTGCAATTAAAGCAATATATGTACGCGAATAAGTACCTAATATTAACAGCAAAATTAAAATCCTGTCGATTGCTGCCACAATTCCTTTCTGCCAGAAAACTATTAAATATAAACTGACCAAGACAGCTCCCAGCATGTTTGTATGTGGCAGAAATCCCCTAAACTGCTGAATTCCCGCATCCTGAAAGCAGATATCAAATTTTAAAAGGAAGAATACAATATTTACAAATAGATATATTAAAATTAATTTATTGATATTTCTCCAATTTATGTATGCTGCATTCTTTGGCGAATTGTCTAATGCAAGAGCAGATATGGCGGCTACTATAACAGGGGGATATACATAGGATATAAGCTCATTAAATGTGGAAAGATATATATACAGATATATAATCCCTGCTAAAACAATCAAATAGAAAAACAGGTCCGCTTTATACCTTTTCTTCAATATATTAATTGCCACAATCATCAGTAACACCAGAAAAACTATTTTTGTTACAGAAAAGGGCAGTATTAATTCCATGACCTGTAAGTAAAGAACTCCAAATATATAAAAAAACAGGGGCTTCATTATATTAGGAGAGGATAATTTGTTCACTGTGCAGCCTTTCTTCTTAAATATTAATAATATTAATCAATTATCTGTCAGAAATGATTTGTTGTATTTAACCAGACACTGGGTGAACAGGTTATCTTATCAGGATTATTGTTGAAATATGCTCCCCACCACCCAAATGAACTGCTTGTAACAATATTATGTTTACATATTGACATCAGCTGCATATCCCTGTAGTATTCCAATCCCTGATTCCAGTTAATAAAATTTATTTTATCTTTTTTCATGTCTAAGCCAAATATATCCAGATGGGATCTGCACCATTCAATACTTCCGGTATCACAAAAAAAGAAGAAGGCGGGGTCTGATATTCTTTTTTTTATGTATTTCGTAGCCCTTTTGAAATAGCCATATTGATAACAATAGCCATTAGACTGCAGCAAATCGCCCCTTCTTGCATGAATTGCAACCGAATTACAGTTCCTGATCTGATCTGCAGCTTGTAAGTTTTTTTCGTCTTTCATTTCAGGAAAACGAAAAGAATTGATTATTTCTTCTTTCACAAAGCCGATATCTACATCTCGATTACGTAATCCCAGGGTTTGTCCCGCAAAAACATTTTCTTCCGTTTGAATAAATATTTTGGAGGAGCAGTTCCATTTTTGAATATATTTTTTTTCGTATAACGGACGAAGGTATCTTTTTAAGTCATAGCCTATTCTATTGTTGGTCATGCGCTCCAAAAAAGACTCTTTTAAGCGGTATTTTTCATCATTGCCTAAGTAATTGATCAATTTCAGACCCTGATGATTGAGCGCTTCTGTGATAGCGGCAGCATATCGCCAGCCATTGTTCCAATATTCACTTTTTCTGACATCATTTATAATTTCCAGCCATTGTTTCTGAGTAAAGCAGCTGCGAATATTAGGAGCCTGTATTCCAAAAATTCTTTCCAATTCATATCCGTTCCATTGACAGATTACATCATTGCATTCAGGAATATCATATGTAATGGTTTCAATGTAACACTGATCTGATGGATTCAGCTTACGAATCACAAGATATTCAGCATAACTAAGCATCTGATTTCCCAAGCCGGATTCAATATGTACTATCTTCATATGTTTCAGACCTTTCCTTCCGCCAACTGCAGATAAGACCTGCACACTTCTTCCCAAGACAATTTTTTTTGGTAATAAGCTTTTTCTTCATATATTTGCCGTCTCTTTGAGGTGTCGTTAAGAAAAGAACAAATGTAGCAATATATGTCATCAAACGCATTTGCGCTTGACAGATCCACTGCAAGCCCGCTTTCATTTTGTTTCACTAAATAAGCCGCACCACATTGGTTTGTGCAGATACAGGGGCAGCCAAGAACCAGAGATTCAGCAATGGCAACATTAAAAGTATCATATTTGCTCAGGCAGAGCTGAAAATCTGATGCAGCTATGCAATCATAAAGTTTCTGCTTATCAAATTCTGCGCCTAAGTATTGAACTATTTGATCAATGCCTAATTTCTGCGTTTCGGAATCGAGCCACGCTTTATTATGATTTTTTTCTTCTGCGCCATATATGGAAAGGCTGACCTGCAATCTTTTCTTTTTTGTCAGATATGCAATAAGCTGAAGGGATTCTATTATGCCTTTTCGATATTTCAATCCGCCCAATGAAATAAGCTTTACCACCCTATGATTGATTGCCGTATTTTCAAAAAGTTGCCTGCTTTCAGCGTCAGATCCATTCGGTATTACGAACAGCTGGCGGTTTCGTCCAAAAATTTGTTTTATGTCATTTTTGAGCATAAGCGAAACACATATAATATTAGAAAATCTGCGATATAAAAATCTCTCCAAGACTATGTATTTACGGGAGGATATCCCACTCAGTGCCGATTCGATTTCATATATCCCATGTACGGTAAGATAGTACTTATTCTTATGATTTATGTTTGACATCAGCCATACCAGGAAAGGTATAAGAAAACCTGATGTATGGACATTAACCATACAATTCTTTTCGCGAAGCAATGTATTAATTACTTTTATAAGGAACTGCATTTTACTGCATTCATCATTTAATAATATGGGAACGATTTCTGCATTCAGTCCGCTGAATCCATTTATTAAACAGCGTATTACATTGGCAGGCCCGTTAGTTTCATGTTTATAACACTTTCCGATTATAATCAGTTTCATATATACAAGCCTCTGTCAGAGTTTGTCGTAGGGTCTCTGCTATTTTTTATACTTTCTTAGGATAAGGTACTTTTCTTTGCTTTCAGAAACAAACCTGCTATTGCTGATTAAGCGCAGTGCATGACTCATATACTGCAATTGTTTTTTGGTAGTTAATATTTTCAGAATAGTTATCCGTATAATGTCTGACAATGTCTGCACCCACAAGAGATTTAGGGACTTTCAGCAATCTGCTCAAATCTTCCAAATTATTATATTGATATTTCCATCCGGTTTGGTCTTCTATCACGGAGCAGCCGGCATTTCCGATATTGCCGCAAATAACCGGTGTGCCAACCGAATACGCTTCTATTATCACCATGGGAAATCCTTCATAGCATTGTGTTGGTAATATTAATGCTTTACTTTCGGCAATTAAATTCCTGACATCCATATTAGAGGTAAAGCCCTTCAGCTCCACATTTAAATTATATTTGTCAATAAATTCCCTGCACCATTCTTCCAGAGGACCGGTTCCGCACAAGATAAGCTTTGGGGCGGGGTTGTCCAGCTGCTTCCAGGCTTTTAGGAGAATATCAATTCCTTTAAGTTTCTCCAATCTTCCGGCAAACACAAATTGATCCCTGCGTTTTTGTTCCGGAATAAAGTCCACAGTGCGCTCAACAAAATTAGGCTTTACAAAGACACGTTCAGGGCGGACTTGTTTTAAATGCAGCAGCTTTTCTTTATTAAACTCAGTAAGACATATATAATTTATCTTTCCATATATACCTGTCATACGGTGTAATTTTGTACTGATAACACAGATAAGGGTTTGAAGCCTGCTTCCTCTATAACAGCCGTATCTCAGTGCCCAGCCAAGCCCATGCGTGACACACTCCTCGCAGATATGCCCATTCCTGTAAAAGGTGGCACCGGGACACAACAGCCTGAAATTATGAATTGTCTGAACGACAGGCTTCTTCATCTTCAAAGCCGCGTAATATACGGAGGGGCTTATCAGGCTTAAAGTATTATGTACATGAACAATATCAATGCATTCATCCCGAATGATTCTTTTGATATCCCTGACAGTCCTGGGGTTGTAAATGGTTGTAAACGGCAACAGCAGCTTTTGGTAAAAGCGCATATTCTTCAGCTCACTGTTGTTCCTTGTATAGAGAACAACTCTGTGTCCATGGTCTTCAAGCATTTTCTTTTCATTTGCCACAACCGTATCTTCACCGCCGGGGATCTGATAGTAGTTGTGAACGATCAATACATTTTGCTTATTTCCCATCATTTCCCTCTTATTACGGCATGCCAGATAAACTTGCTGTTCGTCTTCATATAGCGTCCCAAAAGCCTTACAGGATCCTGCATTAATCTATAAATCCACTCCAAATTGTTTTTTTGCATCCATTCAGGCGCTCTTTCAATATTTCCGGCGATGTAATCAAAGCCTGCGCCGATACCGACCATAAAACCGTAAATCCTGCCCTGATGTGCGGCCATCCATTTTTCCTGCTTGGGAGCGCCAAGGCCGACCCAGATAAAATCAGGACGGGCTAGATTGATCTGCTCGGTTATTACCTGATCTTCCGTATCTGTCAGCGGATGAAATGGAGGGCTATACATTCCTGCAATTTCAATTCCCGGGTATTGTTTCCTTAAAACATTTCCCAACTTCTTCAGAGTCTTTTCTGTGGAACCGTAGAAGTAATGACGGTATCCTTTCTTGACAGAAATTTTTAGTATTTCTTCTGCATAAGAAGGACCTGCTGTCCGCTGCATGTTCTTGTAACCGCGTTTCTGTCCCAGGCTGCTTAACGGGCCTCCATCAGGAATTGCCAAAATCCCGCCGTTCTGTATGGCACAGTATTCAGGGTCTTCATATGAGGTGACAGTGGTATGCACATTTGAAACACACATGTAATCACCCGATAAATCTTTAATGTGACTGTCCGTAAATTTCAGGAGCCAGTCCATGTTGATAGCAGCGATGTCAACACCCATAATGTTGCAGATTGGTATTTCACTTTTATCAATCCTGTGCTGAAAACTCATGTCCTGTCTTAATTCCTATTATTGTTTCTTAAATAAATTTGTGATTTAAGGCAGGTTGTATGTGGTATTCAATTGCCGCCTTTAGCGGCCAA
>CAOKQK010000021.1 GCA_948470905.1 uncultured Lachnospiraceae bacterium | reverse complement strand
AGCTTCTGGATGCCGCCAGGCTGGAGCAGGGGGATCTGTTCGTGGTAGGCTGCTCCACCAGCGAGGTGGCAGGGGCGGGCATAGGGACCTTCTCCAGCCCGGAGCTTGCGGAGGTGGTGTTTGGCGGCATCTATCAGGCCACGGAGGAGGCGGGCGTTTTCCTTGCGGCGCAGTGCTGTGAGCACTTAAACCGTGCCCTTATCCTGGAGAAGGAGGCGGCGAAGAAATACGGCTATGAGACAGTGAATGTGGTGCCGCAGCCCAAGGCGGGCGGTTCCTTTGCCACGGCGGCGTACAAGGCATTCGAGTGCCCGGTGGCGGTGGAGCACATCAGGGCGCACGCGGGCATGGACATAGGGGATACCCTGATCGGGATGCATTTGAGGGATGTGGCGGTACCGGTGCGGATCCGCACCGGGGAGATAGGAGACGCCCATGTGGTCTGTGCCCGTACCAGGGCGAAATACATCGGGGGCAGCAGGGCGGTCTACGATGAGGGGATACTATGAGAAAATGGAGATAGTACGAATAAGTTCCATATAGTTGTGTGATCAGCTGCAAAAAACAGGATGAAAAATGTGTTGACAGTTACTATCGGACAAGGAGAATGATATGGAATTCCTGAAACGATTATTCAGCAATAAAAAAACACATATAACTAAAAAGGATAAAAGCGTGGTTGAGGAAGATTCCCCAAGGGTCATACAGAATGAAAAATGTAAAATGCTCTTGGAGCTTCAAGAAAAAATAAATTGCATATTACAGAAAGATGCTTATATTGCCAGAAGCGATTATTCAGGCACAGTGGAAACATATGCAGAAGTCATTGAGTTTTTTAAGGTAATAGAAGACAGCGGTATGCTTGCAGAATTTTGTATTCGGAATAATGTTGCGGAAAATGAGGTTCGCAGAACCATAGATCAGTATCTTCATATGAAAGATTATGTAGATGTCCATAATGATGATTATATTGCTGCGGCCGTGGACAGTGAGAAAGAATATTTGGATAATATTTTGAAGAAGGTTGATCCTATGATCGTGCTTGACGAAGATCAGAGAAAGGTGGTTCTCACAGATGAGGATTATTGTCCGGTCATTGCCGGAGCAGGGGCTGGCAAGACAACTACTGTTGCGGCAAAAGTAAAATACCTTGTAGATAAAAAGGGAATAGATCCTTCAAAAATACTGGTAATTTCATTTACGAACAAGGCAGTCAATGAATTAAAGGACAAGATTCAAGAAGGGCTTGGTATTGATTGCCCTATTGCCACGTTTCACTCTACAGGAAATGCTGTCATACATAAGCATTCACCGGAAGAAAAGCTCAATATTGTGGACAGTTCAAGACTTTACTTCGTGATTCGGGATTACTTCCGCGGTTCTGTTTTGCAGAATGAAAGTGTGGTCAATAATCTTATCATGTTTTTTGCGTCATATTTTGATGCACCCTATGAAGGAAATGATTTAAATGGGTTCTTCAATAATATAGCAAAAGCGAATTATTCAACAATGCGAAGCGATTTGGAAAATTTAAAAAGGGAGGTCATTGATGCCAGAACCAAGAAGTCTGTGACGATCCAGAATGAGGTTCTCCGATCATATCAGGAAGTTGAAATAGCGAATTTCCCATATTTAAACAATATTGAGTATGAATATGAACCGATGTATCCCTATCATATTACTTATGCGCGGAAACCATATACTCCGGATTTTGTTATTGCTCAAGGTGATAATGTTTGTTATCTTGAACATTTTGGAATTTCTGAAGATGGGAGAAATGACAGGTACAGTGATGAAGAATTGGACAGATATAAACAGGCGGTAAATGACAAGGTGTATCTTCATAGAAAGCATGGAACAAGTCTTATTTATACATTTTCAAGTTATAGTGATAAAAGAAGTTTGATTTCACATCTAAAAGAAATTTTGGAATCAAAAGGCTTTGCCCTGCAGCCGCGTTCAAACAGGGAAGTAATGGAAATGCTGGTAGCAGGAGAGGAAAACAGATATATTCGCAAGCTGATAAATCTGATCTGCAGATTTATTTCCAATTCCGATATAATGCCGATGAGTTTCAACGTATGTATCATTCAACGCAGAATGTCAGAAGCAGATTATTTTTGAACATCTGTAATGATTGTTACTTGGAGTATGAAAAGTGGCTGAAAGAAAACAAAGCAGTTGATTTTGAGGATATGATAAATGAATTGGCAAGATTGCTTAAGGAAGTAAAAGAAATGAAACAGAAACTGGATTTCAAATACATTATTGTAGATGAATACCAGGATATCTCAAAACAGCGATTTGATCTTACGAAAGCACTTTCCGAAGTAACGGATGCAAAGATAATAGCGGTGGGCGATGACTGGCAATCTATTTATGCGTTTAGTGGTTCTGACATTGCCCTGTTCACCAAATTTGCCGAAAAGATTGGTTATGCGAAAGTGCTTAAAATTGTGAAAACTTATCGTAATTCACAAGAGGTCATAGATATAGCCGGAAATTTTATTCAAAAGAATACCCAACAGATAAGCAAGAGACTTATTTCTCCCAAGAGAATAGAAGATCCAGTTATAATTTATACATATGATGATAAAGCCAAGAAACCAAACAGCAATAGAAGGAGTGGTGCTAATTATGCTCTGGCGTAGGCAGTCCAGACAGCGCTTGCTCATATAATTGACAGCAAGAAAAGAGAAGGAAAAGAACTTGGAACAATACTGCTTTCGGGAAGATTTGGGTTTGACGGTGATCATCTGGAACGTTCTGGCTTATTTGAATATGTTAATCGTGGCAACAAAATAAAGAGTGTAAAATATCCCCAGTTGGATATTACGTTTATGACTGCGCATTCTTCTAAGGGGCTTGGGTATGATGATGTAATTATTATAAACGGTAAAAATGAAACTTATGGATTTCCTTCAAAGATAGAAGATGACTCGGTGCTCGCATTTGTGATAAAGGGGGACAGGGCAGTTGATTATGCAGAAGAACGAAGGCTTTTTTATGTTGCTATGACAAGGACAAAAAACAGGGTGTATTTCGTTGCTCCTGAGAGTAATCCGTCAGAATTTCTGCTGGAAATAAAAAAGGAATATAAAAATGTGAAGCTTAGCGGTAGTTGGAATGAAGAAGAAGTGGTTAAAACGGGTAGAAAACCCTGTCCTTTATGCGGTTATCCATTGCAGCTGAAATATAAGCGGGCATATGGGCTGCGATTATACATATGCACAAATGAACCTGAAATATGCGGATTTATGACAAATGATTGCAGAGCGGGAAAGCTGTCTATTCTAAAGTGCGATAAATGCAGAGATGGCTATTTGATTGTCAAGAGGGGAAAATATGATGATTTCTTTTTGGGATGTACAAATTATAAGCAGGATGGGACAGGCTGTGATAAAGTTATCAGCAGGAAAAATTTTTATGACCAGATGAATTATACACTGGAAGCAGTCGATTCTGCGGAAGCAAAGCCGAGTGAATATGAAAATGTAGCAATGATTGAAAAGATAGATAAGAAGACAAAGATATTCCAGGGTACTACAGGGGCAGGTTTCTTTGATAAGACAGCACCTGACGATGATGTAATAATAAAAAAGGCGGATATAAAGCCGGTAATGCTGAATGATAAAAATTTAAATGAAGTTGTATTTATTACATTAAAAGCATTACAGAGTATCAGTGCAGTCAGATTCTATGGTGTTACTATGCTGACAGATTTTTTACAGGGACTGGAAACAGAACGTATTGTAAAAAATAAACTAAATGCTTTATCAGAATTTGGACTCCTGAAAGAAATGTCCAGGGATAATGTTCAGGCAACAATTGAGTGGCTTATCTCACAACATATGATACTTAAAACAAAAGAAGGATATCCGGTTCTTCATATAACATATGCAGGAATGCACTATGCGGATATCATAACTTCCGGAAAGCTTAACAAATTAAAACAATATATTGAGGATGACAGATAATGAACGCAAAAGAAGCCTTAAAAATCTATTTCGGGTATGACTCCTTTCGGGAAGGACAGGAAAATATAATAGAGTCCATTCTGGCAGGGCGCGACGTGCTTGCTATTATGCCCACAGGCGCGGGCAAGTCCATATGCTATCAGATTCCTGCCCTGATCCTGCCCGGGATTACTATTGTGATATCGCCCCTGATCTCCTTGATGCAGGATCAGGTGAAGGCACTGAACGAAGCCGGTGTTCATGCCGCGTTTATCAATTCGTCCCTCACCGAGGCTCAGGTCAGGAAAGCGCTGGCTTTGGCGGCGGAGGGCAGGTACAAGATTATCTATGTGGCGCCGGAGCGGCTGGAAAGCCCGGATTTTATGAATTTTGCGGGCCATGCGGACATTTCCATGGTGACTGTCGACGAGGCCCATTGTATCTCCCAGTGGGGGCAGGATTTCAGGCCCAGCTATCTCAAGATTGTGGATTTCATCCAAAATCTTCCCCAAAGACCCATTCTCAGTGCATTTACCGCCACGGCGACGGAAGAAGTGAAGGAGGACATACTGTGCATCCTGAATCTTGAGGATCCCAATGTGACAGTGACGGGCTTTGACAGGGAAAATCTGTACTACAGGGTGGAGAGCATACGGGGAAAAGATGATTTTGTGACTGATTATGTGGAGAAGCATAGTGCGGAGAGCGGGATCATCTACTGCGCCACCAGAAAGAATGTGGATAAGCTTTTCGAGGTATTGTCGGCAAGGGGGATTTCTGTCACCAGGTATCACGCGGGCATTGACAATGAGACGAGAAAGAGGAATCAGGACGATTTTATCTATGACCGCGCGCCGGTCATTGTGGCAACCAACGCGTTTGGCATGGGCATAGACAAGTCCAATGTCAGATATGTGATCCATTATAATATGCCTCAGAGCATGGAGAATTATTATCAGGAGGCCGGGCGCGCCGGGCGGGACGGCGAACCGGCGCAGTGCATCCTGCTTTTCTCGGCGCAGGATATCATGATTGATAAATTTCTTCTGGAGAGAAAAGATTTTACCGGGTTAAGCGAGGAAGATGTGGAGACGGTAAAGCAACGGGATATGCGACGTCTCCAGGTCATGGAGGGTTACTGCAGGACGACTGCATGTCTGCGTAATTATATTTTGGAATATTTCGGTGAAAAGGCTGTAAAACCCTGTGATAATTGCGGCAACTGCCACAGGGAATACAGGGAGGCGGATATGACCGCGGAGGCAAGGTGGGTCATTAACTGTGTGGTGGAGACAAAGGGGCGTTATGGCAGGGAGGTTGTCATTGGAACCTTGCAGGGAGCTGACAGGGCGAGGCTGCGGGAGCTGGGGACGATACGTTATAAGTCATATGGCGCATTAAAACACACAGACAGGAACCTGATACGAAGCCTGATTGGTCAGATGATAGAGGAAGGCTATCTGTATCAGACAGAGGATCGGTATGCTGTGTTGAAGATGGGAAATATCACGCCGTTAAAGGATGAGAATACTCGTGTGATCCTACATATTCATGAAGATAAGGAACCGGACAGAGCGTATGGAGACAGAAGCAAAAAGAGTGTTCAAAAAAGGGACACGGATTTTCTCACTTCTGCCGGCTACGAGCTGTTTGAGGAACTGCGGAAACTCCGCTTTGAGATTGCCAGAGAAAAGTCTCTGCCGCCGTACATCATATTTAATGACAAGACGCTGGTGGATATGTGTGTACAGCTGCCTGCAGATGAAAATGACCTGCTGAAGATAGCCGGTGTAGGGGAAAGGAAGCTGGAACAATATGGAGAACAATTCCTGGGTATCATAAAGACTTTTCAAGAGGCGCATCCGGGTACAGTCATCAGTACATGGGACAGATCCCTGGACGGGGGGGACGGCGCAGGCATGCTTTCCGAACCGAAGAAAAAAGGCAGAGGAAAGGCCCCTTTTTACTTGGCACAGAAGGATGCGGAGGGATTTCAATATGAGGATTTTCGCTATATCAGTGAGATAAAAGAGGAGCTCAATCGAATATGTACCGTTGACGGAGTCAAAAAGGTCACAATAGGGGCTATATGGGAGTATCTGGCAGCTGAGGAGCTGGTCCTTGAGGAGAAGACGAATGGTGTATTTATTAAGCACTCAACTCCAAAGGGGACAGAATATGGCATAAGGATGGAAGAAAAGATAAGCCAGTCAGGTGTCCATTATCAGGTGATACAGTATCCTCCGGAAGTTCAGAGGATGATAGTGGAATATTTTGTGAGATTTCGGCCTGTTGAGGATGCAGGGGAGTATGATGAAGATCATAAAACTTTTGACAGGGCGGAATTTAACAGGGCAAGGAATCGCCCGGAGGGTGCAGGAGCGTCCTGGAACGAAGAAGAAGATACAAGGCTTGATCAGGAATATAAATCCGGAATAAGCATATCGGAGATAGCAAAGCTTCACAGCAGGACTGTCGGGGGTATTCTCTCAAGGCTGAAAAAACATGGACTGATAGAGCAGTGATTTGAACCGGATGGAAAATGGATAGAATAAAAGGAGGCCTGACACTTCGTGTCAGGCCTCTTCGATTAATTTCATGATCGTCTTGATGGAATCCATCTGATCGCTTTTGCTCATGGTATCATAATAGTCCTGACGGTTGCCGTAAAGCTCTTTTACTTTATTGACCAGCAGGTTCGTGGTCAGGTCATCCTCGTTTATAACGATAGAAAAGCCCTGTGCCTCAAAGGACTGGGCATTGAGCAGCTGGTCCCCGCGGCTGCTGGACGAGGGAAGGGGGATCAGGATGTTAGGCTTTTTCAGCGCCAGCAGCTCGCAGATGGCATTGGCGCCGGCGCGGGAGATCACCAGATCCGCCATGGCGAACAGATCCTTTAGCTCGTTCTTAACATATTCAAACTGTTTGTAGCCCTCGGTGCTTAAGAGGACATTGTCCAGCTTGCCTCTGCCGCAGAGATGGACCACCTGAAAGTCCTGGAGAAGTTTGGGCAGGGCCTCCCGGACCGCCTTATTTACATTGGAGGCGCCAAGGCTTCCTCCCGTTACCATGATGACGGGCTTATTGGCGCTGAACCCGCACAGGGTAAGCCCGGCGAGCCTGTTTCCCTTAGACAGCTCCGCCCGGATAGGCGAGCCGGTCAGGACCGCCTTATTCTCCGGCAGCAGCTTCAGCGTCTCGGGGAAATTGCAGCACACCTTTTTGGCAACAGGGATGCACAGCTTGTTTGCCAGTCCCGGCGTCATGTCAGATTCGTGGATGATGCAGGGAATATGCAGCGACGCCGCGGCGCGTACCACAGGGACACTGACAAAACCGCCCTTGGAGAAAACCACGTCGGGGCGGTAACTTTTCAGGAATTTTTTCGCTTCCACATAGCCTTTCACAACACGGAAGGGGTCTGTCAGGTTCTTGGGGTCCAGATAACGGCGGAATTTGCCGGTGGAGATGCCTATATAGGGAATATTGAAGTCCTCGATCAGCCGCTTCTCGATACCGTCATAAGAACCCACATAAGTAATTTCATAGCCTGCTTCTTTCAAGGAAGGAAGCAGTGCAATATTGGGGGTGACGTGCCCTGCCGTCCCCCCGCCGGTCAATACGATCTTTCTCATACTAACTCCTGTCTGTTCACCTTTTAAGCCAGCATTTGTTCCAGCGCCTGTGCCAGCTGGTCAGGGCAGGAAGTTGCCTTAAAGCCGCAGCGGATGCCCTTGCAGCGTTCGATTACTTCTTCGGGCTTCATGCCTTTTACCAGTGCAGCGACTCCTTTCAGGTTGCCGTTGCAGCCCCCGGTGAATTTGACGGATTCGATAACGCCGTCCTTCAGTTCAATCTCAATCTCCTTTGAACAGGTTCCCTGTGTTTTGTATTTCAGTGAATCCATAAAATTATGTCCTCCTCCATTTATGTAATTGTTTTTTACTATTATATACATAATATCAGATTACATCCCAATGTGCAATCTGGGTTTTAGAATATTTCTGAGCCTGCAGCCCATTTTATATCAAAGGCGGCGTATTAATTACTTTTTTGTCGAAATACCTCATAATTATGCGATGAAAAATCCTATAAAAATGCATACTTTCAAGTTATACTATAAATACAGACGTTTTTCATAATTTTTTTGCCTGCGCGGCTGCAATACAATGGTTCGGGACTCAGTGTGACAGACCTCATTGGATCGGCAGCCCACAGGTGGATCTTTTTTCAGGATTTTGCGAATGGTGCGTCCGAGCCATAGCCGAGAGAGAGGTGCGATCATGTTTAGGGTATTTCAGGAAGAAAAATTGATAACGGTTCTGATGTTTACCTGTATGGGAGTCAGTATATTCGTGCGGGTACTTTTGGGGCTGCTCTACCGGAATTTGATAAAGGAAGCCGATAATATGGCTTCCACGGAAAACAAACATCTGAAACAGTGCAAGCTGAAATTTGCCAACTGCTACCAGCTGAGCAACGGGGTCCCCAATATCCAGATTTTTGTGGACAAGTTTCTCAATAAGATGTCATTTATGCATATTTCATATGGAATGCTTTACCACCTGTCAGGGCAGACAGAGCTTTTGTCCGTGGTCTTTTCCGGGGTGGGCATCTGCAGGAGCATTCTGGCGGGGAGGACACTGGGGGATGTACTGCCCTTCTATATTGTGAGCTTCTTTGGGCTGTACATATACTTTTCCGTGTCTACCATCGTGGATATCCGGGGCAAGAGGAGGGTGCTGAAGATAAATCTGGTGGATTATCTGGAAAATCATTTTGCACCCAGGATTGATGTGACAAAGAGAGATCTGGAAATGCTGTATGGGGAAGCCTTTTTTGAAGAACAGGGCACGGAGGAAAGAGGCAGGATTGGCACCAGCAGGACCGTGAAGCTGATGCCTATCGGCGGCAGGCTGGCGGCAGGGGCTGAAAATATTCAGCCTGCGCGGACACAGCGGGCCGCGGCGCCGGCGCCGGCAGCACAGGCGTTTATGGGGCAGGCTCCCATGTCCCAGGCGCCTGTGGGGCAGGCATTTATGGATCCGGCATCCGTGGGACAAGTGCCTCAGGAAAATATTTATGAGGAGGAAAGTGACACGGATTACCCCAACGAGTCCGCAAAAGTGTCTGAGGAGGAGCTGGAAGCGCTGTTAAAGGAGTTTTTGACCACCTGAAAGCCTCTGGTTCAAACTTATTTGGAGCTTGTTCGCAAAAATTACTTGAATTTGTCATACAATTTTGCTACACTTAGGACAAAAGCACAAAAGCTTTATCTATTATGGGAAAAGGAGCGGAACTATGAGCAAACAGGTTACATTTGATTATTCCAAGACAGGTGCCTTCATTTCACAGGAGGAAGTGGGCTACATGAAGAAGCTGGCGCTTGACGCGAAGGAGGTGCTGGTTTCCAGGAGCGGCGCAGGAAATGATTTTCTGGGATGGATTGACCTCCCTGTGGATTATGACAAGGAGGAATTTGCCAGGATCAAGGCGGCGGCAAAGAAGATCCAGGGGGACTCCGAGGTGCTTCTTGTGATCGGTATCGGTGGTTCTTATCTTGGGGCTCGGGCGGCGATTGAATTCCTTGGACACAGCTTTTACAACGTGCTCGGCAAGGACAAGAGAAAGACGCCTGAGATTTATTTCTGCGGCAATTCTATCAGCTCCACTTATTTAAAGCATTTGATGGACGTGGTGGGAGACAGGGACTTCTCCATCAACATGATCTCCAAGTCCGGAACCACCACGGAGCCTGCCATCGCATTCCGTGTATTTAAAGAGATGCTGGAAAAGAAGTACGGCAAGGAGGGGGCGGCTGCCAGGATTTATGCCACCACGGACAAGGCTAAGGGAAGCCTGAAGAACCTTGCCACAGAGGAAGGCTATGAGACTTTTGTGGTGCCCGATGATGTGGGAGGACGTTTCTCTGTGCTGACCGCAGTAGGGCTACTGCCCATCGCAGTCAGCGGCGCGGACATCGACAAGCTGATGGAAGGCGCGGCAAGCGGAAGAAAGCGCGCCCTGGAGAATGATTTTGAAAGCAACGATGCGCTGCAGTACGCGGCGCTGCGCAATATCCTGCTGCGCAAGGGTAGGAGCGTGGAGATCCTGGCAAACTATGAGCCGGCGGTACACTATGTCTCCGAATGGTGGAAGCAGCTTTACGGAGAGAGCGAGGGCAAGGATCACAAGGGGCTGCTTCCTGCCAGCGTTGATCTGACCACCGACCTGCACTCCATGGGACAGTTTATCCAGGACGGCGCGCGCATTATGTTTGAGACTGTCATCAATGTGGAGACATCCCGTGAGGAGCTTATCATCGGCAAGGAGCCTGTAGATCTGGACGGCCTGAACTATCTGGCGGGAAAGACCGTCGATTTCGTCAATAAGAGCGCCATGAACGGCACCATACTGGCCCACACCGACGGGCAGGTTCCCAATTTCATGGTGAACGTGCCGGAGGTAAATGAATTTTATCTGGGCGAATTGTTTTATTTCTTTGAGTTTGCCTGCGGCGTGAGCGGCTATCTGCTGGGCGTAAATCCCTTTAACCAGCCCGGCGTGGAGAGCTACAAGAAGAATATGTTTGCCCTGCTTGGCAAGCCTGGATACGAGGCGCAGAGAGAGGAACTGCTGGCACGCCTGAAGTAAGGCTGTGGGCCGGGCACAGGGTATATGTGCGGGGCTGTTGATTAAGAGGGGGTTGTCGCAAGGGGAATATAGATACGGGATAGGAGGGTTGCCTGCTGTATGGGAACCTGATATCACGGACTGTTTTCCCTGTGTGGCAGCCCCTTATGCCAAGTGTGGCAAAGTCACAGCTCCGTGGCCTGCCTGAGCTTTTACGTGCGGCATACACTTTGTATGCGGGCTGGATCCTGTTGCCGGGAACATTGAGATTGGCGTTAAAATCAGAGATTATTCGATCGCGAACTTGTGGCTCAGGGTCCGAAGGCTGCGGAAAGGCATGGTTATTAAGATGAAGATTGTTATACTGGAGCGGGACAGCGTGGGTGAGGATGTGTCCGTAGACTGTATCAGCGATTTCGGCGAGGTGACAGTATATCACAACACAGTTACCGTGGAGGAAGTGAAGGAGAGGGTCAGGGAGGCGGATATTGTGATTGCCAACAAGTCTCCCCTGAGGGAGGAAACCCTGCACAGTGCCCCCAATGTAAAGCTGATCTGCGAGTTTGCCACGGGCTTTGACAACTGTGACCTGGATTACTGCAGGTCAAGGGGGATCAAGGTGGCAAATGTAAGGGACTACTGCACGGGCATGGTGGCGCAGCATACCTTCTGCATGGCGCTGGCTCTCAGCGAGAAGCTGCCTTATTACGATGATTATGTGAAGTCCGGCGCGTATAGCGCCCAGGATCGTTTTTCCAGTTTTGACCTGCCCTTTTATGAACTGGAGGGCAAGACCTGGGGGATTGTGGGCATGGGAAATATCGGCAGGCGCGTGGCCCGGATTGCCGCTGCCTTTGGCTGCAGAGTGATATTTCACTCTATCACCGGCAAAAGCAGCTGCAGCGACTATCCCCGGGTGGATAAGGATACCCTGTTGAGAGAGAGCGATTTCCTGTCGCTGCACTGTCCGTTGAGTGATATTTCCAGGCACTTTATCGACGGAGAAGCATTGGATAAAATGAAGAATACCGCAGTGCTCCTGAATGTGGCGCGGGGCAGGGTGGTTGACAATACGGCGCTGTACCATGCGCTTCTGGAGGGAAAGATCGCCGCGGCAGGTCTGGATGTGGTGGAGAGCGAGCCTCTGGAGGAAAGTAATCCATTGAGCAGGATAAAGGACAGCAATAAGCTGATCATCACCCCTCATCTTGCATGGGCGAGCGTGGAGGCGCGTACCCGATGCGTCATGGAGGCTCATGAGAATATTGCCGCTTTTCTGCGGGGTGAGAACAGGAATGTGGTGAACTTGTAAGGAGAATACCGATGATAGAAAAAATAAAGGCACTGTGCATCAAATACGAAGAAATGATCGCATACCTCATTGTGGGCGTGTTAAATACCATTGTATCCTGGGCGGCGTGGTTCCTGTGCGCATATACCATTCTGGACGCTCAGATCGTGTTGCACAACTTTCTGCTCAGTCTCATTTCCTGGGTGGTGGGCGTTATCTTTGGTTATTTCATGAACCGCAAATATGTCTTTAAAAGCAAGGAACCCAACATGCGGAAGGAGTTCCTGCAGTTTTCAGGCGGACGGGTCTCCACATGGGTGCTCGATGCGGTCATGATGATTTTGATGGTAAATGTCCTGCATATCCATGAGGATTTCTCCAAAATTTTTGTGTCTGTGCTTGTGATGATCGGAAATTATCTAATCAGCAAGTTTTTTGTGTTTAAAAAGGAAGAAGAAAAGAAAAAGGAAAAGAAAGAGGAAAAGAAAAAGTAAAAGTGTGGGATTCAGCTTACTGTAAGTAGAGCTGAATCCCACACTTTTTATCTTAGGAAAAGTTCTTTACAAATATTTTTTCAGCAACTGTGTCAGCCTGTTCAGATCAATAGGTTTTGCCACATGGTCATTCATGCCGCAGTCCAGACAGTGCTGTATGTCGCTGGAAAAGGCATCCGCAGTCATGGCGATGATCGGCAGTCCGGCATCCTCTCTTGCCAGAGCACGGATTGCTTTTGCCGCATCGTAGCCGTTCATCACGGGCATCCGGATATCCATTAAGATAATATCATAATAACCAGGCTTGGAACTTTTAAATTTTTCCACACAGATTTGGCCGTTGTCTGCTCTTTCCAATTGGAAACCTGCCTCGGACAGGAGGACCTCGGCAATCTCCCAGTTCAGGTCATTGTCCTCTGCCAGCAGGATACGCTTTCCGATGAAAGCATCCTGTGACAGGGAAACTTTTTTCCGGTCTTCTGCGGAATTATCCAACATATAACGACTTAAACACAGATATAGGTTCGATTTGAACAGGGGCTTGGAGATAAAGCCCTGGATGCTGGCTTCGTCAGCTTCATCCTCTATGTCACTCCAGTCATATGCGGAAATAATTAAAATCGGTACACTTTCTCCCAAGTGCTTGCGCATTTCCCGTGCCGTGTGAAGTCCGTCCATTTCCGGCATCTTCCAGTCCAGGAGAACGACCTCGTAACCGTTCTGTTCATCATGGCATTTCCTTGCCATCTCCACCGCTGTCTTTCCGCTGGTAGTCCACTGTGCGTCGATACCGATTTCTTTTAAGGAAGATACCGCGCTCCTACAAAGATCCTCGTTGTTGTCAACCACCAGCATTCGCCAGGGGGGAAGCTTCATATCTTTTAACTCGGAATCCGCCCGTTCCAGGTCAAGAGTAATGTGGAATTCGCTTCCCTCGCCAGGCGCGCTCTGTAATTCAATACTGCCTTTCATAGTATCTACGATTGCCTTCGTGATTGCCATGCCAAGCCCGGTTCCCTCAATTTTATTGACCTGTTTTTCCTCTCGGGTAAAGGTATCAAATATTTTTTGCTGAAATTCTTTTGTCATGCCGATGCCGTTGTCTTTCACGCGGAAATGGCATCTCACATAATGGTCGCCCATAGGGGAAGGCTCCTGGGCCAGGTAGACGTTGATCCGTCCGCCCTCCGGAGTAAACTTCAGGGCATTTGACAACAGGTTGATCAGGATCTGGTTCAGACGGACCCCGTCGCAGAGGACATCCTCTGTCTGGATTTCCTGGATAAATACGTCAAAGTGCTGCTCCCTTTCCTTTATCTGGGGCTGTACAATGTTTACAATGCTTTCCATCATTTCACGGAGGGATATCTGGTTTATGTTCAGGGTCAGTTTTCCGCTTTCTATTTTAGACATATCCAACACATCGTTGATCAGCCCCAGCAGATGTCTGCTGGACATGGTAATCTTGCCAAGACAGTCTTTTACGCGCTCCATATTGTCGATGTTTTCCAATGCGATAGCCGTCATACCTACAATACCGTTCATGGGGGTACGGATATCATGACTCATACTGGAGAGGAATTCACTCTTTGCCTGGTTTGCCTTGATTGCTTCCTTCCTTGCCGCGTCCAGGGCTTTGAGCTGCTGCTTTGACTGCCTGTAATATAAGTCAAATATGATAATAATGCCGCCGATGATGACAAAACACATCAGAAGCGTTGCGGACTGACGTCCGGTGCTCAGATCCTCTAAAATATTGTCAAGCGTTCCATATGACATCAAGGAGACCAGATACCACTCCGAACTGGGCAGAGATGTACACAAAAGGTATCGTTTCTCATTATTGACACGGGCAATGGTGGAGTATACCGTATCTGTATTAATCGCTTCCCTCAGCTCGCTGACATAGGTGGCGGCGTCTTTGCCATTATATTCACTGAATGCCTCATTGATATTATCAAACATGGATTCCTGATTTGATCGTATCACAAGGCTTCCATCCCTGCGTATGATGTAGGAGTGCATCAGATTGTCCTCGTCATCCAGTGCAAGCGCATCCTCCAGAAACTGCATCGGCATGGAGGCAACCATGGCAGAGCTGGTCTTGCCGTCTTTCATGGGATAGGCAACATCGATCAGCAGACACATTACCTTTTTCCCCTGGGAGCTGATGCCGGCAAATACCCTCAGGTTGCTGTCATACAATACATTGTAAAATACTTCTTCGCTTTCATAGACCACTTTTTCGCCATAGATCAATTCGGACTCTCCGTCCTCCGTGTAAAGCTCCAGACACTCGAATCCCCGGACCTGGGCGCTGAGTACAAGCTGGTCGATCATCTCCTGACCGTATTCTACCGTCTCAGGGGGATGTCTCTCTACGATTCCCTTCATCTCCAGAATCTGGGAATTGATAACTACATCAAATTTTTCCTGCATCTGTTTAGCAATCGCAGACATATAAATTACACCGATTTCGTTGATCGCATTATCGCTTTTGCTGGAGATATATGCTGATGTAATTATAAAAATTATAATACATACAGACATCAAAATAGAAAAACTCACCAGTAAGAATTTTTTGGTATTTCTGTTCATAACAACTCCTCGTTCCACTGCTTCCACATTAATTTGATATCACATCAGTGAATTTATCCCCCACATTGCCTGCTGCGGGGTTTTTGATTGTGTAAAATCACATTTTTGCTTAATAAGCTCTTTAGTAGAAAATATACATATGTAAAATACAACATAAACCATCTCATTATATATCATTTTCCGGTTAAAGGCAATTACTTATTTTGAAGCAGGGGCCTGTTTTTTTAATAAAAGGCAGCAGTTCAGACAGGTCACTGGATCGTTACGCACAATTATGCGTTTTGTATTGTATTGTGGGTATATTTTTTGAAACAATATTTTTGAGAAAATAATTTAAAAGTTACTTTGGCCGCAAAGCTTGACAAGCACGTCCCGAAAAAAATATAATAGAATCCAAGGCAGAATTTTATTATCAGGTTTCTATTGAATAAAGTCGGTTATTGGATACTGGTATGGAAGCTGTCAGGGGCCGGCAATATCCGCGATGCCCTGACTCTGCCAAAATGAAATGAAAAGGATGGACAAAATGGAGAAAATTGCAAGCTTTACCATCGATCACATCAAGCTGCAGCCCGGGGTCTATGTTTCCAGAAAGGACACTGTGGGCGCGGAGACGATCACTACCTTTGACCTGCGTATGACAAGCCCCAATGAGGAGCCGGTGATGAATACCGCCGAGGTACATACCATCGAGCACCTTGGTGCAACTTTTCTGCGCAATCATCCGGTCTATAAAGACAAGACGATTTATTTTGGGCCTATGGGCTGCCGCACGGGCTTCTATCTGCTGCTGGCAGGCAATTATGCATCCAGGGATATTGTACCCCTGATGACAGAGATGTTTGAGTTTATCCGCGATTATAAGGATGAGGTGCCCGGCGCGTCGCCCAGAGACTGCGGCAATTATCTGGATATGAACCTTTCCATGGCGAACTATCTGGCCGGGAAGTACCTGGACAACGTCCTTTATGGCATTGATGACAGCAGGCTGGTTTATCCGCAGTAGAAAAATGCGGCAATGAGGAATGAGACTGCAAAGCCAGGGCACACCTCTACTGTGAGGTGTGCTGTGGAGATGAAAAACGCGCTGGGGAGGCATAGTATGAGCAAGATAGGAATTATAGGAGCGATGGAGCTGGAGGTAGAACAGCTGAAGGCAGAGATGTCCGTGTCCAAGATAGAGAAGCGGGCAGGAATGGATTTTTATCAGGGAACCCTGAACGGCACGCCCGTGGTGGTAGTCCGCAGCGGTATCGGCAAGGTAAACGCGGCGCTGTGCGTGCAGATTCTGGCGGACATTTTTGAAGTGACCCATATTATCAATACAGGCGTTGCAGGATCCCTGAATGCGAAGCTGGACATAGGGGATATCCTGATTTCCAGGGATGCCTTGCATCACGATATGGATGTCACAATCTTTGGCTATCAGTTGGGTGAGGTGCCCCAGATGGGCTTTCGGGAGTTTGTGGCGGATGAGCGTATGACGGCGCTGGCAAAGGCAGCCTGTGAAAAGGTCAATCCGGATGTCCATGCTGTTTTGGGCAGGGTGGTCAGCGGCGACCAGTTCATTTCCAGCAGGGAAGTGAAGGAGCGTCTGATCAGCCAGTTTCAGGGTGACTGCGCAGAGATGGAGGGGGCATCCATTGCACATGGCGCCTGCCTGAACAGGATCCCCTTTGTCATCATACGCGCTATTTCCGATAAGGCGGACGACAGTGCGGAGATGGATTACCCTGCCTTTGAGAAGGCGGCGGCAAAGCACTCCGCGGCGCTGGTGACAGAGCTTGTGAGGAATATTTGACAGCTGCCTGAAGGTCAAAAAGCCGACCTGGTTCCTCTGCCGTGTGAGATCACAAGAGGAGCGGTCGGCTTTTTTGGGCAGCCTTATCGAAGGGCTAAGAGAGCAATATGTTTGTCGTGATATTTTTCGCCGCAGTCGCGGAAGCCAACACTGCGGCACAGCTTTACTGTCACGTCATTTTCAGGCTGGTAGCATAGCCAGCAATATTGTGCCGTCCCCATGGCAAGCTGTTTGATGTATGCCAGTCCCATGTCCAGGGCAGCTTTCGCGTAACCTTTATTCTGATACCTCTGATCGATCATAATGCGCCAGAGACAATAGTTGCCTCTTGTGATCTCGGGCAGTTCGATGCTGTCCTTGGGAGTATAGCCAAACATGATAAAACCTACCGGAGTCTCATCGTCGTATATCCCAAAGGGCAGTGCCACGCCGTGATTGGTGATGGCAACATAAGCCTGCATGATGCTGTCCGTATTGGGAGCCACAAAGCGTTTCTGTTCCTCTGCAACTGAGAGATTTGCGATATCATACAAATTTTGGTGAACTATCTTTTTCAGGTCGATCAAAACGGTCTCCTCCTTTTTAAGGTTCTGTAACTGTCTGCAGGCAGCCCTGATCCCATATTGATAATTATGTATTTGATGCCTTTATTTTAAAATTTTATCACAAATCTCCTCTGTTTACAATAATATTTCCTCAAAATGCTGACATATGAAAAAATGTGGCAGATGCTCCATTCTGTAAGAGCAACTGCCACGTTTTTCTGAAGGCTGTTCAAGGTGGAAATAAACCTCTCCCTCCGTTCACGGCAGCCCAGGTGCCTCAATGCCCTTCGTCCAGATAGGTCTGCACCCGATTGGTGACAAGCTTTGCCACATCCTCCGCGCTCTTACTGCCGTTGAAGTAATCTGCCGCCTCCTCACTGATGATGTCCAGGATGGGGGCAGTGCGGACAGGATAGGTGTGTGTATTCTCCAGAACCTCAAGATATTCCGTTATGACTTCTTCCGTGATATCGGCTTCCGTATAAACTACCGTACCTGCGATCGAAGTGCTTCCATCGGCAGCTTGATGCAGGATCATCTTGCGGATTACCCGTCCGTCCGCAACCCGGTCTTTCTGCATTTCCAGCCAGGTGTCAAGAGCATTCCTGCTGACGGGAATGCCGCTTCCCAGGCTTCTTGCAGATTGAGCTTCATCTCCTAAAAGAAAAGAAATAAATTTCCAGGCCCCTTCCTTTTGTGACGAAGCGGCATTGACTGCCAAAATGGAATAGGGAGAGGCTGCCGCATGGCATCCATCGTCAAATATCACTCCGCAGATTACCTTCCCGTCCCTTTCCCGGTCAGCCTTGCTGTCAAATTCAAAGATATCAAAAAAGCTGCGGCTTTCCGCAATATAATTTACTTCTCCCAGGGCTTCGCTGTCACCATACCGTTTTGCTGTTTCTAATATTTTGGCAAACAGTTCTCCGCCAAAGTCACAGGTTCCCTTTTCCCAGTCCACCATTCCCCAGAGTGTGTCAGTGGCCTCCAGGAAAAGCGCTAAGAGCTTCTGTGGATCGTAATTTTTCAGAAAGGCAGTTTCCTCCTGCCTTGCAAGCAGGGCATTGATTAATGTCTCAATGTCCGGCTCCTCCTCTTGGCCAAGGACAGCGCTGTCCATACAAAAGCCAGCCAGTGCGGGCGATGTGGGGCAGACGCCGAATATCTTGTCCCCGTCTCTCCATGTGCCGAAAGTAAAGGGGAAATAATCCTCCTCCAGAATGCCGCTTCCGTCCATGTAGGGATGCAGATCTTCCAGGGCGCCCTTTTCCATCATGCCGGACATATATTCTTTCATCAGATTGCCCTCTATGATGTCGGGCCCTTTCCCGGATGCGATCTGAACGCTGGTCAGCCGCGCAAAATCTGTTGTATCATTCCCCTGTCCACAGTCCTCTACTATGACGTGATAGTCGATGCTCTGCCGGTTGAAGCTGTTGATCTGGGAGGCAAGCCAGCCTGTGATATTCAGCCCTCTCAGGACGACAGGCGTCTTTAGCACCTTTTCCATCCGCAGCCTTTCCCGCAGGCTTTTGCTGCCGTCCTCGGCTGTCCAAAGAATTTCTACGTTTTCATCCTCCAGGACCCGGAAGTCCTGCAGATTAAAACCGGAGGGTGGCAGATAAGTAGTCCCCTGAAAAGAGAGGACACAGGTTTCCTTACCGTTTTTCACGTTGATTGCCGTAATCTCGTTGCCAAGCAAAGGCTGGGTTTTAAATGTTATCAGTTTCTGGTCCCATGTTCCCAGATGCGGTCTTGCCAGCTCCTTGCTCAGACTGACAGCGCCAAGCTCTGTGACAAGCCCGGTGTCAGGCTTCAGCTCTGCCAGCCGTCTATCCTGTCCGACGGCTCCTTTGCCGCTGGTGAACAGATACACCCTGCCGTCCGCCGTCTGCCGGAGCTCCTGGATATCATATCCGTAATCAAACTGCTGCTCATAAAGGAGCTCTCGGGAGGGGCTGTACTTCTGCAGTGTTGTCATTGTTGTTTCAATACTGCCGTCTTTATGTATGATTTCAGCAGAATTTTTCCACAAATAAAGATTTTCAGCCTGATCAAGATAGCAATGAGAGTCCATGGAGATATCCTGCAGCAGGAGCTCCCTGCTGCCGTCCATCCTGTAGAGGTAGAGATCCCAAAACATGAATTGTCCTCTGATGGCCTGTATGCCCCAGAACTGTACCGGATCTCCCTGATAGAGCTGCATGCTGATGAAAGAGCTTCGCCTATCTGCCAGGGGCGAGTTCTCGCTGTCCGGCTCCCATTGGAAGATGGGCTCCTGCTCCGCGGTAATGTCATAATACTCCGTCCGGTCGGTGATGGCGGACAGATCCTTTGTGCCTGCCTGTATGCCCTGCCAGGGAAGCTGGCTGTCGTTTTTCTGCCCGCTGCAGGAGATCAGGGACAGACAGAACAGGAGCAGGGCCATGGTGGAACATATTTTTTTCATAATACTCCCTCGTTTAAGCAGCTCAAGTGTTATATGGTTTTGAGCTTTGCGCTGTCAGGTATGTTCAATAGACTTATTCAGATGGTAAGAAGCTTTCGGATAATTATGCTGATTATCATGGATGGAATTATGTGGTGCCAGAACGCCGGAGAAGCCGCGGCTTAACGCTGTATAGCGTTATTCATATACACCATACCAGTCACAGCCGTTGAATGTACAATAATACCTGACCTCGGCAGTGCCATCTGGCTTAAGTACTATTGTCCCGCCGCCGAGATCATGATCACTGTCCCATACAAGATGTGTGTCCGTATAAAATGTGTATCCGCATTTCAGACAGGTGTGTCCCATGCCCCATATTTCATAGTGTCCGCTCTCCAGATATTCATATTCTCCTGTTGCCCCATCGGTGCCCAGTGCATAATTCGGATGGGAACAGTTGTCAGGGCCGAATGCCGCCACAGGCAGTGCATGAAAAGCAAGCATTCCGATACAGGCCAGACAAGGTAATACTACAGTGCTTATTTTTTTCTTCATTTTTGTTTCCCCTTTCCTTAGTTGATAAAACTGTCAAAATACTCTATCCATTCCATGATATCAGCATAATGAGGCTGTGCCTCATGAATTTATTATAATAGAGTAATGAAATCTGTGCAACTGACAGAGTGGTTCAAAAAAAACCAGTTTTTGTGAACCACTCTGTAGCCTTTTTGCCCGCAGCCTCTGCTATAGAATGAGTATATATAAGAAATTCTTCAATATCCCTCATCCAAATATGTCTGCACCCGGTTGGTGACGAGCTTTGCCACATCCGCCGCACTCTTGCTGCCGCTGAAGTAATCCGCAGCTTCCTCGCTGATGATATCCAGGATGGGAATGGTGCGGAGAGGGCAGGGGCGTGCATCCTCTAATGCCTCTGTAT
Organism: uncultured Lachnospiraceae bacterium; assembly: GCA_948470905.1. Classification (GTDB taxonomy): domain Bacteria; phylum Bacillota; class Clostridia; order Lachnospirales; family Lachnospiraceae; genus Acetatifactor. The sequence continues at coordinate 25,398 of CAOKQK010000021.1, read as the reverse complement.
ATTCCTCTATGATCTCATCCGTGACATCCGCAGCCGTATATATCACCCTGCCTGTAGGTTTAATACTTCCATCGGCTAAACGCTCACCATACATCATATCGACCTTTTTTCCGTTCGCAAATGTTTCTTTTTGCTTTTCCACCCATGCGGCAAAATTTGATCTTGCCGCCGGGATGTTGCTGGCGGACTGCGCCTCATCGCCCAGAAGGAAGGAGAGAAATTCCCATGCCCCCTCCTTATTGGATGAATTGGTATTGATGGCAAGAGCGGAATAGGAATTGACCGCCACATGGCATCCGTCGTCAAATAAAACGCCACAGATGGTCTTTCCTTTCTTCTCCCTTTCCTCCTTCTCATCATAGACGTAAATGTCTATAAAGGAGCGGCCCTCTGCGATGGGGGTCAGATCCCTTTTATTTTCGCTTTTTCCATACCGCTTTGCCGTCTCCAATATCTGGGCGAACAGCTCCCCGTTGAAGTCACAGCTTCCCTTTTCCCAGTCCACCATACCCCAGAGCGTGTCTGAGCCTTCCAGCAAAAACTCTAACAGCATCTGTGAATCATGTGTTTTCAGAAATACGGCGTCCTCCTGCCTGGCCAGCAGGACGTCCACCAGCGTTTGGATATCTGGTTCCTGCATTCCTCCAAGGACGGCGCTGTCCATACGATAGCTGCTCAGGCTGGGTGTCGCCGGGCTGATGCCGCAGATTTTTTCCCCATCCCGCCATGCGGCAAAGGTGAAAGGAAAATAATTCTCCTCCTGCATGCCGCTTTTTTCCATGTGGGGCCGCAGATCTTCCAGAAGCCCATTTTTTATCATGCCGGAGATATAATCCTGCATCAGTCCGCCATACAGGATATCCGGTCCCTTTCCTGACGCAATCTGGACGCTGGTCAGGCGTGCAAAGTCCTCCATATCATTCCCGTATCCACAGTCCTCTACGATTACATGATATGTCTTGTTCTGGCGGTTGAAGGCGTTGATCTGTTTGGCCAGCCAGCCGGTGACATCCTGTCCTCTCAGGACGATAGGGGTTCTCTCCACCTTTTCCATTCGCAGCCTTTCCCGCAGACTGCTGCTGCCGTCCGCGGACGTCCAGAGGATCTCCACGCTTTCATCCTCCAGTACCCGGAATTCCTGCAGATAAAGATCGGAAGGGAGAAGATAGGTAGTCCCCTGGAAAGAGAGGACACAGGTTTCTTTGCCGTTTTTTACGTTGATCGCGGTGATCTCGTTGCCATACAATTGCTGGTATTTTAATGTCACCAGCTTTTTGCCCCATGTTCCCAGATCAGGCTGGGACAACTCCTTGCTCAGGCTGACAGCGCCAAGCTCCGTGACAACCCCGGTGGAAGGCTTCAGCTCCGCCAGCTTTCGGGAATTCTGTTCGTCGGCTCCATTGCTGCTGGTGAACAGGTACACCTTATCGTCCGCCGTCTGTCGGATCTCCTGGATATTATATCCGTATTCAAATTGCTGCTCATAGAGGAGCTCTCTGGAAGGGCTGTACTTCTGCAGTATCGTTTCTGTTGTTTCGGTGCTGCCGTCTTCATATATGGTTTCAAAAGAATTTTTCCACAAATAAAGATTTCCATCCTGATCCAGATAACAACGAGATTTCATGGAGATATCCTGCAGCAGCAGCTCCCTGCTGCCATCCAGCCTATATAGGTAAAGATCCCAAAACATGAATTGCCCTCTGATGGTTTCAATGCCCCAGAACTGTACCGGTTCTCCCTGATAGAACTGCATGCTGATGAAAGAGCTTCGCCTTTCTGCCAGGGGCGAGTTCTCGCCCTTCGGCTCCCATTGGAAGATGGGCTCCTGCTCCGCGGTAATATCGTAATACTCCGTCCGGTCGGTGATGGCGGACAGATCCTTTGTGCCCGTCTGTATGCCCTGCCAGGGGAGCTGGCTGTCGTTATTCTGCCCGCTGCAGGAGGATAAGGACAGACAGAACAGGAGCAGGGCCATGATGGAATATAGTTTTTTCATAGAAACTCCTTTATCTAAATAATATATGGCAATGCTGGATTGCCGTATCATAAAAAATGTATATTGCAACAAAGGGGGCGGGTAAAAATCGCCCCCTTGATGTGCTGAATGCCATGAAGCGGATAATATGGTACAGACATTTCATACATACCTGAAAATGCCCTTGCAAGGCATGAATATGTATGGAATTATCATGTTATGCCATTGGTTAAAATGCTAAAAAGAGTTTTCCAGAGCAGTGACTTGCGTTGTCACGGTATAAAATCTATCACATTCGCTGGTCTTGCAAGGATATTTATAGGTAGTGACGCCGTTTTCCGTATATACCTCCGATGCGATACTTTCCCAATCGTGACCACAGTCAAACACAAAATGTGTGTCCGTATAAAATGTGTATCCGCATTTCAGACAGGTGTGTCCCATGCCCCATATTTCATAGTGTCCGCTCTCCAGATATTCATATTCTCCTGTTGCCCCATCGGTGCCCAGTGCATAATTCGGATGGGAACAGTTGTCAGGGCCGAATGCCTCCACAGGCAGTGCATGAAAAGCAAGCATTCCGATACAGGCCAGACAAGGCAATACTACAGTGCTTATTTTTTTCTTCATTTTTGTTTCCCCTTTCATTCGTGGATAAAACCATCAAAATACTTTATTCACTCCATGATATCAGCATAATGAGGCTGTGCCTCGTGACTTTATTATAATAGAGTAATGAAAACTGCGCAACTGACAGAGTGGTTCACTCCAAACCTGTTTTTGTGAACCACTCTGTCGCTTTTTCGCACGACGCCGTCAGCATTTGTGCATAGACAGCGTATTCATCGCTGGTCTTGTCCATTGCCCACATCAGGTTCCGAATACAGAGCTGTTCTTCATTTGTAAGGTATTTCTCGCCTTCTGAGTAAAATGCCTTAATAGGCAGGGTCAGTTCCAAAGCTGCCCGTACCAGGGAGAGATATTCGTTCCGGCTTATTTCTGCGCTGTGCCAGCGGATAAGTGCCTCTTGGCGCATTATTGCCTGCCGATTAACGGGAATGTCCATGGATATGAGACTTTGAAGCTGTTCCAGGAGCAGCTTTGCGTCTTCCCATTTTCTTTTCATGATACACATTTCGAGCAGCTTCATCTTTTGTTTTGCATCATAGCCTGCACTTACCAGATTTGTGCGTATAAATTCCGTCGATAGTCCAAGCCGTTCAAAAAGCTTTTCTGCAATATCTCTATGGGTCACAGTTTTGCGCTGCTCCAGCCGCCGCAGGGTGGCTGTGTCGCAGATGTTTTCACACAGTTCCTTCTGGCTGATTCCCAACATTTTACGGCGGATACGGACGACATCATTGATACAGGATACGCCTTTCACAGTATAGAGGTAACAATTGTCATAAGTCCTTTTGGGTATGCGGAGTTCTGCATAGATTTTTTCCAGTGCCTGTTTCCATAAGGCGTTTTTTCGGCAGAGGCCAGTAAGGCTCATTGCCCTGTGCGGTTCCTGGGTCAGAGCAGGATCCTGCAATAGCCGCTCCAACAGTTTTCCACGCATATCCAGTACTTCCCAGAAATAGTACAATATGAAATTTTTTCGCAGAACCGCGAAAGCGCGGTTGCATTGCGACAGGAGTTTATTGTCGTTCCACTGCTTTCGACAGGTGGGATCAGGGGTTTTCTCCACACTTCTGCACAGAAAATATATCGCTTTCGGATAAAGCTTTGCCACGCAGGTACTGTCAAATCCGCTTGTCAGAATGTAATCCGCGATTTCCTGGTATTGCTGCGGACGTTCTCCTCCTTTACGGTAATGTTCGGCTTCCAGTATCAAGTCCAGCTCTTTGAGAGATAATGCCAGTTCTGACAGAGGCTTGTTCTCCAGATCCGGCACGGTGAGACGTGCGGCTTCTTCGTAGAGCCTGCTCAGTGTTTCTGGAGTTTCTCCCTGGCGGCGCCGTATCTGTGCCTGTATACTGAGGCAAAACTGCTTTTCCAGTGCATTATCCATATCGTGAGTATCGCGGTATTCCCAGAGAAGCTGTTCAGCACGTTCCCAGTTTTCACAGGTAATGTTGTGCAGAATGAGCTGTCTGGCCTCCCAGCAGTTATATTCCTCATTAAAAAGAAAATATTCGTAATTCTCCGTTTCAATACCAAGTCTTTCCAGAATGCGATCCTGCAGGAGTTTACCAGGCGAGCGTTCACCGCTCTTTAAATAGCATACCATTCGTTTGCTGCACAGTCCTTGGCAGAGCTGGTCCATGGTGATATTTCTTTTACTCAGTTCAATGACAAATTGATCAAATTGCCGGGTCTTTTTTCTGCTGCCCATAGAAACTCTCCCCCTTTTCCCATTTTATTTTACTACAGAGTATATTACATTTCAACAAAAAGTGACTACTAAATAATAATTGGTGAGAAAAGAGGAATCGGAGGACGATTTACATTATGGATGGTAAAAAAGAGGACAAACCATTTCCGGTTTGTCCTCTCTTGCCTTAGAATTTAAAATCAAGTATTTTGATCAGTTAAAGTATCTATTAAGAAGCCCTTCAAACGCCTTGCCGTGCCTCGCCTCATCCCTTGCCATCTCGTGAACGGTGTCATGGATTGCGTCAAGGCCAAGCTCCTTTGCTCTCTTGGCGAGGTCGGTCTTGCCTGCGGTAGCGCCGTTCTCGGCATCCACTCTCAGCTGCAGGTTCTTCTTGGTGGAGTCGGTAACAACTTCGCCCAGGAGCTCTGCAAACTTTGCTGCATGTTCTGCTTCTTCGTAGGCAGCTTTCTCATAATACATGCCAACCTCGGGATAGCCTTCCCTGAAAGCGACTCTCGCCATGGCAAGGTACATGCCGACCTCGGAGCACTCGCCGTTAAAGTTGTCGCGCAGATCCTTGATAATGTCCTCACGGACGCCCTGTGCAACGCCTACCACATGCTCAGCAGCCCAGGTCTTTTCGCCGGACTGAACGGTGAATTTCTCAGCGGGAGCCTGGCAGATAGGGCACTTCTCAGGTGCGGAATCCCCCTCGTGAACGTAACCACATACTTGACATACATACTTCATAATACTTTTCTCCTTTTTATATAATTTTGTGGTCATTCAGAACCGGTCAGCAAAGCATTATCTGAAAGTCTCTGCCTGTTTGGTGCTCTGGATACAGATTCCTTATGTATGGTTCCGTTAATGACCGTTTTAAAACATCCTTTGGATAAACTGTCAGCGCAGACAGTCAGGAAAGCTTTTGGGAGCGTGTACAGCTGCCGCAGGTGCCATAAAAATAGGTCACATGACCTGCAATATGCCCGTCAAAGTTAGCCCCGGCAAGCTCCGTAATGCTTTCAATGCTGTCCATCTCCAGATCTATCACAGCCCCGCATTCCGTGCAGACGAAATGATAGTGGGGGGAGGTATCGGCATCAAAGTGGTCTACACCGTCGCCTACGCGCAGGCGGGCAATCTCCCCGATATCGGCGAGAAGGGTAAGGTTGCGGTACACGGTTCCAAGGCTGATAGTTGGATTCTGTTGGCGGACATTCATGTATACAATATCAGCGGTGGGATGATCCTTTCGGGTCATCAGAAATTCCTTGATCATTTCCCGCTGCCTGCTGTGTTTCAGCGCTGCCATCCCATACTCCTCTCATAAAATCAATAATCGTTACTGTTTTTATTATAATTATTTTTTCACGCGTGTCAATGGCTTTTTGATAAAATTATCAGTCTGCTGCATCGTGACCGTGACAGTTCAGTGACCTGTCCGAACTGTTACATGGTTCATAAAGGTTCGGACAGGCAGCAGTTGTTCAGGTAATAACTCTCTCCAGGCGCGGACCCAGGCGGCTGAGCAGTTCGTTGGTGATAGTACCGCATTGTGATGCAATCTCCTCAGCGGTGATCTCCGCCCTGTCAGATCTCCCGATGACAACGGCGATATCGCCAACCTGTGTCTGCGGGATCTTGCTTATGTCTGCCAGGGTCAGATCCATGCAGATCCTTCCGATGACAGGCGCCTTATGACCGTGGATGAGCACATATCCTCTGCCGCCGGACAGTTCTCTCGGCAGGCCGTCCGCGTAGCCGATGGAGAGTACGGCCAGCTTCATATCCCTGTCTGCGGTAAAGTCCATCCCATAGCCGGCGGAATCTCCGGCATAGAGCATGCGGACAGAGATTACCCGCGTCATCAGGGACAGCACAGGGGAGAGTTTATGCCGGGAAATGGAGGCATTTTCGGCACAGCTGTGTACGCCGTACAGGGCAATGCCCGCCCTCACATAATCGGACTCCAGATGGGCATAGTTCAACAGCCCATAGGATGCCTGCAGGTGGAGCTTCGGGCGCGGGAACCCCTGTGCCTCCAGGATTTCCACCACCTGATAAAAGGCGTCGGCCTGAGCCTTTGTAAATGCCCTGCTGACGTCATCCGGGGAATCGCTTGCGCTGAAATGGCTGAACATTCCGTCAATAGACAGATTTTCCATTTCAAAAACCGCGGCGATATCTTCTATATTCTCGCATCGGATGCCCAGGCGGTGCATGCCTGTGTCAATGGCTACGTGTACATGCAGCTTCAGGCCGGAACGGGCAAGCTGTTCCGCATAGGGATAGTCTACGACGGACTGGGCAAGCTGCCAGCGGACCAGCAAAGGGAGGTCCTCCGGCGGCGTATAGCCCAGGATCAGGATCTCGCCCTGGATGCCTGCCCTGCGCAGGGAAATGCCCTCGGCAATGGTCGCCACGCAGAAGGCATCCACGCCCAGGCGGTTCAGCTCCCTGGCGATGGGAACGGCCCCGTGGCCGTAGGCGTCTGCCTTGACAGCCGGCATCAGGCGGCAGCCCTCAGGCAGGAGAGAGCGCAGAAAGGCGACATTTTCGGCCAGAGCCTTCATATCCAATTGTATCCACGCCCTGCTGGTGGGCTGAACCTGGGGTGTATGCCCGGCGGATTGTACCTGCCTGGCATTACCGTCGGGCAGCACTTGCGGCATATCTTCGGCGGATCGTATCTGTCTGGCATTTCCGTCGGGCAGAACCTGAGGCATATCTTTGGCGGATCGTATCTGCCGGGCATTTCCGTCAGACAGAACCTGCGAGGCGTCCCCGGCGTTCTCGTTATCCCTGCCAGGATCGGTGTCTATATCTGCGTCGACTTCCTGAGAATATTCAATGTCCCTGTCTCTTTCGGATATCCAGGAATACATCACAGTCCTGTAGCCTTCGAGGATTTCGGCAAGATCGTTACGCTCCTGCGCAACAAGCTCATGACTGCCCGCTTCCCCCTCTTGGGGAAGGCTGTCCTTTGTCCTGCGGCGGGAAAGCCGGCTCTGCAGAATTGCCAGGCAGAAGCCGGCGCCCAGGGAAAGTACAGTGACAGCAAGGTAATGTATGATGCTGTTGTCTACCAGCAGGGCAGTCATTTTCAGCACCTTTGCAATCCCTCTTACCACCACGATAAAGGCAGGGTGGAGTACGTAGATCCACAGGGCAGCGCTGCGCAGCAGCTTTTGCGGTCTGGCGGGCAGGCACAGCAGGCTTTGGTACAGAAAGATCATCACCGGGACCAGCAGCAGGTACATGCTGTCATGACGCTGAAATTCAAAGTGCCTCAGACAGAAGGCTTCGCCCGTCATCATCAGAAAGGATACAGTCAGCCCCGTGAGGTTTATGGTGAGATAGAGCCTGGGATTTCCTTTATATTTTTCCAGAAAACCGCCCTTCCCCATACGCATGCCCAGAACCAGGAATAAAGGTGCGAGAAACAGCCCGTTTCTGGTATAGGAGAAGATCTGGAAGGCAAATTCATAAACACTTTTCAGGGGCGGAAGCATTTCCGCCAGACCGAAATAGCTGTCTCCCAGCAGTCCGATCAGGTAGAGAAGCACGGACACTGCAAACATGCCCTGGAACTTTAACGCCCTGCTCATCAGATATACCAGGAGCATGCCTGTGATACAGGCGGGGAAGTACCATAGGTGGTAAAAAGTGCCGTCAAAGACAAGCATCCGCAGCACACGGCCTATGGTCAGGTCCTTGTAATGCCCCGCATATATGCCGATGGGCAGATAGAGCAGAATGCCGGCCAGGTAGAGCAGGAGCATTTTGCGCAGATAACGCCCCAGGACGAGTGTACTGTCCCTGTTACCCGGATTGTCTCTGCCGCCGGCTGCGCCCCCGCCGTCCTGGAATCTGGCGGCGACGAATTGACCTGTGACCATAAGAAAAAAAGGCACGGCAACCCGCGCCAGGATCCTGGTCAGGAAAAAGTCCGCGTCTGCGCTGACAGAGGTCAGGGGTGAGGTATGGATGGCGATGACAAGAAGTGCCGCCGCGAGGCGAAAGCCGTCAAGCCCTCCGTAATTCTCTTTGCTGCGCATTTTCTGTCCTCCATTCTGTCAAAATATAGCCATCTTTGTTGTTGCCGGAAAGGGAGTAGGGCAGATTTTCCGGCAGGTTCAGGGTGGTCTCGCCCTGGTCTGCCCTGATATAGGAGATGTATATGGTTTTGTTGCCGCTCACATGTTGGTAGGGCATATCTCCATAGGGGAACCGGGTCAAAAAGTCGGTGTACTCTTCCAGGGTCAGTCCCTTTGAGGACATGATCTCCGCGTGCGGCGCCCCTACGTAGCGGAAGTGCCAGGGCTCATGCCCGATGCCGGTGACATGCTCTTTTCCCGCGGGATAACGCAGGATAAAGCCGTATTTTGCCGCTTTTTCACGGAAGGTCTGGCAGATGCCCGTATAGGGAAATTCCGGGCAGATAAAGTCCACATGCTCCTGCTTTAAGCCAAGGTCGATTGCCAATCCGGTCTGATGCTCACTGTGGCCGGGGACAGCGACATATTTGCGGGTAAATTCCAGGCCGCTCTCCTTTACAGTGTCGTCCCATATGGCCTGCTGTTCCTCCTGTGACCGCCAGCCGCTGACGGGTACGATATGACGCCAGCCGTCAATCTCCTGCATAAGTTCGGAAAGCAACACTACGGCCCGGCGGTTCAGCAGGATGTCGGGAAACGGATCATGGACAGGGATCAGCAGGTCGTTGTTTTTTCCCTGGAAACGGTACTGGGCATTTACCAGGATCAGACTGCCGCTGTGAATGCCTTCACGCGGCAGAGTGACCTTTTTGGTGCAGGCCGGGTCTTTTGAAATGGGATTCTTCATACAGCAAATTCTCCATAAACGGCTGCTGCCTGTTCCAGGATCCTGTCCAGGACATCTTCAAAGGGATAGCCTGCCGCCTTCATCATGCCCGGATAGCGGCTGTGCTCCGTGAACCCGGGTATCGTGTTGACCTCGTTGAAGAAAATCTCGCCTTCAGGGGTCAGGAACATATCAATTCTCGCAAAGCCGCGGCAGCCCAGTGCGCGGTAAATGACCTTTGCCGTCTCCTTAAGCTCTGCGGATTTTGATTCATCTATCCTTGCCGGAACATGTATGGACGAGGTTTTCAGGGTGTACTTCTCGGTGAAATCAAAGAAGCCCCCGGACAGTTCGATCTCGTCGATTTCCCCGGTGATCAGCTCCGATGTGCCCAGCACGGCGCAGCCGACCTCGAAGCCGTCTATGTTTTCCTCCAGGATCACCTGGTCATCATGCTGGAAAGCCAGTTCAATGGCGGGCACAAGCTGCTCCGGCGCGGTGACTTTGGTGACGCCGTAGGAGGAGCCTGCCTTCACAGGCTTTACAAAAAGAGGATAGCCCGTTTCCTGGGCAAAAATCCGTGCGGAAAAGTAAAGCTCATTCTCCGGAGCCGCGGCAGCGGACGGGGCAATGGACGCGGCGGCCAGCTCCGCCATGTGGGGGCGGGATGGGCAGGCGTCAGAGCCGTGCGAATGCTCCTGTGCAGCAGATTTTTGTGCTTCTGCGGGGCAGGCGTCAAAACGCTCCAGTACAAACGCCTTGGGCACCTGCACTCCCGCGCAGGCGGCAAGCCTGTGCGCGCGGTCTTTGTCCATGCAGAGGGCGGAGGCGAGAGTACCGCAGCCTGCCAGGGGTATGCCTGCAAGCTCCAGCAGTCCCTGCAGGGTACCGTCCTCGCCGTTTTTGCCATGAAGAATGGGAAGGGCAATATCGATATGGATAGAGGCAGTTTCCGACTGCCCCAAAAGGATCAGGCGGTTTTCGCCTCTGTTGGGGGAGAGCACGGCGGGCGTGCAGCCTGGGGAAGCCGCCCAGGTATCGTTTTCGATTTCCTCCACAGAGCCGGTGAAATGGAACCAGCGTCCGTCCTGTGTGATGCCGATCAGGACAGGTTCATATTTCTCACGGTTCAGGCTGCGGATCACGCCTGAGGCGGAACAAAGGGAAACGCTGTATTCGGAGGAGCAGCCTCCGAAGAAAATGGCTACATTCAGCCTTTGATGGCTGCTTATTTTGTTATCAGTTTCTGTTTTCATAATGAGTTCCTTTCCTGGTTTTTGCGGGTCAAAGCCCATATGTTTTTCCTAAAGCAGAGGCAGGCTTCGCCCCAGAGCGCGTAAAAACAGTTCTTCCGAGGAGATTACGCTGCCCCTGCGATCTTATCTATGTCCCCGGGCCGGGCGGACAGCATAAATTTTTCCTTTCCACAAGGTCCGCAATAGACTGTTCATCGTCAACGAGCAATATCTTTTCATTCATGACAGTTCTCCTCCCCTGACTAGCCTACCGCAAAGCGGCCAAAAAGTAAAGAAGCAATAAAGTTTATAATTTTTTAATGTTAATATTTTTCTGAATTTATACTTTAAATCCCGGGATATGCTATACTTATTGATGACAACGCAATAAGGCATGGGGACTGTTCCTGAACGAATGCCAAAAAAGGGTGTCGCGCATTGCCCATCAAAGGGCAGGGAGTATATGGATGAAATTTAAGACAAGACTGATGGTTACTTTTACTGCGATCATTGTATTGCCGCTGGCGCTGACGGCCATGGCGTTCTGCGGGATAGGGCTTTACTTGATAAACGCACAGAAGGGACTTACCTTTGAAGAATTAAATTATACGCTGATGGCGGAAAATATGCAGGAGGTAGTGGAGTCCACGGAGCATGTCTACGATGAGCTGCGCAGGCAGGCGCAGACAATGCCTTCCAAGCTGGCGGATATCAGGTATCTGGAGAAACTCAGCTCAAAAATTGTACAAAAGACCTCTTATATTATCATACGCAAGGATTCTGAGATGTACTTTGCGGGCAATGAGGCTGCGGCAAAAAGAATTTTTCCGGTGCTGCCGGAATATGGCGAAGGCGATTTATCTGAAGAATCGGGGAGATACTATGGCGAGTATGATAAATTGGTAAAGCAGGTGGACTTCTTGTTCCCGGACGGCAGTAAGGGAAGCGCCTTTGTAGTGACGAAGGTGAATTCCCTGATCTCCAAGCATCTGCTGGTTGATATGTTTGTGGCGATTCTGCTGATCCTGGTGTTCACAAGCTTCATGCTGACCCAGTGGATCCACAGAGGCGTGTTCAATCCCATCAATGAGCTGAATATTGCCATGCGCAAGATCAAAGAGGGTAATTTGGAATATGCCCTGGAGACGAATGCAAGGGGTGAGATCGGCGATTTGTACCGCAACTATGAGGACATGCGGCTGCGCCTGAAGGAGTCTACTGAGGAGAATAACGAGAACGAGAAACAGAACCGGGAGCTGATCAGCAATATTTCCCACGACTTAAAGACGCCCATAACGGCGATCAAGGGTTATGTGGAGGGCATCATGGACGGGGTGGCGGTGACGCCGGAGAAGATGGATAAGTACATCAAGACCATCTATAATAAAGCAAACGACATGGAGAGGCTGATCAATGAGCTGACCTATTACTCCCGTATTGACAATAACCGCATCCCCTATAACTTCCACCGTATCAATGTGGCGGACTATTTCGGCGACTGTGTGGAAGAAGTGGGAATGGATCTGGAACAGAAGAATATTGAGCTGAATTATTCCAATCTGACCCAGCATGACACAGTTGTCATTGCTGATCCGGAGCAGATGAAGAAGGTTATAAACAACATCATCAACAACAGCGTAAAGTACTTGGATAAGCCCCACGGGATCATTGACATCCGCATTCTGGATGAGGCGGATTCTGTCCATATAGAGATAGAGGACAATGGCAAGGGCATTGCGCAGAAGGACTTGGGAAGGATCTTTGAGCGTTTTTACCGCACGGACGCCTCCCGCAATTCTGCCCAGGGCGGGAGCGGTATCGGGCTCTCCATCGTAAAAAAGATCATCGAGGATCACGGCGGTTATATATGGGCGACCAGCAAGGAAGGGGAGGGAACTTGTATGCATTTTGTACTGAGAAAGTATATTGAGCTGCAGGAGAACCCGTAGCGGGGCATGTATGAGCAAAAACACAAAAAGCCAAAGGGCTGCGCGCCCTTTTGTGAAGCAGAAAGGCAGGAATAGAAATGAGCAGAATTTTGATAATTGAGGACGAGGTAGCGATCGCGGATCTGGAGAAGGATTACCTGGAGCTCTCCGACTTTCAGGTGGATATCTGTAATGACGGGGATGAGGGACTGAAGGCGGCATTAAACGGCGAGTATAATCTGGTGATACTGGATCTGATGCTGCCCGGGCTGGACGGCTTTGAGGTGTGCCGCAAGATCCGCGAGGAGAAGAACATTCCCATACTTATGGTTTCGGCAAAGAAGGATGATATTGACAAGATCAGGGGACTTGGCCTGGGCGCCGATGATTATATGACGAAGCCCTTCAGCCCCAGTGAGCTGGTGGCGCGGGTCAAGGCGCATATGGCCCGGTATGAACGGCTGGTGGGCACCAACCAGAAGCCTCAGAATGACATTGTGGAAATCCGCGGCATCCGCATCGACAAAACGGCGCGCCGTGTCTATGTGGACGGGGTGGAAAAGACTTTTACCACCAAGGAGTTTGACCTGCTGACCTTCCTGGCGGAGAATCCCAACCATGTGTACACCAAGGAAGAATTGTTCCGGGAAATCTGGGACATGGACTCCATCGGTGACATTGCAACTGTCACCGTCCATATTAAGAAGATACGTGAGAAGATAGAGGCGGACACCGCAAAGCCCCAGTATATAGAGACTATCTGGGGCGTTGGGTATCGGTTCAAGGTATAGAGGGGCTTTTAAACAGCCTGGAAGCCCCACAGGTTCTTGATCTGAGGCTTGAGAGTGGAAAAGGGCCATGTCTTGCCGCTGCGTTCCCTGCTGTTGGGATCGTTGACAAGGAAGCCCTCCCTGTCATAGCCGTAGATGACGATAAAATGCCCTGTAGTGGTGAAATCACCGGGCCGCATGGCACAGATGAGCATGCCGCCCTGATCCAGGCATTGTTTCATGGCTTTTTCGTCCAGCCCCAGCTCTTTTGCGGACACGCCATAGGCTGCGGGAGCTGCCTTCATCAGCGACCAGGCGGTTCCTGTGCCGGCTACGTAATGCCCGTTTTTCGTGCTGTAGTCCGCCAGCTTATCCGGTGTGGCGTCTTCCCTGCCGGTGAGTGAGAATATCACCATGGAAAGACAGACCGGACCGCATCCTGCAAGCCCTATATTGCTGTCACCGTAGGGATAATAGCCCCATCTGCCGTCATATTGCAGAAGCAGAGGGTGCGGGGAGGCAGTCTCCGCCTGGTCAAAGCCGCCTGTGACGGAACCGTCCGCATCCGGCCAGCCCTTTACAAAATCCAGCAGTTCCGGATTAAGGGACAGGGCTTTCAATAATTCCGGCGGATAAGAGCCTCTGTCCGCATAAATCTCGGCAATCTCGGCGCTGTCCTGCGCCAGCGACAGCAGCTTTTCTTCTATCTCCCGATCCAGTATCGTATTGCCCAGGGTCAGGCCGGAAGCCTGGGTGTTCACATTTTGCTGGCTGCTGTTCCTGAAGCCCTGCGCAAGATTTATTCCGAGACTGACCAGGATGCAGCCGGTCAGACACAGCAATGCAAGTCTGGCTGGCCGGAGGCGGCGTTTCTTCGGGTGTTTTTCTTTTTTTACCGGTGTTTTTAGTGTCCTTAATGTGGCGATCTGTTTTATCTGCACTTCTGTTCTCATCTTTTTACCATTTTACTCCTTTTTTATATGACACAATATTGGCAAATTTTTCGTATTTTATTCCTGCATATTTGATTCCCGGGGGCAATGAGGAATATAGCCATGCCCGCATGAGTATGAAAAACAGCGAAAGCGGGCTTCCGGGTGCCGCAGGTGCTGCCTGTTCCTTATGTATGATCATACAGCAATTGGGGCCGGCGTTTATTGATATTTGGTTAAGATAAAATAAAGATGCGCTTAACCTCTCGAAAGTCTACCTGTGGTAGACACCCGCTTCTTGCATGCATGGCTAAAATGGCATATATTAGAGTCAGCAGGCAAGGGGAGGAGCTTATAAAGCAGATAGTAAATTTTTCTTCCAAAAGTAAAATACCTTGTCAGAGAAAACATGTGCAGAAAATGACGATAAAATAAGTGAATGAAACGCAAGGTTGACAACAGGAAACCATAGATTGGTTGTTTTCCCCACTGAATTAGAAGTAGAATGTGTGAAGGAGGTGGATAAAAGATGACATTAGGACAAAAGTTAAGGGCATTGCTAAAAGACAATGGTATGACACAGGAGGATTTAGCTGAAAGGCTGGAAGTGTCCAGACAGGCAGTAGGGAAATGGGTAAATGATAAAGGGATACCCGAAGTAGGGAAGTTGGTACAAATCAGTAACCTATTCGGAGTGTCGACGGACTACCTGTTGAAAGAAGATTGCGACGGAAAGAACATATTAAAAGAACAAGCTTCATCAGACAGCGGGTATTATGTCAGCCAGGAGATGTTGGACGGATATTTGTCATACAGCAGGCAGAAAGTAAAGCAGATTACAGGGGGGATAAGTCTTTTCGTGTTATCAAATGTTTTTGAGTGTTTTGGTCATTACAGCATGATAATGCCCTTTCTTTATTGGCTCACAATGATGGCGGGGATAATAATTATCGTTTGGCATTTTTTTCAGACAAAACAGTATCAGGAGATCAAAAGCGAACACCTTGCCTTTGATGCTAAGGTGTTCGGGGAGTTTAAGAAACGGAGGGAAAACAGAAGAAAAAGATATGCAGTTATGATCATCGTGGGAGTGGTTATCCTTTTGGCAAGCTCTGAAATAGGATATTTTCTAATGGTTCATTTCGGACAGACAGCCTGCAATATTTTTGAATGGGTAGCTGATACAGTATGGTTAGCACTTATCATATGGGCGGGAATGTCAATGCACATTGACAGCATTATTATTAACAATACAGAACATGCTCCGAAAAGCGGTCATATGAAAAGGTATCACTGGATATATATGGCATTGCCGGTTACAGTGGTTGCAGTTTTAATTGGAATAACAACAGGTGTATGGAGCCCGTATGCACCTGTTATAGTTTTATTTTGCTGTTTATTAGTTACAACGTGTAAATTGCTTATAGAAAGCAGGGGAAAAGATGAATAAGAAATTCAATATTAAAATCGGTATTCTGATTGTGCTTTTACTATTGATTTGTGCAGGATGTTCCGTACAACAGGGAGAAAAGTATACCACAAAGGACTTGGATAACTTGGCTGAAATCAGAATATATGCAGCGGAGGATAATGAACTTATAAAAACAATAAGTGATGAACAACAACTATATCAATATAACCAATGTTTGCTTTATGATGATTCTGACATAGAAGAACACCAAAACCAATTGAAGGAGAGGTTAGAAGGAGAAAAGGAACAATACTATCTAATTTCATACAAGTACCCTGTTGCACGTTTTGGCAAAAAGGCACTGGAGGAAAATACCACCATCACACTATATGAAAATACAAATATCATTAAAATGACGGTGGCGGAAGAAAATATCAAGGCATTTTCTGTTTCAGAAGAATTTTTGACATTCTACTATGAACTTTCCGATGAGGAAATGGACTTTTATCATTCTTTAGTTGAATGATAGGGACGAACAGGGGAGGCTGATTTATGACAGCAATATCCGGATTGAAAATGACTTTACGGTGCGGTTTATGAAAAAGCTTGGTTTTCAATGGAATGAGACGGATCTGGAGTATATCAGGGGATATGTAGAATATTTCCGCGGGCTGGGGTATCTGGAAGTATGATTATAGAAAAGTGGGATTGAAGTAATACCAGTATTGCTCCAAAAGGAAAGGTGTGCTATACTTCCTTTGTGGGAAACCATAGAGCCAGGCGGCTCCCCCTCCATTTCGGAGGGACTGACCCCTCCAGACAAAAGGAAGGAGGGTAGAGCCGCTTTCGTGGTTTCCCCGTTCCATTTATACTATATATCCGGCATCCGGTTTCAAGAGTCAGATGCAAGTTATTTTTTTGCTCCTGCGGCAGTGTGACAGAGCCTGCAGGATGGCAGAGACAGAAATATAAAACAGCCTCGGAACAAAAAACAGGGGGCGTTGAAGTGCAGAGAGGGGAACAAGTTCCCATAAATGGGAACGGAGAACAGGGTGGAGAGCGTATGTTGCCAGAGGCGTTTTTAGAGAGAATGCAGGGAATGCTGGGAGAGGAATATCAGGAGTTTTTGGAGAGTTTCCAGCGGGAGCAGTATCATGCACTGCGGCTTAATGCCCTGAAGAAGGGGCTGGACGGGAGAAGCGCGGCGGAGCTTTTCGGCGTGCAGGAAATCTGCGGTTTGCCGGAGGGGGACCATGGTGAGGCATCGGGGGCAGGGAACGCGTGGAGGTTTGAGCTGAGCAGGGTTCCCTGGGCGGAGAATGGCTATTATTATGGTGCGGGACACCAGCCGGGCAGGCATCCTTTTCACGCGGCAGGGGTGTATTATATACAGGAGCCCAGCGCCATGGCGCCTGTGGAGCTGCTGGGGGTGCAGCCCGGGGAGCGTGTGCTGGATCTGTGCGCGGCGCCGGGGGGCAAGAGCACGCAGATTGCGGCAAAGCTTAAAGGGAGGGGATTTCTGCTCTGTAATGAGATCCATCCTGCGCGGGCTAAGGTATTATCCGAAAATATTGAGCGCATGGGGGTGGTGAACGCCTGTGTCACAAATGAGACGCCTGCGCATCTTGCAGAGGTTTTTCCGATGTATTTCCACAGGATCCTGGTGGACGCGCCCTGTTCCGGTGAGGGAATGTTTCGCAAGAACAGTGAGGCGTGTGAGGAATGGAGCCCTGAAAATGTACATATGTGTGCGGCAAGGCAGGATGAGATCCTGGATTGTGCGGCGGAAATGCTCTGTCCGGGAGGCAGGCTGGTATATTCCACCTGCACTTTTGCGCCGGAGGAGGATGAGGGAAGCGTCAGCAGATTTTTGCAGCGGCACCCGGAATTTGAACTTTTGCCGGCGGACAGCATGGAGAGGGAAAAGGAGCGGCTGGGTTTGAAGGGCTGTGACGGTGTGTCAGCCTATGCAGAGATACCTGTGTCCGGTCTGGAGGGCACTCTGCGCATGGCGCCTCACCGTATTAAAGGGGAGGGGCATTTTGCCGCCGTGCTGCAGAAAAAAGGCAGCCTGCCGGAGGGCGTCCGCAGGAGTGCGGCGGGCGGTCATGTCAAGGGTATTGCGGAGAAGGAATTGGGGGAATTCCCGCAGTTTTGCAGGGAGAATTTGAGATATGGAGGATGGGCGGCTCCGTGCGGGTGTAGCACAGCGGAGAAGGAGCCTGGACTGGGGTCTGGCATGCCTGCGGAGAAGGAGCCTGGACTGGGGTCTGGCATGCCTGCGGAGAAGGAGCCGGGGCTGGGGTCTGGCATGTCTGCGGAGGAGGAGCCGGGGCTGGGGTCTGGCATGTCTGCGGAGAAGGAGCCTGGATCGGAGCCTGTTTTGTCAAAGGAGCAGCCGGAGGGAGAACCCGCTATGTCCGTGATGGAATTGCTGGAGGCAGCGGCGGGCGGAGTGCCCGGTGCGCCCCGGTACATCCGTTTCGGTGAGAACATTTACCTGGTCCCGGCGGATATGCCCGGATTGAAGGGACTGAAGGTGCTGCGCCCGGGGCTGCATCTGGGCGGGCTGAAAAAGAACCGTTTTGAGCCCTCTCATGCCCTGGCGCTGGCAATTTCTCCCCGGGAGGCGGTACATCTTTGGAATATGAAGGCGGACTCGCCGGAGGCGGCAGCTTATTTGAGCGGGCAGACTTTCCCGGCGGAAGGGGAAAAGGGATGGTATCTCATCTGTGTGGATGGATTTGGGATTGGCTGGGGTAAGCTGGCAGGGGGGATTATGAAGAATCATTACCCCAGGGGTCTGCGTGTTCAGGGAGCTGGTACATCATTGCATTAATTCTTGAGTAATCAGCATTTGCTGCTCACGCCATCGCTGCGTTGTTGTCAGTCGACGATGCCACCGCATCGCCTCCTTCCGCCGCCTTGCGCTGACGCAAGCATCAAACACTGATTACTTCAAGATTAACGCAACGATGTACTAGTACTGCGTTGCGCAATTAACAGTGAATTCAGCACCGCAATGGGCTGCAGGATTGGATTGCTTTGTGTTGGGAGGTGTGAAATGAAGGGGCAGATGAGGAGCCGGATGAAGACAGAGATCGCTTATGAGGATCAGGATATTCTGGTGGTGCGCAAGCCTCCGGGTCTGGCGACGCAGACGGCGAAGGTGGGGCAGCAGGATGTTGTCAGCGAATTGAAGAATTATCTGCATCAGTCTTATATTGGGGTAGTGCATCGTCTGGACCAGCCTGTGGAGGGGCTGCTTGTATTTGCCAAAAACAAAGGTGCCGCTGCGGAGTTGACAGCCCAGCTGCAAGGGCAGGGAGAGGCAGGCACCTTGCATAAGGGATATTTTGCGGTGCTTTGTGGAAAACCTTTGGAAAATGATGGGAGGTTTGTGGATTATTTATATAAAGATGAAGGGAACAGGGCTGTTATTGCGGATGATGCATCGGTGCCCACAGCGAAGCCTGCCCTTTTGTCCTACTGTGTATTGCAGGTGATTGACAGCCCCGCAGAGCTGTCGCTTGCTGAAATCTGCCTTGAAACCGGAAGATTCCATCAGATCAGGGCGCAGATGGCGTATCACGGCTATCCGCTTTTGGGGGATGTGAAATATGGGGATGACAGGAGCAGAAGTCTGTCTCAGAGGCTTGGTGTCAAAAATGTGGCTCTGTGTGCCTGCAGCCTGGAATTTGTGCATCCTGTGACCCGGGCAAAGATGAGTTTCCGGATAGAGCCGCAGGGGCAGGCATTTTCTTATTTTGATCACAGGCAATTTTAACTGCCCTCCAATTGTTGCGGGAGTTTTTGCGGGGGCGGTATTTCCAGAGGAGATAGGTTTTCTAAAATTTTAGAATTGGGTGACACATGATTTCTCAGAAATATATCATACTAATTTCAGAAGTACGCGGAAGGCGGGAAAATGGTATGGCTGAGAAAATTCAAAACAGTAAATTGTTAATGCTGCTTCTGTTGACAGGGGCAGTTTATTTTTTCCTTAAGATAATCACGCCGCTGACGGCGCCGGTGCTGATCGCAATGCTATTTGTGACCATTTTCGGCCCTTTTTTGCAGAAGCTGCAGAAAAGGCTCCGGATCCACAGGCAGATAGGTGTGGTGCTGCTTTTGCTGGCGGCGTGCGGGATTGTGGGGGTTCTGGTGTGGCTGCTGTTTTCCTGGATCGTGGGAAGCCTGCCGGGATGGATCAGCAGTCTTGATACTCTGGAGTCCGATCTGACCGTGATCATACACCAGGTCTGCGATGTGGTGGGCGATACTTTGAGGATAGACAGCGTCTATCTGGAGCAGACCATTTTGGCTGGAATTCAGGAGGGCATTGATTATTTCCAGCTGCAGTTTCTGCCTGAAATGTTGTCCCAGAGCCTGGAGTGCGTGAAGGTTTTTGCTGCCATAGGAGGTTTTCTGGTGACTTTCCTGATTGCGACAGTATTGCTGGCGAAGGATTATGACAATATCATGAACCGTCTTTTGGACAGGGAGGAGTGCCATGTCTTTTTGGAGGTCATCTGCGGCATTATCCGTTATATTGCAACCTTTGTCAAGGCGCAGATTATCATAATGAGCACGATCGCTTTGATCGCAGCCATTATATTGGGGATCAGCGGAGTGCGCCACGGCGTCATGTGGGGGGTGTTGGCGGGCATTTTGGACGTGCTTCCATTTATCGGGACGGGTATTGTGCTGGTGCCGCTTTCGATACAGCAGTTGTTTTGCGGGCAGTATGTGCGGGCGGCGCTGTGCCTGCTGGCTTATGTTATCTGTATTTTTACGCGTGAATTTCTGGAGCCGAGGCTGATAGGCAAGAGGGTAGGGGTTTCTCCAATTGCAATCCTGCTGTCTATCTATGCGGGGATCAGGCTTTTCGGGGCGTGGGGCATCATCGGCGGGCCGCTGGGGTTTATTATTATTTATCACGCTTACATCAGCCTGGAGAGAAGACGGCAGGATGCCTGTGATGGACAGAAGTGCGAAGAAGAAAAGAATAAGGAGCCGGAAAGAATGAGGAAGGAAATATGAGGAGCTGGAAGCGTCAGGAAGGAAGCATAAGAGCCGGAAAGAATGAGGAAGGAAATATGGGTAGTCAGAAGCGCCAGGAAGGAAGTATGGTAGAGCCGGAAGTTTGAGAAAGCGGAATGTATGCAGAGATAATGCCTGCTTGACGGAAGGATTTGTGTAGGTTATGATGGAGGCAGAGTTAGGGCGTGTCTGAAAAATCATTCCTACCATCTGTACGCCCTATTCTGCGTAATATTTGCGCCGAATTCAGGTAACATAGCCCGCTATGCGTCCTTCCTTCGGCAAATTATCTGTAAGATAATTTAATCTCCCACAAACTGTGACGCACCTCTGGCAGAAAGCATTTTTCAAACACACCCTGGGGGAAGGGATATTGAAAGCATACAGTCAGCCGGTGGGGCTCAGTGCGCAATGATGGGATGGGACCATTTTCCAAACTGTCTTTGGGAGCTTTGGATATTTTAGCGAATGCCGTGAGGAGTGTGGAAATGTCTCAGTATATACACCGGAAAAAGAAGCAGAATGCGGGAAAAGGGAGAGGGAGGCTTTTGCTGAAGGTACGAAGTGGGTTTCGCCTTATCATAGATTTTATGAGCTGTGTTTATCTCGTGTTGATGATCGTGGGAATGCCGCTTTATTTTCGGGATGGATACAGTTATATTGCCACAGATAAGGCTTTTTTCTGCCAAAGGGTAAATATAAATGTTTTCCGGGTGCTGATCCCGGTGTACATAGCCTATCTGGGAAGCTCGCTGGCAGCGTTTCTTTGGGAGAGGAGGGGGAAGCTGACCAGGGGGATGTGGCTGGAACAGCTGCGCAAGGTATGGGGGCAGGTAACTCTCCCGGACATATTTATGGGCGTGTACGGCGCTGCGCTGACCGTGTCTTACCTGTGCTCGGACTATAAGGAGAGCGCGTTGTGGGGAATGGGGAATGGCTGGTATATCGGTTTTCTGCCGCAGATTATGCTGGTTGGCATGTATTTTTTTATTGCAAAATTCTGGAAACCCCGCAGGAGCTTTTTTTATCTGCTGTTTGTGGTGTCAGGCGCAGTGTTTTTGCTGGGGTATCTAAATTGTTTTGGCATTTATCCCATTGAAATGAAGCTGAGCAGGCCGGACTTTATTTCTACTATTGGAAATATTAACTGGTACTGCGGCTATGCAGTGACGGTTTTTTTTGCGGGTGTGGCGCTGATCTGGAAGGAAGATAGCCGGAAGGGGCGCGCGGAGGACCAGAAGGAGAGCGGAGAGAGCTGGAAAGGGCATGCGGAGAGCCGGGAGGAGAGCGGAGAGAGCCGGAAAGGGCATGCGGAGAGCTGGAAGGAGCACGGAGAGAGCCGGAAAGGGCATGCGGAGAGCTGGAAGAAGCGCGGAAAGGTCTGCCTGAGGGTGCTGCTTTGCGGTTATGTGCTGCTGGGGTTTGCAACGTTGATGACGCAGGGAAGTACAAGCGGGATTGTTACGTTGGCTGTCATGCTGCTGGTGCTGCTTGCCATGTCTGCGGGAAACAGTGAGAGAATGCGGAATTTCTGGCTGGCAGCAGTGTTGTTGTCCGTAGCGTGCCTGTTTACGGGGATTTTTCGCAGTGCTGTACCGGAAGGATTGGATCGGGAGGACAAATTGTCATATTTTATGACGACAGGCGGATTTCCCATGGCTGCGGCGGGAGCGTCCCTATTGCTGTTTGTTTTCTTTTGCATAATTGACCGAAAGGGGCTATATCCGCAGAAGGTCATGAAAATTATTGTATTGGCAATTGTGGCATTGGCGTCAAGCGGTTTTGTGCTGTATGTCGCTATGCTGGTCATCAATACTAAGAATCCGGGAAGTCTGGGGCAGCTGTCGGAATATCCGGTATTTACCTTTTCGGATTCCTGGGGCAGCAACAGAGGCGCTACATGGAAGGCAGGCATCAGGTGCTTTGCCGAACAGGAACCCCTGCATAAACTGGCGGGGGTGGGACCGGATGCCATGGCGGTCTACCTGGACCGGGACAGCAGCGAAGGGCTGCGGGAGATGCTGAACCGTGCGTTTGGAGACTTAAAGCTGACCAACGCCCACAACGAATGGCTGACGGTGCTTGTCAATACGGGCATCCTGGGGCTGGCAGGCTTTGGGGGCGCGATGGTGACGGCAGTGGGAACGCTTACTGGGAAATCAGGGAAAGAAAAATCAGGTTGTTCCTCCATATGCTTTGCCAGTGGCCTGGCACTGCTGGCATATACCATAAACAATATTTTCAGTTTCCAGCAGACGGTGAGCCTGACTACCATGATAGTGATCCTGGGTATGGGAATGGCGTTTTGGAGAGAGGAGATTTCCTGAAAACCTTTAGTCCGGCTCTCAAGATGATAAGGTTGTAAATAAACGAATTACAATTTCGCTTTCTACAAAGCCCTCAATTTAATGATAGGTAGTAATGGTATTATATGCCAACTATTATTTCAATAGCGTCCCTTGGACGCATTGCGCTCTGCGGCGTTGCAAGCTTGATGTCCCGTTGCCTGCGGCGGGGTTATTGACGGAGTCGGGGAATTTGTATATGGCAGTTATCAAAGAGCCAAATGCACAGATGCAGAATGGATGAGCTTGTAATAATATTTGAACTATACCAGAACGAAGAATTTTTATGTACCTGTTGCATAAAACAAATCGGGAGCATTCCAATATGCATTTTATCAAGGAGGGAGAAACCTATACTTTGAAGGTCAGTGATTTGTGCAGCCAAGCAAAAAGCCAATATCAATTTTTAATCAAATAGACAGCTCTCTTTTTTGTGCAAAAATCGAGAGGAAAAAAATTAAGAAAAAACTTATAATGATAAAAAACGGATTTATATCCAGATAAGGAGGTAATGAATGGAATGGGTTGAAAGATTAAATCAAAGCATGAACTACATTGAGGAGCATTTGACGGACGAAATTGATTACGAACAGCTTGGGCGGATTGCCTGCTGTTCTGCTTATCATTATCAGAGAATGTTTACTTATATGGCGGGAATCACTCTGGCAGAGTATATCCGAAGAAGAAAAATGTCATTGGCGGCAGTTGATTTGCAAAGTGGGAATGAGAAAATTATTGATGTTGCAGAAAAATACGGCTACCAATCCCCCACGGCATTTAACAGGGCATTTCAAGCCTTTCACGGAATTGCTCCGTCGGCAGTAAAAAATGAGGGAGTATCCGTGAAATCTTTTTCCGCCATTGTATTTAGAATTGCTGTGAAAGGAGCAACAGAAATGGAGTACAGGATTGAAACAAAAAATGCTTTTCGTATTATAGGTGTTTCCGCACCGCTTGACAAGGAAATTGAAAATAATTTTATGGTGGTGCCGCAAATGTGGCAGGATGCCGCTGCAAACGGAACGATAGAAAAACTTGCAGGCATGATGGACACGCCGCCTATGGGGCTTTTAGGTGTGAGTTCCTGCAATGATACGGAGCAATGGAAGTATTTTATTGCTGTTTCAAGCACAAAGGAAAGGGGCGAATTTGAGGAATACATCGTGCCTGCATCCACATGGGCTGTTTTTTCCGGTACAGGGACAAACCAGTCAATCCAAGAGTTAGAGCAGCGTATCATTACCGAATGGCTTCCGAATTCCGGGTATGAGTATGCCGATGCTCCCGATATTGAGGTCTATCTAAATCCAGATCCACAGAACGCGCAATATGAGGTGTGGATACCTGTTACAAAAAAACAGGCATGACAGAGGTTGGCTTTTTTTACAATAAAAACAATTAATTCATGAAAACGGCTCATGGGCGTTTCCGTAATTTGATCAATCGGATCAACGGATATTTGACCGAACCGCAATGCTGCTTATCAGAAGCGGCAGTTATCTGTACACGCCCACGGATTAGCAAGGATAATTTGTAAAAAAATCCCTCCTAATCCGTGGTACTCTCATATCCTTAAGGCAGATGCTATATTTATATATTGTAGAAACAATAATGTCTATGGGGCTGTCTGAAAATAGACAGCCTCAAGCAATCCCGATTTACGCCCCAGAGTCTTTCTTAACAGATTCATAACCATTCTTTTCAAGAACTCCCACAAAAGCATTATTTCCACGCATAACAGTCCGTATAAAATATTTATTCCGCAAAATGTGTTCCTATAAAACGTATTTCCCACTTTTGACGCATATCTTGAAACATTTGAAACAAACGGAGCATATCACCTTATGCCCACAAATTTCCAGCCGGCTGCTGGAATACTCTCCAGTCCAGCAATTTTCACCTTTTAATCATGTATAATCCCTTCAGACAGTATTTTCCCCGGTTTGCCCTTTCTTTTCCAATACAGTTTCCCTCAAAGGCTTGCACCCGGACCCCAAAATATACTCCCTTTTCGGAATTGTGTACCTGTTAAAAATAGGTTATAATTGTATTTATAAATCAGGATTTTGTGAGGTAAAAAAATGTACGAAATACGAAAAATACATGGCAATGAAGTAACGGAAGCCCTTGCGTTGGCATTAGAAGTGTTTTTACAGTTTGAAGCACCAGACTATAAACCAGAGGGGATTGATACATTCAAGCGAGATATAGTTGAAAATGATGTATTTATTTCAAAATGTCAACAAGGTATCTGCCCAATATATGCAGCATTTGATAAAGGTAAAATGATTGGAATTATAGGTATGCGTTCAGACAGAACACATATTAACTTAGTGTTCACCAAAAAAGAGTATCATCGTCAAGGTGTAGCTACTTCAATTTTTCAGTATCTTTTAACAGACATTTTGAAAGATAACCCAGGACTGCGAGAAATTACTTTAAATTCGTCACCATATGGTAAGCCGTTTTATCTTCATATAGGATTTAATCCGCAATCTGATGAGCAAGAAATAGATGGAATTAGGTTTACCCCTATGAAGTACACAATCTGACAAATTCCAGTTTATCTATTAATTGATTTAACTTTCCCCTATTTTCAAGGCTTTGTG
>CAOKQK010000020.1 GCA_948470905.1 uncultured Lachnospiraceae bacterium | reverse complement strand
GAGCTCATAATACATTTCGGCGCCGGAGAGTACAATATACCCTCGGTACAGGAGAGCACAATACTCCCCCGGTGATGGAGCTCATAATACATTTCGGCGCCGGAGAGTACAATATACCCTCGGTACAGGAGAACACAATATGCCCCCGGCGCTGGACCGCATAATACACCTCGGTGCCGAAGCGCACAATACCCCCTTGCACAAACCTGCGGTTTGTACTCAGGATGTTTCACCTGGTCTTTTGTTATATTCGTCTTTTGTCAGTCTCCAATGATATTGTAATTTTCCCTTATGCGGTTGGGGAATTTCTTCCGTGAAAATAAGGGTAAATCCGTTCTTTTCCCAGATACGCCTTGAACGAATATTATAATCCTCACAAAAACAATGCAAAACATCCACATGCTCACATTCAAAAGCGTATTTTATGAGCATGCCTGTAAAAAGCGTTCCGATGCCTTTCCCCCAAAAAGCTTTTTCACCGATTTACATATCAATTCTTCTTACATCTGTACCATCGTCATACATTGCCTTAACGTCAGACAGATTCATTTTTTGTAACCAGCATTCACCTATAGTCTCACCATTTACTTCAACCGCAAAGCAAAGATTATTTTGCCATATGCCTCCATAAATTTGCTGAACCACCTCTGGGGGATAACATTCAATATCTTCGCCTTCTGTCCAATATAACACTTCTGGATCGGAACTCCGTTTATATAAGTATGGCAAGTCCCTGTCCGTAAGAGGACGCAATACGATCTTATATTGGTCATTGCCTTCCTGTAGTGTTTATCATGAATCTGCGATTCATGATCGCCATTCGCCGTTCGTCGAGCATGCAGGCATGTTCTCCTCATGTTTACCCCATTTCGCTTCCCTCATTTTGCCCTTATAAAGTGCGGAAACAAGGGTAAAGCACTGTCCATCAATAACTTGTGCATTTGACTTGCGTGAATCCCCATAGTCTGCATTGGTTTCCACTCCGTTTTGGTCTGTGCCGGAGGCACACCTCCAGCGCCATCAGTCGGCGGCGCCTTCTGCGCTGACTTCTTCCGTCAGCCTGCAGATTTCGTCAATCATGCCTCCAATCGTTTCTATGGTGTCCAGCAGCGGCTTATCCGTAGTAATGTCGATGCCCGCCATTGCAGCCAGCTCTACGGGATTCTTTGTGCCGCCTGCTGCCAGCACTTTCTTCCAGTCTTCAATGGCGCTTTTCCCCTCGTTTTCAATCCGGCTGCACATCTGTGTGGCAATGGTCAGCCCGGCGCTGTAGGTGTAGGAATAGAGCCCCATATAATAGTGGGGCTGGCGCATCCAGGTAAGCTCCGCGCCGTCGGTGAGTTCTACGGTATCACCCCAAAACTTTTTCAGGGTGTCACCCATAATGCCGCTTAAAGTTTCCGCCTGTACCCTTCCGCCTGCGTCCACCAGCCTGTAGACCTCTCTCTGGTAAGCCGCTTCCAGAAGATGTGTCACAAAATTGTGATAATAGGTGTTGCTCACAATGTTGGAAAGCACCCACCTGCGGAAACGCTTGTCCTCACTTGTTTTCAGGAGATAATGCGCCATCAGCAGCTCGTTGATGGTGGAAGGCGCCTCCACAAAATAGGTGGAAACATCTGTGTCAAAAATGGACTGCGTTCCGTTGCAGGTCTTGAAGTGTCCCGCATGTCCCAGTTCGTGCGCCAATGTGAACACATCAGACATTTTATTGTTCCAGCTCAACAGGATGAAAGAGTTCCTGCCATAGGGACTTGCGCAGAAGCCTCCTGTGGACTTGCCCTGATTCTGCGCAAAGTCTATCCAGCGCTTTTCATAAGCAGTCCGGATCATCTCTGCATATTCTTCTCCGTAAATGGAGAGCCCCTTTTCAATGTATTGTTTTGATCCTTCTATTGTCACCTCCGGCGCATAGAAGGGATCAACCGGCAGCTTCAGGTCCGCGTAAGTCATCCTGTCCAGCTTGTGTACTTTCTGGATCAGTTTTGCGTACCTGCGCATATGAGGGGCAAGCTTTTCCATGATCAGGTCGATCTGGCGGTGGTACAGCTCCTGCGGCACCTTCTGCGAAAACAAAAGCGCGTCAAATACGGAGCCAAAACCCCTGAGCGCAGCAAAGGTCTTCTCTGTCTGCACCTGTGTGTTGTACGCCGCCGCAGTCACATTCTCATACTCTCTTATCTTCCGGGAAAAAGCGGCAAACGCGGCGCGGCGCACCCGGGTATTTGGCTCATACTCATAATTCTCCTCAAACAGCGAATAACTCATGGGATATTCTTTTCCCTCTGTTTCAAAAGGATCAAACTTCATATCCGCCAGCTTCGCGGCGTTGTAAATGTCATAGGGGGCGTTGAGCGTCTGGGAAAGCGCTTTCATGGCACGCTCTGTCTCCCCGTGAAGCCTGTGGGCTTTCCTTTGGAGCAGATTCTGCAAATATCCCCTGTTCCCGCGGCTGGCCGCCATAGCCTTCTCGATCACAGCCTCCTCCTGGTCCATGATCTCACTGTCAATAAAGCTCAGGGAACTCATCAGCACGCTGATCCTGCGCTCAATCTTTCCATACCGCTCCTGATTATGAGTGTCATAATAATCTACGGAAACCGCCAAATCACAATAATTTCCGATAAGAGTCCTGAGTTCGCAGACCTTTCTGTATTCCGTCAGGCACGCTTCGATATTTTCCGGAGTGTCCAGCTTTCCCCTGTAAGCCTCCGCTACCTTTCTTCCCAGTTCCTCCATTTCCTGTGCGTCATGGTACATCTCCTCCTCTGTCTCATAGATCAGGCTCAGATCCCATGTAAGGTTTTGAGGTACGTCTTTCCTGAAAATAATTTCATCTGCCATTCTTCTTACCCTCCCGCATCTTTCTTCTATTTTAATATCATTTTGAAATGTTCCCAGTAACTTCCAAAAGTACTGCCTGATTTACAACGATTCAGCTGAAGGCTGAATTGTTACGTTTTCCTGAATCAGTATCACTTAGCCAACAGGCTCCGGCACAGAACTTCAGCCCACCCTGTTGGGAAACTGTTCTCAACCCACCTGACACTGCCTTCGGACAATTACATTGTATGAATATACTGCAGGGCTTGTCAAGTCCCAAACTCCAAAACAGGGGAGCTGATGCCCCCCTGTGCGACAATACAGCAATCCGCCTGCACTGTTATGTCCCTGTTTCACAGTCCGCCCAGGTCGCTGACCTGTTGCATCCTGTTTCACAGCCCGACCAGACCACTAACCTGTCGCATCCCTGTTTCACAGTCCGCCCTGTTCTACAGGCTCTTACTGTCTTTGGTATCCTGGCCACGCCCTCAGCCGCCTGATGCCGCGCTTCCGGTAAAGTCCGCAAGGGGTCGGAAAGTGTAACCCATCTCCTCCCATTTCGTCAACAGTTCATCCATAATTTCCCCATTGGTTTTAGAGGTACTATGTAACAGCACGATCGCCCCCGGGTGGATCCTGCCGCAGAGCTTTTTAAAGGCCTCCTCGTGGCTGGGCTGGCTGTCCTGGTTCCAGTCCACGTAGGCAAGGCTCCAGAAAAAGGTAGAATACCCAAGCTCCTGAGCCATCTGCAGGTTGCTTATGCTGTATTTTCCCTGGGGCGGCCTGTAGTACATGGAAAGCTCTGTCCCTGTTATCTCTTTGAAAAGCGCGTTCACATCGTCCAGTTCCTTCTTGAAAGCGCTTTTGTCAGACAGCTTTGACATGTCAAGGTGGTGGTAAGTGTGGTTTCCTACGGTGTGCCCGTCGGCTACCATACGTTTTGCAATATCCGGAGCAGATTCCAGGAAATGCCCCACTACGAAAAAGGTTGCCGGAGCGTTGTGTTTCTTAAGGGCATCCAGAATGGCTTCCGTGTTGCCGTTTTCATAGCCGCAGTCAAAGGTCAGGTAAAGTACCTTCTCCTCTCCCTCCGCGCAGAAGTAGGCGTTATATTTTGCCATTTCTGCAGACGATGCATTGCCGGTGGGCTTCTGTCCCTCTTTGCCAAAGCCCAGCCCCCAGTTTTCCGTCTTCAGTATGATCGGCTCGCCGCTTGTCTCCAAGACTCCTCCAATAGTCTCTGCTGCGGCGCGCCCGAACAGAAAGCACGCGATCAGAAACGCACAAACAGGAAGCGCCTTTTTCCAGTCAACCCTGCCGCCCCCGATCAGCTTTTGTCCTATGTTCTTTACATAAATTGTTCTCATAACAAGCTTCCCTCGCTTTTTCCTTACAATATATGTGGGGAAAAACTTGTCAGATTACATTCCTTGCCAGCCCGGTGCAAAAACATCTCAAACCTATGCTGCCGGATCCCCTCAGCAAGCCGAATGCCTCGCCGACCGGAATTCCTTCGGTGAGATACCCCTTGCCTTTTTGAACGCATCCCCAAAATAATTTCCGTTGGAAAAGCCGCAGGTCAGCCCAACCTCTGTGACAGTCATATCGGTAGTCAGGAGAAGTTCTTCCGCATCTTCCAGCCTTATATGGGTCAGGTATTCCTTAAAGCCAAGCCCCACCGTCTGACGGAATTTTTTGGAAAACCATACAGGGCTCATATGTGCTGTTTTTGCCACTGTGTCCAATGTCAAAGGTTCCCTGTGATGGGTGTAGATATACTGTGCCGCCTCCTGGATCACGGCATCCCCGGCATCCAGAAGCTGATCCGGCGACTCCGTATTCCGGCATCGTCCCAGAAATGAAAGCAGCTGGAACAGAGTGCTTTTGATCTGGATCTGGGAATAGCAGTCCCTGGACAGAGTTTCCTTCATCATCTGCGAAAAGAGCTCCTGCACATAGCCTCTCTGTTCTTTCGGAACGGAGAGCCTTCGCCTGGAAAAGATGGCGTCCACTCCTTTTCCGCCACATTGGCTGTTGAAATATTCTATATATCCCGGAATGAAATTCACCGTAAAGCGCTCTGCTGACTGCCCTGAGCCGTATATTGTCTTGTGCAGCTGGTAGGGGGAAAGGATGACAATATCTCCGGCAGACAGATAGCAGAGCGTGTGGTCAATAAACATCCTGCAGCTTCCGGATATCAGGAAATAAAGTTCATAATACGGGTGGTAGTGAGGCTGTTCCATCCCAAAGGAATGGGAACGCCTGACCCGATCCACCATAAATTCGCTTACTATGTCCCGATAGGTCCCTTCCGGACCCGCAGTTTCCTTATGGTTTTCCACAATTTCCCTCCTATTCCAGTTTCCACTTGCGGGAACCTTTTCCGCCCTTTACGCTTCTACACTCAGTACCCACTCCCGGGCACTTGTTCCGCCCTCTGCACTTCCGTTCCCGTTCACGGGAACTTGCCCCCCTTGTGTGGGAGCAGGTTTCAGCTGCTAGTACTGCGTTGCGCATATAACAGTGAATATCAGCGCTGAATATTTGTGCCAGGGCAAGGCGGAAGAAGGAAGCGATGTGGCTCCATCGCTGACTGATGACAACGCAGCACTGGTGCAAATAGGCGGTGCTGAATTCACTGTTAATTGCGCAACACAGTACTAGTACTGTGTTTGAAAAAAGCTTTCTGCCAGATGTGCGTTACAGTTTGTGGGAGATTAAATTATCTTACAGATAATTTGCCGGATGAAGGACGCATAGTGGGCTATGTTACCTGAATTCGGCGCCAGGCTCACCGCCCACAGGAGTAACGCCAAAAAATCTGTAATACAATTATATTTTGCAATAAAATTCGGTATGATTACTTTTATTTTTGTTATATCATAAGGCTTGTTGTCAGTCAAGAGCCCATATACCGCTTACTCAGGGACTGTCTGGCAAGACTTACTTTAAAAACAATACAAAGCCTTAAGACGTGCCTTGCCAAAAAAGCAGGGCAGAATCCGGCGTTCAAAAGGGTTTAGAGAAGTACAGGAGGATTTTATATGCAGGCCTTTCTTTCCAAAAAAGACGAGACATTTCGGGAATTTTCATTAAATGGCCCTATGGGCAGAGTGATTCTGCAGGTAGGGCTGCCTCTGGCGCTTTACCAGAGCCTGAACCAGCTTTTTAAAATATTTGACTCCATGATGGCATCCCACATCAGCGCGTCCACCGTATCCGCAGTGTCGTACCTTTCACAGATCAATCTGATGCTGTCCGCCCTGGGCGGGGGGCTGGCGGCAGGCGCCGTCATCAAGGTCAGCGAAGCGTATGGGGCTGGAGATTTTGAGCTGGTCAAGCGCAGGGTCAGCACCCTGTTCGCCATGTGTGCCATCCTTGGTGGAGGCATGCTTCTGGTGCTGGTCCCATTTGCGCCCCAGTTCCTGCGGCTCATGAACACACCTGAGGAATTTATCACAGAGGGCAGCACTTATTTTATCCTGGAATTATCTGCCCTTGTGATCGCTTTTTTTAATAATGTATATATAGCCATTGAGCGGGCGCGGGGCAATTCCCGGCGCATCCTGTACCTGAATGCGGCGGTGATCACCCTGAAGCTTGGCCTGACCGCATGGTTTGTCTATGGGCTGGACGGGGACATCAATACCATATCCATCGCAACCATATTGTCTAACTTTATTATGTTTGCCGCAGCTATCATCAATTTAAACCAGAAGGGCAGCGTCTTTGGCTTCTCCGCAAAGGCCATCGCCTTCCGGGGAAATGTGATCAAGCCCATGCTCCGGCTCTCTTTCCCTGTCATGATAGAAAAAGCAGCTTTCGCCATGGGAAAGGTAGTGATCAATTCCATGAGCACTGTCTACGGCTCCCTGACGGTAGGCGCCCTGGGCATTTCCAACAATATCGGCGGCATTACCACCATGCCCCAGAACGGCTTTCAGGACGGCGGCTCCGCCATCATCAGCCAGAACCTTGGGGCGAAAAAACCCGGGCGCGCCCTCTCCGCTTTCAAATGGATCCTGCTCATAAACATGGGGCTGGGTCTGGTGTTAATGAGCCTTTCCCTGATCTGTCTTCAGCCGCTGTCGCATTTTTTTGCCGGAGATGATGGGGAGTTTGCGGAAATGATCCGCAATATTTACCGTCTGGAGGCTGTAGGCGCAATCCCCCTGGGTATCAATTCGGCGGTGATGGGCCTGCTGTATGGCTTTGGAAAGACAAAGGTGACGCTGTTCATGAACTTCTGCCGCGTATTTGTATTCCGCATCCCCGTATTGTGGGCTTTGCAGCAGTTTACAAACCTCGGCAACGTCAGCGCAGGAATCGTCATGGCTGTCAGTAACACTGCCAGCGGAACACTTGCCGCAGTCATTGCCGTCATTGAGATACGGAAGATCTGCAAAGAGTATGGAATAAAATTTTGGGGTGCAGCGAACAAAGCTTCTTTGTAAAGCTCCCCTTTGATGCAGAAATTATTTTACCTAATCTCCAAAAAGCGCCGACCAATCTGGCCGGCGCTTTTTTTGCCAATAGGATGACAAATATCAATCAATGCCACACTCAAATAAAAACATTTCGCAGCTATCGTTGACAGCGATTTCCTTAGAGAAGGAAGAATAGGTTTTTATTTTGTTGTTTTGACTCACCCATCCCTCGTTTGTCACCTCTGTCCCTTAATACCTGCATCCAGAAAAAGGATTTCCACATCCCTCCTGGAAATTCAGTCAAGCTGAAATTTACATACCAGCTTATTCATCAGCGCAGATTCGTCTGACAGCTTTTGTGAAGTAGCGGCGCCCTCCACTGATGTGTCAGAAGTGTTCTGGACCACGGAAGAAATCTGGCCAATGCCTTCCGTTACCTGCGCGATTGCGGTAGTCTGGCTCTCCACTGCCTCCACAACCGCATTCACCTTGATAGTCACATTCCCGGCGATAGAGCTGGTTTTGTCCAGTGACTCCGTAACCTTGCCCACCACCTGACCGCCTTCCCTAACAGCGGCAATGGAGCCTTCAATGAGTTCTTTCGTCGCCTTTGCCGCTTCGTCTGATTTGGCTGCCAGATTCCGCACCTCGTCCGCCACTACAGCGAAACCCTTGCCTGCACTGCCCGCCCGCGCTGCCTCAACAGAAGCGTTCAGCGCCAGAATATTGGTCTGGAAAGCAATATCTTCAATTGCACTGATAATCTTACTGATCTCTGCAGAGGATTGTGAAATTTTATCCATGGAAACATTCAGTTCTCCAACATAGTCTACGCTGATACCCAACTGCGCCCCAGCCTGATTCACAAAGTTCCCTGCTTCCTCCGCTGCCTGGGCAGTCTGCTCGGCATTTTCCGCAATATCAGCCACAGTGGCAGAGAGCTCCTGGACTGCGCTTGCCTGCTCGGTAGCTCCCATGCTCAGCGACTGTGCTTCGTCAGACACCTGGCTGGCGCTGACGGCCACAGTTCCGGCAGACTGCCTGATCTGCAGGAGCGTGTCTTTCAAGGAGCTGTGGATCGCCTTAATAGACTTTTCAATTGCCACAAAGTCTCCCCAATATGTACAGATAATATCCTCACGGAAATCCCCCTGTCCCATTTTGCCCAGATGGAGGGAAACATCCTGCACTACCTCATTCAAACGGAGCCGTGTCGCCTCCAGTGCTTTTATAAGCCCTGCGGTTTCATCATGAGACCGTACACTGGGCGTTGGAGTCTGCAAATCTCCTTCCGCCAGCTTTTGCAGCCTTGTAACGCAGGACCGGATAGGTCCTGAAATGGATCTTCCTACCATGACCGCAACAGGGAAAGTTGCAATCACCACCAAAAAAACTACCCAGATCGTGAGCCGGATGCTTCGATCCAATGTAGACTTAAATTCCCGCTGGCTGGTTTCAATCGCAATGCTCCATTCCTGATTACCACCAATGGGCGCAAAGCCCACAATCTTATTATCCCCATAAAATTTATAGGTGCCAAAACCGGTCTCTCCCTGAATCATACGCTGATTGACAGCCGCCACGTCCGCCACACTGGAATCTGTCTTAGCGGCTTCGATCATGTTCGATGCTCCCTCCACTATGGAATGATCCCGATGACCGATGACATTGCCCTTGTTGTCCAGCACATAGGATACGCCGTCGTTTCCCATTGCCAAATTGACTACGATATCTGACAAAAAGTCAGCGTTGATCCCGCCATATACCACACCTTCAAATTGACCGTTGACGATAATGGGAACTTCCAGCAGAAATATCATCTGAGTGCCGTCATTAATAATATCAGATATATAGGGTTCCATAGTCGCCCTGCACTGTTGAAAATAATACTCCCCGGCATAACTGTCGCCGGTGGAGGAAAATCCATCGGCGTTCATCTTGCCGGTATACAGGAAACCGTTTCTCCGGGCAATATCGTCCCGAACAGGAACCAGCTCGGGAGCATCCGGGGCAGACTCCCTGAAAATATCGGAAGCAGCCGCCTCCTGGAGCGCCGTCCAGTATTTATCCATCCGCCATTCCACTGCGTCCGCTGCCATCTGCGTCGCGGGCCCCAGCGTTTTTGTTATCACATCATCAATTCCACTGGCATTTAAAAAAGCCGTGATCACTCCGATCAATATGGAACTGACCAGCACCACCGCCAGCATGCTAACCTGAATTTTTGATTTGATCGATCTCATTGTCTTTTTCCTCCTATCCTCAATATATTAGCATATGGCTTTGCAATATTCAATCTGTATTTTGGAAATTATATTTGGCTCCGTGCCCGGCAGATTACAGCCCCTGTCCCGTGCTGCCGGACGAAACAAACAGTAACCGCTGTTTCTTTCTGCTTTTTCTTTCCATTCCATACAGGGAGGCATTATTATTGAAAAATTCATATACAAGTGTTATAATTATATGATGTATCAATCAACACCCCCAAGTTTAAAAACAGTTCCTCAGGAGATGACAATATGAACAGTATATTAAGTGAAATCAAAAAGATAATTGAAAAAAACATGGATTTATATTTGCCTCATATCAAAAACAGCGCTCTGGAGGATAATGGGGCAGTTTTTTATATGAATGGAAGGGACGGTACAGAATTTGACTGGTATGTGAACAATAAGCTGCCTCCCTTCATGGTATTTTACTACGATGAAAAACATATGGGCGCCGCCAAGCTAATGCTGTATAAAGATAATACAGTGATACTGTGCCTTTACGAAGATGACGGAAATAAGCTGCTCAAGGAGATTCATACCCGCTTAGAGTCAGGGGAAGCAGATTTGTTGGAGCTGGCTGTAATCTTAAGAAATGAAGCAGATGACCGCGGAATATGGAATGCAGATATAGAAAAATTAAATACGGATATAAGAGCCGGAGATGCCAAGATCAATCAATTTCTGGATAACCGGAAAAATTATGAGGAAATTAGAAACATACTCAAAATCATGAACTTAAAAGCCCTTGTCTCTAAAAAAATAGCGGAAGAAGGCTGGAAAGTCGGATTTATGGAGAGATATGAACCCCATAACGAGATGGACAGCGGATGGGCCTTCTTTGCAGGCGATGAGGACGTTAGTTATAACACGGATGTCAACAACATCCTGTTGGCGGATGTGGGCTATGTATGTCAGTCTTTTGATCCGGACATTTTTAAATATGTTGGTATGCCAATCGGTACAAAGCTGATCAGGACTTCTCCGGATACCTTTGAGGTTGATACAAATGAAAAAAGGATTTTTATGGTAAAAAGATAATAATCGGCACCTCTGCGGCTGGACGGATATTCCGCCGCCCAGCTGCGAGAGATGCCCAATCTCCTTCCCACCGTCACAAACTGCTGACCGTATGGTTACAGCCTTTCCAGACTGATCACAACCCTCTCCCCGTTTACATTGTCCCATTCCTTTGACACTGCGAAGGATTCTCCTGATGTCAGCACGTCCGCCAGCACTTTCCCGCAGATTGCCGCGCTGTTTCTCTGTGCCAGGGCGCTCAGCTTCTCATTTTCGTTAAGAGAGACCTTAATGTGGTCCATGACCTCAAACCCGGCGTCCTTGCGCATGTTCTGAATCTTGCTAATGATCTCGTAGACAAAGCCCTCCTCAATCAGCTCCTCGGTGAGGTTCGTGTCCAGCACAACCGTCATCTTATTGTCCTCCTGGGACACATAGCCCTCTTTCTGGGTCATATCGATGAGCAGGTCGTCCCTTTTCAGCTCCACCGCCACGCCGTCCACCTGCAACTTCAGCGCCTCGCTGGCGTTCAGCTCATCCATGGCGGCATTTCCCTCCAGGGCTGCCAGAGCTTTCTGAATCCCCCCCAGCTGCCTGCCGTATTTAGGGCCCACGGTGCGAAGCTGCGGCTTAAAGGTATAGGTAGTAAAGCTTCTCACATCGTCGGTAAAGACTACCTCTTTCACATTCAGTTCATCCGCAATGATATCTTTGTAGAAGTCGCCCAGCTCCAGGGCAGCCTTGATATACATGCGGCTCAGCGGCTGGCGGTTCTTGATCCCGGCATCCTCACGGCAGGCATGGCCCATGTTCACCGCGGACAGGACCTCCTCCATGTCAGCCTCCAGCTCCCTGTCGATATGCGCCCCCTCGGACACAGGGAATTCGCAGAGATGGATACTCTCCGGCGCATCCGCAAAGCTGGTGCGCACAAGGTTCTGATAGATTTCCTCCGTCATGAAGGGGACCATGGGCGCCGCCGCCTTGGAGATGGTAACAAGGGCGGTGTACAACGTCATATAGGCGTTGACCTTATCCTGCTCCATGCCTTTTGCCCAGAAGCGCTCGCGGCTGCGGCGGACATACCAGTTGCTCATGTCCTCCACAAAATCCTGCAGCGCCTTAGCCGCCTCGGGGATCCGGTACTTGTCAAGGTCCTCGTCCACCTCCGCAACCACGCTGTTGAGCCTGGAGAGCATCCACTTATCCATAACAGGGAGCTTATCATATTCCAATTTGTACCTGGCGGCGTCAAAACCGTCGATGTTGGCATACAGCACAAAGAACGCGTAGGTGTTCCACAGCTTGCCCATGAACTTGCGCTGGCCCTCCATGACCGTCTTGCCAGAGAAGCGCTTGGGCAGCCAGGGCGCGGCGCTTGTATAAAAATACCAGCGGATGGCGTCTGCGCCAAACTCCTCCAGCGCCTCAAAGGGATCCACCGCATTGCCCTTAGACTTGCTCATCTTCTGTCCGTTCTCGTCCAGGACATGCCCCAGCACAATGACATTCTCATAGGGCGCCTTGTTAAAGAGCAGGGTGGATTCCGCCAGCAGGGAATAGAACCATCCTCTGGTCTGATCCACTGCCTCCGAGATGAATTTTGCAGGGAACTGCTGTTCAAACAGCTCCTTATTCTCAAAAGGATAGTGATGCTGGGCAAAGGGCATTGCCCCTGAGTCAAACCAGCAGTCAATGACCTCCGGCACCCTTTTCATTTCCCTGCCGCACTTGGGGCAGGGGATGGTGATGGCATCAATGTAGGGCCTGTGAAACTCTACCGTCTTCGCCTCCTGGCTGCCGCTCAAAGCACACAGCTCCTCACGGCTGCCCACGGACTGCATGTGCCCGCACTCACATTCCCAGATATTTAAGGGAGTGCCCCAGTAACGGTTCCTGGACACGCCCCAGTCCTGGATATTCTCCAGCCAGTTGCCGAAGCGCCCCTCTCCGATGGAGGCAGGGATCCAGTTGATGGTCTTGTTGTTGCGGACCAGATCGTCCTTCACCGCCGTCATCTTGATAAACCAGGACTCGCGCGCGTAATAAATGAGCGGTGTGTCACATCTCCAGCAGAAGGGATAATCATGCTCGAACTTGGGCGCGGCAAAAAGCTTCCCCTCTTTGTCCAGATCCTTCAGGATATCCGGATCCGCGTCCTTGACGAACTTGCCGGCATAAGGCGTCTCCGCTGTCATATCGCCCCTGCCGTCCACAAACTGCACAAAGGGCAGGTCGTATTTTCTGCCTACATTGGCATCATCCTCACCGAAAGCAGGCGCAATGTGTACGATTCCCGTGCCGTCCGTCATTGTGACATACGTGTCACAGGTGACAAAATGTCCCTTCTTATTCTGTTTTTTTGCCGCCTCGCCCGCGCAGGCAAAGAGAGGCTCGTATTCCCTGTATTCCAGCTCCCTGCCGGCATAAGCCTCCAGCACCTCATAGGCGGGCTCTCCCTCCTGGGCGAGCCTGCCCAGCACAGTGTCCAGCAGCGCCTGCGCCATATAATAGACATTGCCGTCCGCCGCCTTTACCTTGCAGTAGGCTTCTTCCGGGTGTACGCAGAGCGCCACATTGGAGGGCAGGGTCCAGGGCGTGGTGGTCCAGGCAAGGAAATAGGCATCCTCGCCAACGCACTTGAAGCGCACGATTGCGGAACGCTCCTTCACCGCCTTATAGCCCTGGGCAACCTCGTGGCTGGACAGGGGCGTGCCGCAGCGGGGGCAGTAGGGCACGATCTTGAAGCCCTTGTACAAAAGTCCCTTGTCCCAGATGGTCTTGAGCGCCCACCACTCGGACTCAATATACTCGTCGCTGTAGGTAACGTAAGGATCATCCATATCTGCCCAGAAACCCACGATGGCGGAGAAATCCTCCCACATCCCCTTGTATTTCCAGACGCTTTCCTTACACTTGTCGATAAAAGGCGCAAGCCCGTATTCTTCGATCTGTTCCTTACCGTCCAGCCCCAGAAGCTTCTCCACTTCCAGCTCCACAGGCAGGCCGTGGGTATCCCACCCCGCCTTTCTGGGCACCATGCAGCCCTTCATGGTGCGGTATCTGGGGATCATGTCCTTGATCGTGCGTGTCTCCACATGCCCGATGTGAGGCTTTCCATTCGCTGTGGGCGGCCCGTCATAGAAGGTGTAGACCGGGCCCTCCCTGCGGCTGTCAATGCTCTTTTTAAAGATGTTATTGTCCTTCCAGAATTTTTCGATTGCTTTTTCGCGCTCCACAAAATTTAGATCAGTAGAAACCTGTTTGTACATATTTGCTCCTTTCTTATTTTAAGTTCCGTCTTTCGCTTCAGCCCCTTCAGCCCCCCTGGTGGGGGAGTAATTTTCAGCTGCAACACAGCATCTGAAAAATCTCCCGGGGGCTTCCGCTGCAAGACTGTTGTGTTTTAAGTTCCGTCTCTGCGCTTGATGATAAAAGAAAAAGCCCCGCCCTTGTAAAAGGACGAGACTTACACATTCCCGCTGTACCACCTATTACATCATACGTTCCCCTGCCAAAAGGCTAGTACATCATTGCATTAATTCT
Organism: uncultured Lachnospiraceae bacterium; assembly: GCA_948470905.1. Lineage (GTDB taxonomy): Bacteria > Bacillota > Clostridia > Lachnospirales > Lachnospiraceae > Acetatifactor. The sequence goes on along the minus strand of CAOKQK010000020.1, from coordinate 32,506 downwards.
TGAGTAATCAGCATTCGCTGCTCACGCCATCGCTGCGTTGTTGTCAGGTGGCGTGTCCACCGCATCGCCTCCTTCCGCCGCCTTGCGCTGACGCAAGCATCAAGCACTGATTACTTCAAGATTAACGCAATGATATACTAGAAGAATTATATGGCTTCCCGTAACGGGGGAACACCGTCCAAAACTACAGGGAAGCCCCGAATTTCTCCCGGATTTCCTTTCGCCCTGGCTGCTCGGAAGTGATCTTCACTGCCCTGCTACTTGTACCGGCCTCACACCGCCGCCGGCTCGCTGTTACGTTCTCTGGGCAATTACTTTCTTCGTCTGCGCATTTGTATTTTATGACATTATAGCTCCATAAATTTTCACTTGTCAAGCCCTTCTTTTATCAATACCGCATTGACAATATGGCACATACTTTCAAAAAGCTGCTGTGCAAGCTGAGGGAAATGCCTCATATTGGTACATTCCTCCGCCATCATCATGCCAATGCACCTGCCCCCGCGATCTCTCAGAAGATGCTGCATCAGGCTCAGAACCCCGTTTCCGCGGTAAAGACCATAAGCCTCCGGCATACTGTACTCCAGCATATTGACATTTGTTATCATCAGCATATCGTTATGGAACATCTGCTGATACTGCTGTCCCTCCAATATGTCGCGGCTGTCCTCCGTCAGCTTATATTCTGCCGGATATGCAGCAAGCACCTGCCTCTCCTCTCCCCATACGATGAACAGCCTGTCCAGCATCAGGGTATGCGCCGCATGCTCCAGCAGACCGGGCAGACGGCTGCTGCCGTTTATGATCGTGTCCGCCAGCAGCTCGTTGAGCCTGTTCATATCCTTGGCGGAATAAAAGGTGTCCCTGATCTCTGTCATGTCATAGTCATCATCGGAGACATTAAACTGGCCGTGCAGCTCCGGCTTATAAATAATGAAGCGGTTCCTGCCTTTCTGCTTGGCGATATAGAGCGCCTTGTCGGCAATGCGGAACAGGTCCTTGTAATTATCGGCGTCAATGCCCGCACGCGCCGCGCCAATGGAGCAGGAGATCCTGTTCCCATTGAGCCTGTCCTGAAAAAGCGACGCCACCCTGGTCTTGATCGTCCGCAGGTAATTGCGCAGGTCCAGCTCATCTTCATACCGCTTCATCACCACCATGAACTCGTCGCCGCCAATACGCCCTACGGCCCCTTTCTCCCCAACGACCTTTCTGGCTATGTCTGCGGTGGCAGCGATCACCTGATCCCCGAACAGATGCCCGTAGGTATCGTTCACATCCTTAAAATTATCTATATCTATCAGGGCAAGGGCAATCTTCTCCCCTGAGGCTGCCGCCTCCTCCGCATACTCTGTAATGGCCCGCTTGTTCAATATCCTCGTCAGGGGATCCACATAGCTCCCCTCCACGTAATCCTCAACCTCATTGCCCGTCTGCTCATTGATGACCGTCCACGTCCCCAAAACTACCTTCTCGCCGTCATATACGCGGGGAAGGAATTTTATCCTGTAGGCATCCCTGCTCTCTCCCTTGTTGAGGATGCTCCCGCGAAAACGAAACGTATGGCCGTGCTCTGCTTCCCGCAGGACCTCACAGAACATCTCGAAGACCTCCCTGTCCTGCCCCATGACCAGGTTGCCGCCTGTCATCTGATCCATCCATTCGTCAAGGTTGGTATTGAACACATCGACTTTCTGCTCATCATTCACCCAGAACATATGAAAATGATTAAGCCGGGGTGTATACGTAAAAAAGAGATTACCTGCAACCGTCAGGAAATCGTCCGCCATCAGAAGCCTTTTCTTAAAACTTTTCGCCTGCTGCTTATCGACAGAAACATTTTGAAACTCAATATAATACCCTTCGCTGCCGTCCCTGCGCACGCTGACAATATATTTTTCGTACTCCCCCTGGGCGTCTATGAGCTGTACACATTCGTCCACAGCTTCTTCCTCTGTGCAGCCCTTCACTGCTGCTTCCAGGCGTCCCACATCCTTCTTCAGGACCATCTTATAAAGCGGCGAATAGAGATATTCTCCCAAGAGCTCAAATACCTGCCTGTTGCCGTCCTGCACCATCAGGGCGCTGTCAAACCTGCCCACAGGATATACCTCTGTCAATACTGAATCATTCAAAGCCTGCCGCCCCCCCTACTCTGGGATTTCTCTTAATCATACAGCCATCTTATCAAAAATATCCGAAAAAGTAAAGGACTGTTGCTTTCTTTCTCAAAACTTAGTATACTGAATACAGGACTGTATACAAAAGAAAACCGGAACCACTTCCAAATATTGACCATAATACACATAACGGCACGCTGAAATTATAAATTTGAGAGAAATGCAGTTCCGGATATCAGATCCTGCCTCCGCAAGGGCAGGCATAATGATACAATTTTGTATAAGGAAGCTTCCTACAATGGAACCCTTTCGGAGAAGGGCCCTATTGTGAGGAACACTGACTGACATGCGTGCCAAAGCACATGAGGGGGTGTAATTTTGAGATCCACCGGCAAAGGAAAATTATCATATGTACTTCAGACTATCACTTCCCTTCCCCTGCTGCTTTTCGGGCTGATCATCCTGGGCGTGGGCACGCATCGGTTTACAATGTCCATGTATTCCGAGGTAGAAATCGAACTGAGCAATGTGTCCGGGAATATCGTCACCATGTTTGACGCTCTGTATCCAGGGGACTATGAGCTCCAGGAGGGGAACACCTTTCATTTTCAAAAGGGGGGCCATGACCTGACGGCAGACTATGCGCTGATCGACCGTATCAAGGCAGACACAGGGATGGAGATCACCTTTTTCTATCAGGACACCCGCGCCCTCACCACCATCACGAGCAGCGACGGCGGGCGCATCATCGGCTCCGCAGCGCCGTCGGAAATTGCCGAGGAAGTCTTAAAGAACGGCAACCCAAAATTTTATAAAAAGACCCTTATCTACGGCCTCAGCTATTTTTCTTATTATGTGCCACTGCGAAATCAAGATGGTACTGTGGCAGGGATGCTTTTTGTGGGAAAACCCACCGCCGAGGTGGACGCTTTCGTCCGGCGCTCCCTGTATCCCCTGCTGGCTGTGGATATCGTCCTTGTAATATTGACTTCCCTGTTCACCTTCTTTTACACCAAGAGGATCGTTTCCGTCCTGATGCAGATACACGGCTTTCTCAAAGAAGTATCCGCTGGAAACCTGGACGCACAGCTGAGCCCCTCCGTCCTGAACCGCTCTGATGAGCTGGGCGAGATTGGACAGTCCGCCCTCATCATGCAGCGCTCCCTGTACACATTGATAGAACAGGACGCCCTCACCAGCCTCTGCAACCGCCGTTCCGGCGAAAAAAGGCTGAAGCAGATCATGAAAAAATCCGCAGAAAAGGGCACCCCTTTCTGCGTGGCAATCGGCGATATTGATTTCTTCAAGAAGGTCAATGACACTTATGGGCATGAATGCGGTGACGTGGTACTGCAGAACACGGCTTCCATCATGAGCCGTCATATGGACAGGATTGGCACTGTGGCAAGATGGGGCGGTGAAGAATTTCTGCTGATCTTTGAAAACATGGGGCTGGATGCCGCCCTGGCATCCCTGGACCAGCTCATGAATGCCATCCGCACCGCGGAATGCTGCTATCAGGGGCAGAGCGTAAAAGTGACCATGACTTTCGGCATTGTGCCGGGGGACCCCAAAGACGCCGGAAAGAATCTGCGGCTTGCGGATGAGAAACTGTACAAGGGCAAGGACGGGGGCAGGAACCGTATTGTGTCATGATCGGCAATCCCCCCCTCACTGCGCCGCCCTACAGCTTCTCTCTGGCAATATAAACAGGACGCCGTTTCACTTCCATATAGGTCTTGGCAAGGTATTGGCCCAGGATGCCCACACAGAAATACTGCACGCCGCTGGCCATCAGTATGATACAGACCAGAGAAGCCCAGCCTGATACAGGATCCCCGAATATGAGCTTGCGCACAATGATGAAAACGATCATCACAAAGGCAAAAAAGCAGAAGAAAAGCCCCACCACGGACGCCAGCATCAGGGGGACAGTAGAGAACGCCGTAATGCCGTCCAGCGAATACAGAAAGAGCTTCCAGAAGTTCCACTTGGTTTCCCCCTTGGCGCGCTCCACGTTCTCATACTCCATCCACTTGGTACGAAAACCCACCCAGCCAAAGATGCCCTTGGTAAAGCGGTTATACTCCTGCATGGACAGGATCGCATCCACCATCTGCCTGGTCATGAGGCGGTAGTCCCGGGCCCCGTCCACAATCTCTGTCCGCGAGATCTTTTTCATAAGGCTGTAGAACCTCCGGGCAAAGAAACTCCTCACAGGGGGCTCACCCTTCCGCGAAACCCTCCTTGTGGCAACAGAATCATAGCCCTGTTCCATATAGGAAAACATCTCCGGCAAAAGTCCGGGCGGATCCTGCAGATCCACGTCCATCATCACCACATAGTCGCCATGGGAGTTCTCCAGCCCCGCATACATTGCCGCTTCCTTGCCAAAATTACGCGAAAACGAAACCATGTGGACCCGTTCATCCTGCTCATGCAGCTTCTTCACCTCTGCCACAGTTCCGTCCACAGAGCCGTCATCTATATAAATTATTTCCAGTTCTATATTTTTTTCATCAAAAAAGGCGCTGTTTTTCATAAGCTCTGTATAAAAGAGCGCCACATTTTCTTCCTCGTTATAACAGGGCACGATCACGCTTAACAGGCTCATAAATCCCTGATCTCCTTTTTTGGCACTATCCGGAACGTTTCTGTCCACTGGTTATCTCCGCGAGATGTTTTCACGCGTTCTTTGTGTGACAAACCCGAAGCTCCAAAGCCTCGCGGCGGCAATAGGAACCGTCTGGACAGTTGCTTTATTTTCAAATATAGTATATAATGCTCTGAGACATTTCGCAAGCCAAAAGCCATAAATAGTTGCCGCCTCTTTGGGGCATACTGTAATTCTGAATTATAAATAATTCTTAATTTTCCGGCCAACAGGATGACTGGCAAATTTTAATATGATATAATGTGCTGAAATGGATTTTTTTATTTACAGGTCTACACAGGAGAATAAAATGAAAAAGATAAAACTTTGGTTTGCCCTCACAGCCTTCCTTACGGTTTTTTGTGCATGCAGCCCAGGTAACATACCAAGTCCCATTGTCCAGGAGACACCGGCTCCTGATAACAATACACCGACACCCACAGTCCCCACTGCCATACCTTCCGGCACTGCAGACGGCGACTCCAGGCCCCCTCAGGACGGCATGGTGCGAAGTCTCCTGACAAATGAATGGGTTGATGCGGATGTTGCCGCCACCCGCCCTATCGCAGTGATGATACCTAACGAAAGCAATGCGATCCCCCACTACAATCTCTCGGAAGCCTCCGTCATCTATGAGGCAAATGTGGAGGGACGCATGACCCGCATGCTGGCAATTTTTGAAGACTGGGAAAACTTAAGCAAGATCGGCAATGTACGGAGCCTGCGGGCTTACTACGCTTACTGGGCATTTGAGTGGGATGCCTTCATCGTGCATCACGGAGGGCCTTTCTTTATCAATGACCTGCTGGCGGAACCTAATACACAGACCATTGATGCCAACCAGGCTTCCGATTCCGCCGCATTTTTCCGCGACGCGAACCGACAGGCGCCCCATAACAGCTATGCCACCGGCTCCGGGCTTGCAAGTGTCGTCCAAAAGAAGGGTTATTCCCTTGCCTACCGCGGGCTGACGGACAAAGAGCATTTTGTATTTGCCACTAAGGATACCCCCAATGACCTGACACAATATGGTTCTGACGCCAAGGATGCAACTTATATCGACATGTCAGGCTGCTATCCCCTGACAAGGTGCTATTTTGAGTACAATGACGATGACGGGCTCTATTATCGGTCCCAGTACCTGTCCGGAAGCACTGACGGCGCCCATATGGACGCGGCAACCGGCGAACAGCTTTCCTTCAAAAATATCATTGTACAGAACACGAAATCCGAGGATATCGGCAACGGCTACCTGGCATTCCAGTGCCATGACACTACCAGGGACGGCTGGTATTTTACCAATGGCAGGGGGATCCACATCCATTGGTCAAAGACAAGCGACTATGGCGCCACAAAGTATTACGATGATTTTGGCAACGAGATTGTGATGAACACCGGCAAGACCATGATCTGTATCGTTCAGGAGGGGAATACCTTTACCTACAGGTGAACACCAGGCTTGATTTCTCTGCAGCATAAGGCGTTGCAGGGGTTGCAGTGCGTAATAAGGGTGTATTTTTTACAGTAATCCTTGAAGAAGATGCCGGGGTATGGTAGAATAATCCAGGAAGATGTACCGGTGCATTCATGCTTATATTTCAGTGTACCGGGGTTAATGCTTAGGGAATTTACTTAAAATGGTGATAAAATGAGTAAGATATCAATTGTAGTCCCTGTATACTACAACGCGGATACACTGGAGCTTCTCTATGAAGATATGAGAGAAAAAATCCTGGACAAGCTGGGGGAATATGAGATCGTATTCGTGGACGACGGTTCCGGTGATGATTCCTGGCAGGTGATGAACCGTCTCAAAGACCGGGATCCCCATGTCAGGCTTGTCAGGTTGTCCCGCAATTTCGGCGAACATGCTGCTCTGCTGGCAGGCTTGTCCGTCTGCACCGGAGACTGCGCTGTCACCAAGCAGGCAGACCTGCAGGAGGATTCCTGCATTATCCTGGAAATGTACGAGAGCTGGAAGCGCGGCAACAAAGTAGTCCTTGCAGTCCGAAAAGAGCGAAAAGAGAACCCTGTAAAAGTATTTTTTGCCAATATGTACTATTCCCTGATCCGCAAAATTGTCAACAAAAACATGCCCGTGGGCGGCTGTGACTGTTATCTCATAGACCGCAAGGTCATTGAAGTACTGGAACGGCTGGACGAGAAGAATTCCTCCCTGACTCTGCAGGTGCTCTGGGCAGGCTTCCGCACGGACAAGATTTATTTCGTCCGACAGGACCGGGAAGTCGGCAAGTCCCGCTGGACGCTCTCCAAAAAAGTAAAGCTGGTCATGGATTCCGTTATGAGCTTCTCCTACTTTCCTCTCCGTTTCATGTCCGGTCTGGGTATCGTTTTCAATATACTGGCAGTGATCCTGCTGATTTTTGTCCTGGTGGAGAAATTTACCCGGGGCACTCCCATCGCAGGATGGGCTTCCCTGATGTGCGTGGTCCTGTGTGCGTCGGGCATTATCATGCTGATGCTGGGTATCCTGGGCGAATACATCTGGCGCACGCTGGACGCCGCCAGGACGCGCCCCCCCTACATCATAGACGAGATATCGGAGCCGGGGGAAAAGGAGACACATGACAAAAAACAAAATTGACCGTCTAAAACCTTTTTTGATCGTATTGAGCATTTTGGCAACGTTAAAAATGTTCATCAGCGCGGTGGGACTGGACGAGGAATACCAGGTGGTAATGTCTTACCGCAATGCTACAGGCGGCAGGCTGTTTCTGGATATGTGGGAGCCTCATCAGTCCTCCGCTTTTTTGTGTACATTCTTAATGAAACCTTATCTGAAATTCTTTGGCACAACAGGGGTTGTGATATACCTGCGGGTCTGGGGCGCCCTGATCCATCTGGGCATCAGCGTCTATCTGTACAAGGTGCTGCAGGGCTTTGTAAACAGGAATTACGCCTGGCTTCTTGCCCTTATCTACTACAATACCATCCCAAAACAGATCATGCTGCCCGAGTTCGGCATCATGCAGGTGTGGTTCTACACCCTGCTGTCCCTTTTTCTGATCCAATATTATCACACGGACAGGAAAAAAAGATATCTGATCCTGGCAGCCGTCTCATTGGCGTTGACGATACTGTCCTACCCCTCCTGCCTGATCCTTTATCCTTTTGTGCTGGTCTGCCTTGCCCGCCTCTCCGGAAAAGACAGATGGCGTGACATGGGCATTTTCACTCTTGTCTGCGGGATATGCGCCGCAGGCTACCTGGGAATGCTGCTCCTTCACACAACCCCTTCGGGACTGATGGACTCCCTCTCCCATATTTTAAACGGGGATGTCACCCACAAGTCTTCTCTGTGGGACAAATTCCAGTTCTTTCTGCTGAAGGCTCTTTATGAGCTCGCCCTCTGGCTGGGCTGCTGGCTCCTTGCCACGGCAGTGGCAAGGTGGAAAAAGCTGGAAAGCGGCATAAAGGACTGCCTGATCATCCTCTTTTCCTGTGTGGTACAGCTCTTTTACTGGATCGTGCTGAACTCCGGTTATGAGTCCATGCATATCCACCTGATCGCGATCACCGCAGCAGGACTGCATGTCCATGCCAAATTCCTCCGAGAGGACATTCATGCAGGCTCTACGCAGGGTGGCGCTTCCGCAGCTTTATCCCAGGGGGACGCCTGTGCAGGCTCCACGCAGGGCGGCGCTTCCGCAGCTTTATCCCGGGCGGACGCCTGTGCTGGCTCCCTCCAGGACAAGCGTCACGGCACGGAAGACGCCGCCCTGCTGCGATACGGCATATGGGGAGCGGTCCTCTGCCTGCTGGCTGTGGTCTACCTGACAGACATCAGCCTTACGGAGTCCATTCCCCACGCCATGCCCGCGGCTTTTTACAGCGCAGCCCTGCTGATCCTGGGGCTGGAGAAAAGTCAGAACAGCAGATATTCCAAATGGGTCTGGGGTGTATTGACGGTCTGGTGCCTTACCGCCATCTTTGGGAAAGCCTACACGCTGCGCGCAAACGCTGATTACAGCAACGTATTGCAGAGCGGAGGCATAATGAAAGAAGGACCGGCGGCAGGCATTATATCCAATTATATCAGCGCTTATATCTATAACTGTGATTATGAGGACTGGCAGGAGTATCTCCGGGATGGGGACAGGGTGTTGATTATGGCAGACCAGGTAAACAATCTCGGCACCATCCAATACCTGTTCAAGGACGTGGAAATCTCCCATTTCTCCATCGTCAATGGAACCATTTATGACGAAAGGCTTCTGGAATACTGGGAAATGTATCCGGAAAAAGAGCCAAATGTGATTATAGTGGACTGCTGGTACGGAGAATTGATGACCAGCCCTGACGGCTGGCTGATGCAATACATCGAGAACGACTTCGGATATACCCAGGTCGACAACGGAAGATATATACGGATATATCGGAAATAATACTGCAAAAAGACTGCTGCGCAGAATGGACGCAGCAGTCTTTTTTGATGCACAGGCCCGCATATGGAATTTTGCTGCTGAAGCAGCATGCGGGCCGCGCGGCAGGCAGGGAGAAAATTCTTCCCTGCCCCAATGCACAGGCTACCCAAGCTCCAGCCTGTTCACGGCAGAAAAGACCGCCCGGACAGAAGCTCTTGTGATATTGGAGCTGACACCCACACCATAGGTCACACGCCCGCTCTCCCCGTCCAGCAGGTGGATGTATGCCGCCGCCTGGGAGTTGGCGCCGCTCTGGAGGGCGTGCTCCTCATAATCCAAAACCTTTATGGAAATGCCCAGCTGGTGATTCAATCCCCTCTGCACCGCGTCAATGGGACCGTTGCCTACCGCCTCAAAGCACTTTGTTTCCCCGTGGTCAGTGTATTCCACAATGACCTTTGTGTCAAACTGGCTCTTGACCTCCCCGCCCATTTCCTCAATCTGCAGCCTGCGGAAATGGATGGGCTCCTTCTTGTCCAGATAAGTCTCCCGAAAGCTCTGCATGATCTGTTCAGGCGACACTTCTCCCTGCTTCTCGGAAATCTCCTGAATGACATTTGCAAACTCCTTGTGCATCGCCTTGGGGAGCTTGAAGCCAAAGTAAGTATCCATGATAAAGGCGACACCACCCTTGCCTGACTGGGAATTGATCCGCACAATGGGCTCATACTGCCTGCCAATATCCGCAGGGTCGATGGGCAGATAAGGAACCTGCCAGATGTCGCTGCCCCGCTCCTTCATGGCGTGCATGCCCTTGTTGATGGCATCCTGATGGGAGCCGGAAAAGGCGGTAAACACAAGCTTCCCGGCATAAGGGTGCCTTGGATGGACAGGCAGCTTACAGCAGCGCTCATATATCTCAATGGCATCGTTTACCCGCTCCAGGTTCAGCCTGGGATCAATGCCCTGGGAAAACATATTGTATGCCAAATTTACGATGTCCACATTTCCGGTCCTCTCCCCGTTTCCGAAAAGAGTCCCCTCCACACGGTCGGCGCCTGCAAGCAGCGCAAGCTCTGCACTGGCCACGCCGGTGCCCCTGTCGTTGTGAGGATGGACGCTGAGTACGATACTCTCTCTGTTATCCAGATGCCTTGCCATCCACTCTATCTGGTCCGCGTACACATTGGGCGTATTCATCTCCACCGTGGAAGGAAGATTGATGATCATGGGCGCATCCGTGGAAGGCTGCCATTCCCGTATCACCGCGTTGCAGATTTCCAGCGCATACTCCAGCTCCGTCCCGGTAAAGCTTTCCGGTGAATACTCCAGAATAATCCTGCCGGGGAAATTCGCCGCCCGTTCTTTTACCATCCTGGTACCGTTTACCGCAATCTCCGTGATATGCTCCTTATCCATGTGGAACACCACATCCCGCTGCAGAGTAGATGTAGAATTATAAATATGCACCACCGCCTGTTTACAGCCCTCAATGGCCTCAAAGGTCCTGTCAATCAGTTCTTCCCGGCACTGGGTCAGAACCTGTACCACCACATCGTCAGGTATCAGCCTGCGCTCTATGAGCTGGCGCAGGAAATCATATTCTATCTGGCTCGCCGCCGGAAAGCCGATCTCAATCTCTCGAAAGCCCAGCTTCACCAGGAATTGGAACATTTCAATCTTCTCGTCCACCTGCATGGGATCAATCAGAGCCTGGTTGCCGTCACGAAGGTCCACGCTGCACCAGACCGGCGCCTTGGTGATCTCCTTTCCCGGCCACTCTCTCTCCGGATAATTGACCACCGGATTTTTTTGATATCTTTCATATTTCAACATAAATCCTCCCATTCCAATTGCCGTCTGTGGCAATTTATCCTGCCTCCACCATACCATGCCTGCCTGTGCGGTATGACGCTTCTCTATATCTCAGGTTCCTGCACAAATTACGGGATGCCTTCCGGCATCCCGCGGCTTTATTCTCCCAGTCCACTTTCTACAGCATGTATCAGTGTCTTCAGCGCTTCCTGTTCATCCTCTCCTTCACAGACAAATTCAATCTCATCCCCACACTTTACGCATGCGCCCAACACGCTCAGCACGCTTTTTGCATTCGCCGTATTATCCCTAAACGAAAATGTGATCAATGATTTGAACTGCATTGCTTCCTTGCAAAGAACTCCTGCCGGTCTGAGGTGCAAGCCTGTAGGATTTTTGATGACCACCTTCTGACTCACCATGTTGCTTCCCTCCAATTCTTGTTTGTATTGTATATCCTTTCCCCATAAATTCGCTCTGTCTCTCAGGAACTGTTCATAAACTTTGCAGTTGATACATGGTTTGGCAACAGTCTGGACAACCCACTCATGCCAAAACACATTCCAAATGTACAAATTGACTTACAATCAGTTTCTTATATCATACCACGCCTGGCACCTGTTCACAAGTATGATTTTGCAAATGTTTATGGAAACACTGATTAAAGCGTTTCCCGCAAAAATATCTCAAAACATAATATCCTGTATCAGATTCGCCAGCTTCTGGGCTTCCTCCTGGATGACCTGCTGATCTTTGCCCTCGATCATCACCCTCACCAGAGGCTCCGTGCCGGAAGGACGGATCAGCACACGACCCTCCCCGGCAAACCTTTCCTCCAGCTGCCGGATGGCAGACTCGATCTCAGGATACTCCAGATACTTCTCTTTCTTGTGGTTTGCCACCTTTGCATTCACAAGCGCCTGAGGGAGCACCTCCATCACACCGGCAAGCTCTGACAGATCCTTGCCGGTGTCAACCATGACCTGCAGCAGATGCAGCGCGCTGAGCAGCCCGTCTCCGGTGGTATTTTCATCCAGGAAGATAATATGCCCGGACTGTTCTCCGCCCAGGCTGGCGCCTATCTCCTTCATACGTTCCATCACATACCTGTCGCCGACCTTTGTCTGTTCCATGGCAATCCCGGTCTTCTTTCCCATGAGGAAAAAGCCCAGATTGCTCATGACAGTTGTTACTATGGTATCCTTTTTCAGGCATCCCCTGTCCTTCATGTAACTGCCCACGATTGCCATGATCTGGTCGCCGTATACCACATTGCCCTTCTCGTCTACCGCCAGGAGCCTGTCGGCGTCCCCGTCGAAGGCAAGCCCTACCTTCGCCTTCTCGTAGACCACCCGCGCCTGCAGTTCCTCCATGTGGGTAGATCCGCAGTTGACGTTGATATTTGTGCCGTCTGGGCTATTATGGATAGCAACCACAGATCCGCCCAGCTCCTTCAACGCCTCCACGGAAGTATAATATGACGCGCCCTCCGCACAGTCCACCACAATCTTCATGCCTCCCAGCTTCACGGGAACCGATGTAATCGCATGGTTTATGTACTCCTCCTTCGCATCCGTGCGATACTTGATCTTGCCCACGCCGGGCCCGATGGGAAACTTGATCTCCGACATCTCCTTCCGGATGACCGCCTCGATCTCATCCTCCAGCTCATCCGGCAGCTTATAGCCATTTCCGTCAAAGAATTTGATACCGTTAAATTCCACGGGATTATGCGATGCGGAGATGACCACCCCCGCATCCGCCATATATTTTTTCGTCAGATACGCCACTGCAGGCGTAGGGATGACGCCCACATAAATGCAGTTTGCGCCTACAGAGCAGGCGCCTGCCATCAGTGCGTTCGCCAGCATATCCCCTGAGATGCGCGTATCACAGCCCACCATGATGGTAGGCTTGTGCTCCTTCTCCCTTGTGAGCACATAAGCTCCCGCCTGGCCCAGCTGCATCGCCATCATGGGGGTTAAATCCTCGTTGGCGACTCCGCGCACACCATCAGTTCCGAACAATCTCGCCATCTTCCTTTTCCTCCTCAATTCTGAGTCTCACATATAGCTCGTTTTCAGCCGTAATATCCTTTGGCAGGACAACCTTTACCGGAATCACATACGTTCCAGGCTCCAGCTTCTGTATGCCTTCCTCCTCCATCCATTCCTCTATGTCGACAAAACACGACACATCTGTCTCGTTCAACGCGGACACCAGAGCATTCCGACCGGAAACCATCAGCCGGTATGTCTGACCCGACAATGCATAGCTGATATCCATACCCTCCGGGGTTCCGGAAATGAGGATCCTTCCTTCGGGAATCTGCAATGTCCTCTCCTTTATAGGCTCTATATAGACCATTGCCGTGACTCTCCCGTCAAAATCCGCGTCTGCAAAACGTACGCTTGCAGGCAGATATTCTTTGATATTGATCACTTTCTCCATATTGCCCGTAGCACCGGTAATGTCCAGCTCACTTGCCGGTACACTGATCTTCGATACTCCTATGAGTGCAAGGGCAGACCCTGCGATCCTTACAGTCTCAGGTTCACACTTGATCTCTCCCGTAGCCATATATTTCTGAGCGGGTACGCCTGTGTAATCCAGCTCCACGGGAATCTCTCTGACAGGAAGTATCTCCACCCTCATACGGATATAGTTTACTGTCTTGTGCAGGTTATCCGATTCCACGGGCTTGCCTTCCGCATCATATAATATGATCTCCGCATTTGCCGTCTGTGTACTCGTAGCGCCGGACACATCAAATTCCAGCCCTGCATAGCTGACTCTTTCCACCACTGACTTCGGACCGCTAATCTCTATCCTGTTCTCATCGGTGGTAATATTGCCGATCACATACCCTTCCGCCACCTCGCCTGTAGTTGACGCCTGCACCAACAGCCACTTGCTGCTCTTTTCCTCAATGCCCAGACGCAGCACCGCCGGATTACAGATTATGCTCTCTACCTCATAATTGGGGACAATACAGGTGATCGCTATGGTATTAATATCCGTCAGCATATTCATGTCAGCCTCAGCAATGATATCGCTTGCCCTCAGCCGCTCGAACACACTCCTGGGAGCGCGTACTGACACCCTTGTCACATTACCTCCCTGTATCTCATAGACCTTATTCTCCTGCTCCAGCAGCTCTGCATTCCGCAGGATTACAGGAATATTGGAAAAGGAATGAGTCTCCTTCGGGTCATCCGTACTGACCGCCAGATACCAGAGCATGAACGCGATCACAACCGAAAGCAGCTTCAGCCCCCAGTTACGCAGTATCTTCTTTTTCATTTCCGGGCTTGCTCCTTCCCCTGTTTTTGTACCTTCTTTCTGCGCCTGCTCTTAGTTCCGTCTTCTTCATTCATATTCAAAAGCCTGCGCATTTTTTCCTTCATTTCTTCCTCACTGAGGCTTCGTTCCAGCTCCCCTTCATAGGCGATGCTGATCTTGCCCGTCTCCTCGGAGACGATCACCGTCATGGAATCTGTCACCTCTGAGATTCCCACCCCCGCGCGGTGCCTTGTCCCAAGCTCCTTGCTCAGCCCCAGGTTGTCTGTAAGCGGCAGGTAGCAGGTTGCGCGTGTAATACGATTTCCGCGTATAATGACAGCACCATCATGTAATGGTGTATTATGTTCAAAAATATTGATCAGAAGCTGGCTGGTCACTACGGCATCCACCTCAATACCTGTGCGCTCGTAATCCTTCAGGGATTCTTTTTTTTCAATGACGATCAGGGCGCCCGTCTTCGCCTTTCCCATCTCCACACACGCCTTGGTGATCTCATTGATGGTCTTCTCCGAAAAGACGCTCTGTGCCCTGCGGGAAGCGTCCGAGGAGAAGGCAAAAGAGGGCAGAAAGCTTTTCTGCCCCAGTTCCTCCAGCGCATGGCGCAGTTCCGGCTGCAGGACCACAATGATCGCTGTCACGGCAAAGCCCAGAACATTTTGCGCGATCCACATGATAGCAGACATTTCCAGCCTGTACGCCGCGAACAGGAAGATGGAGATAATGATCAATCCCTTTAACAGCCTCCATGCGCGGGTGGTCTTCATCCAGGCCAAAATATAATACACTAAAAAGGCGATGATGATAATTTCCACCACATCACGCCAATTCAGCATCTTTGTGTAAAGTATGATATTTTCAATATATCCTCTTACCGACTCAAACCAATGCATATGACTTTATCTCACTTTTCGCCCCATGTCATCAAATCCTGATAACTGTCCAAAGTCACCTTCTAAAACAATTCCTCATAATCATCCAAAGCACTGGCATTCTCTTCGGATGCTGCGTTCCCCATGGTCACGCTCTTTCCGCTTCTGAGGTCGCTGCTCCGGCTCTGGGCCCTGTTCCCCGCTCCATAGCTTTTCCGCGAAGCTGCTGTCCTTTCCGTCACCACGCTCCTTCCCGCAGGACGGGACGGCTGCGCCGTTCTGGAAGCCTGTGCCCCTCTGGCTGATGCCCCGCTCTTTGCCGGAACCGCCGCTCTGGAGAGCTGGGAATGGGAATTGATCCTCTTTACCGTCTTGGTGGACACGGAAACCGTCATCTTGGGGATTGCTTTCACATAATAATAATACTCGTCATCCTCAAACTGTACCACTTCCTTGCGCCCATAATCCACACAAAACCTGAAGAATTCAATCACCTTTGCCACTACGATGGCAAGAAGGGAACCCAGCAGAGCCCCTCCTATGGAAATATTGATATTGTAGATCAGATCCCCGATCAGCAGCAGCACCACATTGATCATGGCGCCCGCCACCGATGCGATCGTCCACGCATAGTCTACGGACAGCCTGCGTAGCAGGTAAACCGCAAGTACAGTAACCGCAAAAGCCGCGATTATCACCAGCATTCCCTTATTCCCGACAATACCGTCAATGAGCAGACGTATCTTTGCCAACATGTCTTCATCACCCATGGTCCTGATGTTTGACTCATTGGCCTGGATCGTCTCAAACAGGTAAAAGATGCCCACCCCGCAGCCCACCGACACTGCAGCCGCCGGACCGCACAAAAGCCCCACCGCCACCGGGACAACATAAGGTATGTGCATGGAACACAGGAGCGGGGTCAGCAGGACCACCACCGAGTGCTTCGGGCTGAACCTGAAAAATATCAGGAACATCAAAAGGTAGACACACAGGCCCACCAACGCCACTTCCAGGGAAAGCGCGTACATATGCGCCAGGCTGAACAGCATGGCAAAAAAGACCATTGTGCCCGTGGGCAGAAAGGAACAGAGCAATGCCACGATCAGCACCGCCGCAACATTATCCAGCTGTATCATGTAGCCCAGCCTGCCATTCACTGTGTTCAGCGTCACAAAAGCAAGCAGGAACTTCACTACAGGCAGGATAAAGGGCTCATATTTGCTGTAAAACAGCTTCAGTTTTTCTCTTATTTCCAGTAAACCTGTCATTATTTCCTCCAACCGGACAGCCTACTTCTGCTCGTTATACAGGCTCCCCAGCTTTTTTAAATTATGATAATAAATCTTCAGGCTTTTCTTTGCCTTCGCGTACCGCCACGTACAGACAATGTAGGTTAAAATCGCATAACCCAGCACAAAAGCCGCATAATATGTGACAATATTCCACGCAAAGGCAAACAAGTCTATCTTATACAGATCCTGCATGAAATTTTCAAAATCATATAAGACGTACAGTGCAAGCACGATTCCAAAAGCCAGCGTGGCAGAGATCACAGCCTTCAAAATCTGAATGGCAATATAATCACTGCGAAAATAGTTCCCTATCTTCACGTTTTTCCTGCCTTCCCCCTTTTCGTAAGAGGCAAGCTGTGTCATCAAAATAACTCTCTGCTCGTTTATCATATCAAACTCCATTCCGCGCGAAGCCTCAGGCTTTCCCGGCTGTGTCCTCTGTTGTCTGCCCGGCAGCCCGGCAAATTCCTTTCACGCTGCTACAGGAACCTCATCTTCGCCTTATCCCCGTCCTTCTGCACAGGCGGTTTCGGCGCCGGCGCCTTCTGCCCGGAGCCAATCGCCTCATTAAAGCCCTTCATCATATTGCCGGCACATTTCTCGCAGAACCTGCCGCTGCGGATGGGCGCGCCGCAGGACTCGCAGCTTAAAAAGATTGCAGAATCCTCCGTGACCTCCAGCCGGTCTTCCCGCAGCCACTGGCGGATCTGGGATGTCTCCACGTCACATGCGTCGGAAACCTCCTGTATCCCGCATCCCTTATGGGCCCGTATATACTCCTTTACCTCCTGAAATTTCGCCTCCATGCCCTCACGGCAGGAAGGGCAAATGTTAGGTCCCGCCATATAGTTGTAAATACGCCCACAAAACCTGCAGTTTTTTACATTCATAGTATTCCTCCCTTTCTGTCAGTTAGACAAAACAATCCATCCGCTCCCGGTAAAAATTTACTGAGCCGTCAGATACCTGCCCCACATGCCAGCGCGATAAAGAAGACCTCTTCAACACCGCCTGCCCTCAGCGTCTCCGCCGCCTCGTCCATTGTGCTCCCGGTAGTGTAAATATCATCGACCAATATCACTCTCTTTAATATTACATCATTTTGCGATATATTAAAAGCCTTTTTCAAATTATTTTGACGTTCTTCCGGATTTTGATACTTTAGAGGGCTTGTATTCTTCTCTCTCACCAGAATATCGCTGCACACAGGCAGTCCCAGATACTCCCCTGCCCGCTCCGCCAACAGCTGCGCCTGGTTATAACCTCTCTGTGCCTTCCTGCGCCTGTGCAGAGGAATGGGGATCAGCGCATCCGGCCTGATGCTTTTGATAAAGCCTCCCAGATACTCTGCCGCCTGTTCTCCAAAGAAATCCGCATATTCCCTGCGCCCGCCGTACTTAAACCGGTAAATTGCAGGCGCCGCACTCTCATACTCATAAAGCGCGCGCCCCCTGACAAACTGATGTGCTTTCCGTCTGCAGTCACCGCACAATTCCCCCTCCTCGGTGAGCTTTTTGCCGCATTTCATGCACCAGGGCGGAGTCAGAAGCCTCAATTTCTTTAAACATTCCAGGCAGACCTTCTCCCCTGCCGGAATCACGATCCCATCACAGACCGGGCAGCGCAGAGGAAACAAAAGCTGCGTCAGCCCTGCCTGTATCTTTTTGCCCTGCGCCTTCATGGGCTTCCCTGACCTTCTCCCCTGTGCCATCACAGAACCTCCCTGCTTCTCCCTCTGCACCATCACAAGACCTCACTGAACTTCTCCTCCTGTGCCGTCACAGACCTTCCTGAAACTCTCCCTCTGTACTGCCGCAGATTTCCCTGAACTTCTCCCTCTGTACTGCCGCAGATTTCTCTGAACCTCTCCCTCTGCATCGCCGCAGATTTCTCTGAACCTCCCTCTGCATCGCCGCAGATTTCTCTGAACTTCTCTCTCTGCACTGCCGCAGATTTCTCTGAACCTCTCTCTGCACTACCACAGATTTCTCTGAACCTCTCCCTCTGCACCGCCGCAGATTTCCCTGATCCGCTGGGCAAGGGCGGTACAGCGTCTGTTCTCGCTGGTATTGTCGATCATATCCCGCACCGTCTCACTGCTGCCCAGTATGGTAACGCAGCTTTTCGCCCTGGTAATCGCCGTGTAGAGCAGATTGCGGTTAAAGAGCATCCGCGGCCCCCCAAGCAGCGGCAGGATCACCGCCGGATACTCGCTCCCCTGAGACTTGTGGATGGTGATGGCATAGGACAGCTCCAGCTCCTCCAGCAGGGAAAAGGGATAAGTCACCCGTCTGTGCTCATCATACTCCACGACCAGACTGGAGGAAGTCTCGCTGATCTCCAGGACCCTCCCCATGTCGCCGTTGAAGACCCCCACTCCTTTGTCCACAGGGATGCCGTAGCGGCTGACAACCTCCCATTCCAGCTGATAATTATTCTTGATTTGCATCACCTTGTCTCCCTCGCGAAAGACCGTGTCGCCGGACTGATGCTCCCGCTTGCTCTCGTCTGGAGGATTCAGGTAACGCTGCAGGATACCGTTCAAAGTCTCACATCCCAGGCTGCCCTTGCGCATGGGGGTCAGCACCTGGATGTCAAAAGGTCCCGCCTGTACATACCGCGGGAGCTTCTCACTTATCAGTTGTATCATATGCTTATATATGACATTTGCGTCATTCCTCTCCAGATGGAAAAAATCACGGGATTTGTTATCCAACGCAATCTGCTGTCCGCTGTTGATCCGGTGGGCATTGACAACAATGTCACTTTCCTGCGCCTGCCGAAAAATCTTTTTCAGCTCCACCATGGGGAAACATCCGCTGGATATCAAGTCCTTCAGCACCTGTCCCGGTCCCACGCTGGGCAGCTGGTTCACGTCTCCCACCAGCACCAGGCGCGTCCCGGGCGCGATTGCCTTCAAAAGAGACTGGAACAGCTGGATATCTACCATAGACATCTCATCTATAATGACAACATCCGCTTCCAGGGGATTTTCTTCATTCCTCTCAAACCTGACCTTGCGCGCCTCGTCGTCAGACAGGGCGCTGTTCAGCTCCAGCATCCGGTGGATGGTCCTCGCCTCAAAGCCTGTGGCCTCCGTCATCCTCTTGGCGGCGCGCCCTGTAGGCGCTGCCAGGAAAATATCCATCCCCTCCGACTCAAAATAGCGGATCATCATATTGATCGTGGTGGTCTTGCCTGTGCCGGGACCTCCCGAAAGAATAAAAAGCCCATTGTGGATACAGCCAGTGACCGCCTGGAACTGCAGCTCATCCAGCTCTACCTTCAGTTCCCCTGCCAGCTTTTCCAGACGTTCCCTGACCACGTCATTCTGTCGGGACATTCCCTGCCCGGCTTCCTGCCCAGGCATTCCTTTCCGCTCATTCCCTCCAGGCATTCCCTCCCCGGGCACTCCTTTCCGCTCATCACCGTGCATTCCCTCCCCGGCTTCCTGCCCAGGCACTCCTTTTCGCTCATCACCGGGCATTCCTTTCCGCTCATCCCCTCCAGGCGCTCCTTTCCAATCATCCCCTTCGGGCATCCCCTCCTCAGCTTCCTGGGAGACATTCAATTCATACAGCATCCGCGCACAGTTGAGCTCTGCGTAATAATAGGATGTCATGAACACACAGTCATTCTTGATAACAATCTTTTTGTCCATCATCAGATTGTCCAGCTGGGGGCGGATATTTTCCCTGTCCACTCCCAATAGCTCCCCAGCACGCTCAAGCAGCCTGTCCACAGGCAGGAAGCAATGACCCTCTCCCGCCGCCTGCAGCAGCCCATAGAGGACCCCGCTCCTGATCCGATACTCCGAATCTGCGTGAATGCCCAGCTTCTCGGCAAGCTCATCCGCGAACCGAAAACCGATGCCCCTGATATCCTCCGCCAGCCGATAGGGATTCTCCTTCATGACCCCATACAGCTCCATGCCATAAGCATTGTATATCTTTATGGCAAAAGTATTGGAAATGCCGAATTGTTGCAGGTATATCAGCGCATCACGCATATCCCTCTTTTCCTCCATCTGGACCGCGATCTCCTGCGCCTTTCGCACGCTGATGCCTTTGATCTCCGCCAGCCGCTCCGGTTCTTCCTCAATGATCCGAAAGGTATCATCACCGAATTTCTTTACGATACGCGCTGCCATAGCTGCCCCGATTCCCTTGACAGCCCCCGACGCCAGATACCGCTCCATCCCCGCGCTGTCCTTGGGCGCCACCACCTGAAAGCTGCTGATCTTAAACTGCGTCCCGTAGACCGGATGCTCCATGAACTCCCCCTGGGCGGCTATATTTTCCCCCTGTGTCAGCCCCTTACAGGTTCCCACGCAGGTCACTTCCTCCCCATCCACCATCAGGTTCATGACGGTATACCCATTCTCGTTGTTCTGGAAAACAATATGCTCTACATAACCATTGATCTTTTCCATCCGCATCTCCAAACATGCCAGACCCTGCTGACCCGGCTGATCCCACCCAAAACAAGGCTGCCTTCTATCCAAGCAGCCTTGTCCCTGATTTTCTCAATTTCCAACCTTTTATCTCAGAATCTAATTCCACCTATTCCTCTGTCACCGCGGACGCCGCTGCAGCCACCTCTGCGGCAGGTGCGTCGGTCATGCCATAATTGCGTTTCATCTGCTCGTAAAGCATCTGTGCCAGCCCCAGGCCGCTCTGCTTGGTAGTCTCCTCCGCAATGCCCTGTATCATCTGATCCTTATAATAATCCATAAGGGTAGATGTGTAATTGGAAGTACTCTCGCTCTCAGGAATTGTCTTGAGCATACCCTTGAACATCTGCTCGACAAAATACGCCTCAAACTGCTTGCAGGCATCCAAAAGCTCATCATCCGTAGCCCTGGTATAATCCGCTCCCGCAATCTTATTCTGCAGCCGAGATGCCCTCTGGTTTGCCGCAGAGGCATATGTATCGCTGTACATAGCCGTGATATCCGACATATCCATCATAGTTTTATACCCCCTCACACTTATCTGCGCAGGTTATTCGCCTGCTGGAGCATCTCGTCCGAGGCAAGGATCGCCTTGGAATTCAGCTCGTAGGCACGCTGCGTCACAATCATGTTCACCATCTCATCCGCCACCTGCACGTTGGAGCCCTCCAGATACTTATGCACCAGCTTGCTCCTCTCCACATTGTTGTTGACAGCCTCATTGATGGGCTGTCCGCTGGAAGCCGTCTCCCCATAGAGAGTGTTACCCATCCTGTCCAGGCCATTAGGATTGCTGAACTGGAACACACCAATATTAATGCCGATCGGCTCAACCTGCCCCTGCTCATTCAGGTTGCAGATTTCCCCCTCCTCTGTGAATGTAAGCCTGCTGGGATTATACTGCTCGCTTAAGACGATCGGCTGACCTGCAGTGCTGATCACCGGCAGCCCATCCGAAGTACACAGCATATATCCTCCTGCTGCAAGGGAAAACTGAAAATTACCATTGCGTGTATAATATGTGTTGCCGTCCTCTCCTCTCACCGCGAAGAAACCTTTTCCATCAATGGCAAATGCAGTATCACTCTCGGAAGCCAGGAAACTGCCTCCCGTGAAATTGGTGGAAATTGCGGAATTGCGCACACCCAGACCTACCTGTGCGCCAACCGGCTTGGGATCACCGTTTGCCGAAGTGGTCCTCGTCTGAATGGTCTGGTAAAGCAGGCTCTTAAATTCATTTACCTGCGTCTTATAGCCTTGTGTGTTGACATTTGAAAGATTGTTGGCAATCGTGTCCAGATTCACCTGCTGCGCAAGCATGCCAGTCGCCGCCGTCCATAAACTTCTTACCATATGTATTACATCCTTTCTCTAAATAGTCTGTCTAAAAGTCTATATCAAAAAAGCTTCTATGCCGCACCTGTTAGCCCTGCACCCTCCCCAGCTGCGTCACCGCAATCTCAAGAGAGCTGTCATACGCCTGGATAATCTTCTGGTTCGTCTCATAGGCGCGTGTGATGGATATCATATTCACCATCTCTGACACGATCTGCACATTTGCCATCTCCAGCCACCCCGACTTGACATCCGCGTCTGCCTGCGTAAGCTCCGCGCCTTCCACCGGTCGGAAATAAGTCTCGCCGTACTTCTCCAGATAATCATAATCTTCAAAGTCCGCCACCTGAATCTGTGCTACCCTTGTATCATTCTGCCAGATAACCCCATCATTGTCAATCCTGGAGTCCTGCAGAGGATCTATCTGAATCCTGCTGTTGTTCACATCAAGCACATAATCTCCGTTCTCATTCACCAGGTTTCCCTCCCTGGTCAGAGTAAACTGACCTGCGCGGGTATACATGGTAGATGTCTCTCCTGCCTTATTGGTAAACTCAATGGCAAAAAAGCCATCTCCCGCTATGGCAAGATCGTAGGTATTATCCGTCACCCGGAAAGATCCCTGGGTGAAATCCGTGTAATTTTCCCCGATCTTTACACCGGGGGTATTATACGCCAGAGGCTGCACGATCCTTTCATCACCCATGCTCCTGTCCTTGATCTTCATGGCAAGGACATCGTCAAACGCCTGACTGGTACTGCCCTCCTTCTTAAAACCAACCGTGGAAGCATTTGCCAGATTGTTCGTCATAATGTCCATTCTCTTTTGCTCATTTACCATGCCGGTCCACGCCGTATATAATCCCTTTAACATTCTTCCTCTCCCTTTTCCGCATCAGCCCTGCTGTCCTGAGCCACAGCCCACTCCTGTGCCAGACTGCAATGCCGCATAAATCCTTACGCCGCTCAGTTATCACGATAGCCGGACAAAAACTCCACATACCTTCCTGTGCCTACCGCAACCGCCGTCATGGGATCCTCCGCAGTCATGGTATTGATCCCCGTCCTTGCGGAGATCAGCTCCTCCAGCCCCCTTAGAAGGCTACCGCCCCCTGTGAGGACAATCCCCCTGTCCGCAATATCCGCCGCAAGCTCAGGCGGCGTCTTCTCCAAAACGCTGTGGATGGTTTCCACGATCTGGGCCGTAGTCTCCCGCAGCGCCTCCTCCGTCTCCTCGGAAGAAACCTTGACCGTCTTTGGCAGACCCGTCACCAGGTTGCGCCCGCGCACATCCATATAATCAGCCTCCGCCCGCTTGTATGCGGTGCCGATCTTTATCTTCAAATCCTCTGCCGTCCGCTCACCGATCAGCAGATTATGTTTTTTTCTCATATACCGGACGATGGCCTCATCAAAATCGTCGCCTGCAATCTTTATGGAAGCGCTTACCACAGTGCCCCCCAGGGAAATCACCGCGATGTCGGACGTACCGCCGCCGATATCCACGATCATATTTCCGCAGGGCTTTGAAATATCAATTCCCGCGCCGATAGCAGCCGCAATGGGCTCCTCAATGATCGCCACCTCGCGCGCCCCCGCCTGGTAGGTCGCATCCTCAACAGCCTTTTTCTCTACCTCCGTAACTCCGCTGGGAACACACACGGCAATGCGCGGCTTCCGAAATGCCCTCTTGCCCAGTGCCTTCTGAATAAAATATTTCATCATCCTTTCCGTCACGGTATAGTCAGAAATAACGCCCTGACGCAAAGGCCTGACCGCGACGATATTTCCGGGCGTCCTTCCCAGCATCAGCCTTGCATCCTCTCCGATCGCCTTTATTCTGTTGGTATCTCTGTCAAAAGCAACCACCGAAGGCTCCTTTAAAACGACACCCTTCCCTCTAATGTATACTAAAATGCTGGCAGTCCCCAAGTCAATTCCGATATCCGTACACTGCATAAAACTCTACCCCTTCCTGATCATTTCCCTATCTATTTTGAAAATGAATTTACACCTACACAGCTAATTCTGGTCATACATTTTTCATTATAACCGAAATCTCACCATTTTCATAGAGGCAGATTAAAAATTTTTCTTAATTTTTAGCAAAGCCATGCCTTCCGCAGTCTTCTCTGCATTGCAGAATATCGTCGGCTACCATTTATATAAAACAGGATGCAAAAGAAGGGCTCACTCCTGTGCCCGCCTGATGCATCCTTGCAAACATATATATCGGCTCAAAACTCCCGATACTTAACCGTCTGAATCATTTTTTTATGAAACCGCAGAACGCTTTTCGCACCCGGTCCCTTCCGTACCTGTCCTTTCCACACAGACCCCTTTTGCACATATTCTCTCCACGCAGACCCCTTCCGCACCTGTCCTTTCCCTTCCGGTCCCTTTCGTATCTGTCCTTTCCCCGCAGACCCCTTTTGCACCTGTCCTCAGGCCTGCTGGCGCTTTGCCTTGTCCAGCATCTTCTTCACATAAGCGCCCGTGTAGGACTTTTTGTTCTTTGCAATCTCCTCCGGCGTCCCTCTGGCGATCACGGTGCCGCCCCGGTCCCCGCCTTCCGGTCCGATGTCGATAATATAGTCCGCCGTCTTGATCACGTCCAGATTGTGCTCGATTACCACCACGCTGTTGCCTGCGTCCGCAAGCCTGTGCAGGATCTCCACCAGCCTGTGTACATCCGCAAAGTGCAGCCCTGTTGTAGGCTCGTCCAAAATATAGATGGTCCGCCCGGTGCTGCGCTTCGAGAGCTCCGTGGCAAGCTTGATACGCTGTGCCTCGCCGCCGGACAGAGTGGTGGAGGGCTGCCCCAGCTTCACATAGGAAAGCCCCACGTCGTACAGGGTCTGGATCTTGTTGCGGATGGAAGGCAGATTCTCAAAGAAGGGAAGCGCCTCCTCCACTGTCATGTCCAGCACGTCAAAAATACTCTTCCCCTTATACTTCACCTCCAGAGTCTCCCGGTTGTACCGCTTGCCGCCGCAGACCTCACAGGGCACATAGACATCCGGCAGGAAATGCATCTCAATCTTGATGATGCCGTCGCCGCCGCACGCCTCACAGCGCCCGCCCTTGACGTTAAAGCTGAACCTTCCCTTGCCATACCCCTTTGCCTTTGCGTCTGCAGTGGAGGCAAAAAGATCCCTGATCTGGTCGAACAGCCCGGTGTAGGTTGCCGGGTTGGAGCGCGGCGTCCTGCCGATGGGCGACTGGTCTATATTGATCACCTTGTCCAGCTGCTCTATCCCCTCGATCCCCTTATGTCTGCCGGGGATACAGCGCGCCCTGTTCAGATCCCTTGCC
Organism: uncultured Lachnospiraceae bacterium; assembly: GCA_948470905.1. Classification (GTDB taxonomy): domain Bacteria; phylum Bacillota; class Clostridia; order Lachnospirales; family Lachnospiraceae; genus Acetatifactor. The sequence goes on along the minus strand of CAOKQK010000020.1, from coordinate 6,963 downwards.
AGATGCTTATAAAGGATCTCATTTACCAGGGAACTCTTGCCGGAACCGGACACACCGGTGACACAGGTCAAAACCCCCAAAGGGAATTCCACATTAATATTTTTCAGGTTGTTCTCCTGTGCCCCCAGCACCTTGATCCAGCCGCTGGGCTCTCTGCGCCTGTCTGGCACCGGAACCGCCAGCTCGCCGCTGAGATATTTCCCCGTGACTGACTCCGGGATCTTCATGATCTCCTCCGCAGTGCCGCATGCCACGACCTCCCCGCCGTGGGACCCTGCCCCCGGCCCGATATCCACCACATAGTCCGCCTCCAGCATGGTATCCTCATCATGCTCCACCACGATCAGAGTGTTCCCCAGATCCCGGAGGCTCTTCAATGTGTTGAGCAGCTTGTCATTGTCCCGCTGATGCAGCCCGATGCTGGGCTCGTCCAGGATATAACACACCCCTACCAGCCCGGAGCCGATCTGGGTGGCAAGACGTATCCGCTGTGCCTCCCCTCCGGACAAGGTGCCGGTAGCCCTGGAAAGCGACAGATATTCCAGCCCCACATCCACCAGAAAGCCGACCCTCGCCCGTATCTCCTTGAGTATCTGCCTGCCTATCAGCAGCTGCTGGTTTGTCAACTGCATATCCCCTGTAAATTGAAAGAGTTCATGTATGGGCATGTTCGTTATCTCATAAATATTCTTATCACAGATCGTTACCGCCAGAGCCTCTTTTTTCAGGCGCATTCCCTTACATTCCTTACAGGGCGTGATGCGCATAAAAGTTTCATACTCCTGCTTCATAGTCTCGGAAAAAGTCTCCTTATACTTGCGCTCCACATTGCGCGCCAGCCCCTCAAAGGCAACCCGATACACGCCGTTGCCTCTCTGGCTCTGATAATGAACCTCCACCTCCCTGCCGTCCGTCCCGCGCAGAAGGATTTCCTTCACCTTTTCCGGATATTTTTCAAAGGGCGTGTCCAGATCAAAACCATACTCCTTACTCAGCGCCTGCAGGATTGCATTGGTAAAGCTGCCCTTGTCCGTGCAGGACTGCCAGCCCGTGACGGCGATGGTGCCCTGGTTTATGCTCAGTGACTTGTCCGGGATCATGAGATCCTCGTCAAACTCCATCTTGTAGCCCAGTCCCACACAGACCGGACAGGCGCCGAAGGGATTGTTGAATGAGAAACTCCTGGGTTCTATCTCGCTGATGCCCACCCCGCAGTCCGGACAGGAGAAGCTCTGGCTGAAAGTCATGGGCTCGCCCCCGATGACGTCCGCCACTAGCAGCCCGTCCGCAAGGTCCAGCACATTCTCCACCGAATCCGCCAGACGGCGCTGTATGCCTTCCTTCACCATCAGACGATCCACCACAATATCAATATTATGCTTGATATTCTTGTCCAGGGAAATCTCCTCCGTCAGCTCATACAGGCTGCCGTCTACCCGCACGCGCACATAGCCGCTTTTCTTGGCGCGCTCCAGCACCTTCTCATGCTGCCCCTTGCGGCCCCTGACCACAGGCGCCAGAAGCTGCAGCTTCGTACCCTCCGGCAACGCCATGATCTGGTCCACCATCTGGTCCACGGTCTGCCTGTGTATCTCCCTTCCGCAGTTAGGGCAATGTGGTATGCCGATCCTGGCATACAGCAGACGGAAATAATCATAAATCTCCGTCACCGTCCCCACCGTGGAACGCGGATTACGGTTCGTGGATTTCTGGTCAATGGAGATGGCAGGCGACAGCCCTTCGATCTTCTCCACATTTGGCTTCTCCATCTGCCCAAGGAACATCCTTGCATAGGAGGAAAGAGACTCCATGTAACGCCTCTGCCCCTCGGCATAAATGGTGTCAAAGGCAAGGGACGACTTGCCGGAACCCGACAATCCCGTCAGCACCACCATTTCATTCCTGGGAATATCCACATCAATATTCTTCAGATTATGCTCATTCGCACCCCTTATCCTGATATACTCATCCCTGTCCTGCCCCCGGGAGCTCTGCCTCCGGGAACGTATCTTCCTGGCTTCTTCCATGGTTATACCTCTCTGCGTGCTTCATAAGAGGGTGTGCAGCCCCCTCTTTACACATACCATTCAATATTCGTGACAATAGAATTCTTTTCTTAAAAAAGCTATTGTATGGAAATTTACTTCCACACTTTATACTCCCCTGCCCGCACTTGTGTTCTTTGCGTACTCTGTAAAAGGATTGGTAAATGTCTCATTCCACCACATAGACAAAATAATGAAAATCATGCCGCAGAAGCGACCAGGAACTCAGATTTTCATTCTGTGCCACCAAGCGGTCCAATATCTGCACAGGATTGTCCATATATACGATCAGCTTTTCCGCCGTCCTCAAAAGCTCGCTGTCCAGGACAGTGGCATCCTCATCATCCCTGATAAATATCACATTTTCATAGGGCCATGTTTCATTGGCGATGTACCACGTCTTGTATCTCGTGTCCTGGTTGTATACCATCACAAGCGGATACTGTGCGTTATCCCGGGCGTATTGGAGCGTTTCCAGCTTATCCCGGTACAGAAAAAGCACGTTGCCCTGTATATGTCCCACAATGGCAGGAAGCAGTACAAGCACAGAAAGGACTCCGCAGACAGCCGCTTTTGCCCACTTTGCTGACAGCAGGTCCGCCGCTTCCATAAATGTCCCGCAGATGCTGTAGACCAACAGCGGCAGGATCAGGGCGGCTGCAGGATAAAAATACCGGCTGGCGGCATCTCCCAGAAACTGTGACGTCTTGCACAGCAGCCAGACTATGACCACAGAAGACAATAGACCGATTGTGATAACGGCGGTACTCACATCCCCTTCCGTCTTCCTTCCCCGCTTCACCCGCAATATCCCCCGGACGATCAGTGCAAGCACCAGAATCACAAGTGCAGGATACATTATTCCCGCAAAGAAATTATGATTTAAAACGGGCAGGAACAGCTCAAGCATATATGATGTGGGTATGTGAAGCAGCCCATAAAAAGCTCCCTCCCCCTGCTCTCCGTCGAAGATCTGTTCCATAGACGCGGGAAAGACCAGGATCGCCAGACCGATCGCCGCAACCATGCTGACCCCATAGACCAGCATCCTCACAAAGCACTTTTCCTTATAACGCAGCTTCCGGAACAATCCATAGAGGCAAAAGCCCAGCGTCAGGAAAAACAGATTATACATACAGAAATAATGCGTCAGAAACGCAAGGCCGCAGATTGCCGCACCGCACAGGGTAAGCACTGCAAAACGCTTCCGCCCGCATGTCAGGTCCTCCATCAACAATATCATGACAACCATATACAATACTGTCCACATGGCACTCATGGTATACATCCTGTTGAACATGACCCCGCTGATCGAAGCGGGATGGACCGCATACAAAAGCCCTGTCAGCAGTGCCAGGAAGTACCGGTGCCGACCCTTGTCCAGCCTGCAGACAAAGAACATAATACCTGCACATGCCACCAGGGAGTAGAAACCGTTGAGCAAAATTCCGAACCACTTATAAAACTGATGCGGGAACAATGACATCAGGAAATGCAGGCTCATATAGTACAGCGGAGGATGCACATCCGTGGACGAAATCCCCACTACCCTGTCGAAACGGAACCTGTGCTCCTCTGTCACTGTGAAATTTTCCAGAAGCTCCTGCCCTGTCTTTTCCTGGATCGATCCGTATGGATTGACTACATCATGACCAGCGCCGAGGTAATAAGTAAAATATTCATCCTCATGAAATGCCGCCTTACGCGTCCCGAAAAACAGGAAAAAGGCTGCATGAATGATCAGCACCACCGCTGCCGCTGTCAGAAATTTCTTTTTACTCCAACCTGTACTCAACTCTCCCACCTCATTCCTCCCGATCCATCTCCTGCAGCTTCTGCTTGAGTTCTATCATCTTGTCACGAAGCTCTGCCGCTGCCTCGAAATTCAGGTCCGCAGCCGCCTTCTGCATCTTCTTCTGGATATCCGCCACCAGCTTCTCCAGCTCCTTGCGGTTCATGGATTCCGGATCCTTCTCGAAGCGCATCTCCTCCTTTGCGATCACCTTGGAAATGCTGATCAGGTCCCTTACCGCCTTCTTGATGGTCTGGGGCGTGATGCCGTGCTCCTCATTATATTTCATCTGGATCTCACGCCTGCGGTTCGTCTCATCCAGGGCCACCCGCATGGAATCCGTAATCGTGTCCGCATACATAATGACATGCCCCTCGGCATTACGCGCCGCACGCCCCACGGTCTGGATCAGGGAAGTACTGCTCCGCAGAAATCCTTCCTTGTCCGCGTCCAGTATGGCAACCAGCGAAATCTCCGGGATATCCAGCCCCTCCCGCAGAAGGTTGATGCCCACCAGCACGTCAAACACATCCAGACGCATATCCCGGATGATTTCCGCACGCTCCAGGGTGTCAATATCCGAATGCAGATACTTTACCCGGATCCCCACCTCCTTCATATAATCGGTGAGGTCCTCCGCCATCCGCTTGGTCAGGGTGGTGATCAGCACCTTATTATGCTTCTCAACCTCCTTATTGACCTCGCCGATCAGGTCATCGATCTGACCCTCCACAGGACGCACATCCACCTCCGGATCCAGAAGCCCTGTGGGACGGATGATCTGCTCCGTCCGCAGAAGCTCATGTGCCGCCTCATAGTCCGAGGGCGTGGCAGACACAAACAGCATCTGATCAATATGCGACTCAAATTCTTCAAAATTAAGAGGACGGTTGTCCAGCGCCGACGGCAGCCGGAATCCATAATCCACCAGCGTCATCTTCCGGGAACGGTCGCCCGCATACATCCCCCTGATCTGGGGAACCGTCATATGGGACTCATCTACAATGATCAGGAAATCATCCCGAAAGAAATCCAACAGCGTCATGGGCGGCGCCCCCGGCTCCATGAAGCTCAGATGCCTGGAATAATTCTCAATGCCGGAGCAGAAGCCCGTCTCACGCATCATTTCGATGTCAAAGTTTGTCCGCTCCGCAATGCGCTGAGCCTCGATAAGCTTGTCCTCACCCTTGAAATAATTGACCCGCTCCTCCAGCTCCTTCTCAATATTTACACACGCCGCCTTGATCTTCTCAATGGGAACCACATAGTGGGACGCGGGATAGATGATCGTATGGTTCAGCGTAGCATGCACCTTGCCTGACAAGGGCTCCACCTGGCAGATCCTGTCTATCTCATCCCCAAAAAACTCGATCCGTATAAAATAATCCCCGCCCTGGGCAGGATACACCTCCACCACATCCCCGTGGACCCGGAAGCATCCTCTCTGCATATCCATATCATTGCGGGTATACTGAATGTCCACCAGCTCCCTCAACACCTGATCCCTGTCCTTGGTCATCCCCGGCCTTAAGGAAACCGACATCCCCTCGAATTCCTCCGGACTGCCCAGGCCATAAATACAGGACACACTCGCCACCACCACCACATCCCGCCTCTCCGTCAAAGACGCCGTAGCCGACAGGCGCAGCTTGTCAATCTCGTCATTGATGGCGGAATCCTTGGCAATATAAGTGTCCGAAGACGGCACATAAGCCTCCGGCTGATAATAATCATAATAGGACACAAAATATTCCACCGCGTTCTCGGGGAAGAACTCCTTGAACTCGCCGTAAAGCTGGCCCGCAAGCGTCTTATTGTGCGCTATTACCAAAGTGGGCTTGTTCAGCTGGGCGATGACGTTTGCCATGGTGAAGGTCTTGCCACTGCCCGTTACCCCCAGCAAGGTCTGGAATTGGTTGCCCTGCCTGAAACCCTCCACCAGATCCGCGATGGCCTGGGGCTGGTCGCCGGTGGGCTTGTATTCACTGTGCAATTTGAACAACATCGGCTTAAAATCACCTCCTGTGCAAAGCTTTTTTCGCATTTTCCATAGTCAGAATAGTTCGTCTATTAGACAGATATCCGTCGTGCCACATTTCCAGTTTTGGTTAAAAATACCCTCACGACGAATTTTTGACACCGCTCCTGTTTTTCCGTACTGCATAAACACGGAAAACGACACAGATAATCCGGTAATCAAAATCGAGTTTCATTATAGCACATCACCTCCCATTTGTCTATATAAAACGAACATTTGTTTGCATTTTGTTCACTTTTTATTTGCCGCTCTCTTACCAGGGTGCTTTCACCCCTTAGAAGCTCTGATGAAATATCTTTCTCCTGCCATCTGCAAAACGCGCTGAACCGCCTGCCGGAAAGCCCCCCCGCGCTGGTAGCCTTTGCAATATATCAAAGCATCGAAACGCTGACCCGTGAAATCCTCACGGACTTGGCAGACCGCATCAAGGTCTACGAAAACGGTAATATTAGCGCACATTTCAAGTTTGCGGACGAGTTCCGCCGGATTGCCGAGTACATTGACATTAACACCACTGACACCGCCAAGGCGGGCTGTGCTGTGCTATGGTACTATGCGCGCCTATGCCCTGGGCTGTGGTGCTGTGCCTTATACCCTTACTGTGCGCTGTGTATGCTGAATATATAAGGCTTTTCCCTTATGCCTTACGCCTGAATAAGATTTCTTTTTAACGCATATACTTGATTTTGCCTGGAACATGTGGTATATTCTTTCTAGGCAAAAAAGATAGCAGTGTCCATACGGCACAAAAGGAACGAGCCCCCGGAAGTATTGCCGTACTCCCGGGGGCTCTCCTTCTTTTACCTGGAGAAGTCAACCAGCCTTGCTCTGTTGCCGCCTATTCCTCTCCGTCCAGCCACTTGCATATGTAGTAGGCAGCTACACTGGCCAGTACTATAAAGGCTTTTGAGAAGTTATAAGACGACTTTCGTCTATAAAATCAAAAAAATCCTTCCCAGTTGACGATAAGGAACTGTAACTATAATAATTGAACCATATGAAGCCAATATTTTGAGGCAATCAAACGCCGGGGCTGTCAAGCATTTTTGAAAATGTCCCGAAAAATTTATAACATTAGCCCTGGCTTG